>JBNMKO010000018.1:0-44490 GCA_050874385.1 Eubacteriales bacterium
TCAAGATGAGATATCCCTGCTTAGGCAGTAAGACCCCTTGCAGACGACAAGGTAGATAGGTTGGAGGTGGAAGAGCGGCAACGCTTGCAGCTGACCAATACTAATAGGTCGAGGGCTTGACCAGAAATGGTTCAGGTTAAAAATATCTGATTGTTTAATGTGTGGTTTTGAAGGAACAACATTGTTATTGACGAAGCTACCTAGATATGATATAGTATGAAGGTAGCTTTTATAAATACATAGGGGATTGGTCAAATGGTATGATAGGGGTCTCCAAAACCTTTGGCGGGAGTTCGATTCTCTCATCCCCTGCTCCTTATGAGCCTGAAAGCCTTTAAAAATAAGGCATTCAGGCTCTTTTGTTTTGCCCGAAAAGGGAAGAATTATAATTACATTGCCATTTATGGTAAGGCATTGTAAGTTAGAAAAGAGTATAGACTTAACTGATTGATATTTTATAAGTTTAACGTAGTGTAAAATCACTAGACAGAGTTGTCCAGTAGCATAAATACGGCATTTTCTCGTTTTATGTCGTGTCATATATTTGGGAATTAAGTTAGTATGTTGATGAAAGGAGGAAGTTCTCATGGACCAAAAGAAGATAGGAAGTTTTTTGAAAGAACTTCGCAAAGAAAAAGGAATTACACAGGAAGAATTTGCTGAAATGCTATATGTATCTGGAAGAACTGTATCTCGTTGGGAGACAGGAACCAATATGCCAGATATTAGTTTATTAGTTGATATTGCAGAAATTTTTGATGTAAGTATTCCTGAAATCATCAATGGCGAAAGGAAAAGCGAGATTATGGAAAAAGAGGTAAAAGAAACCGTATTAAAATTATCTGATTATGCAGAGACAATTAATCAAAAAATAAAAGGACGGTTATTGGTACTTACAGTTATTGCGATAATAGGAATGATTGCATTTGTGATTATTGAAATTACAGGACTGGATACACCTGGAAGCGTCTATGAAAGAGTGGCAAGTGCAGGTCTTGGATTAGATTTTGGTATGCTGATAGTCCTTGCAATGTATCTTTCCGGACTTTTAGGAAAAATTAAAGCTAAGCGAGAGATGAGACGAAGCGCTAATTGCAAATAATATAACGCTGTTTATTTTTATTCTATGATTAAGTAATGCGATTCAGTAAGTTCCTAAGGGGAAAATTGAAATTTTATCTATGTAAAGAGCACGATAAATTCCAATTTTTCAAACTTATTATTCTTTAGTACTCACTGATAATTTTATTCTCTTACAGCCAAAATCCACATAAAAACCACACATATATATGTTAAATTGCAGGAAACATGGTGGTAAGTAGGAGGCTGAAATGGATAGGAGACGTAAAAAACTCTATGTAAGAGGGATGACTTGCGTAAATTGCCAGACTAGAATTCAAAAAGAACTGAGACAGACGGAAGGTATTTTATATGCAAGAGTAAGTTACAATAATGGTACGGCGGATGTTGAATATGATGCAGACAGGATTTTGTTGGATGAAATTGTAAATGTGATAGAGCGGATGAATTATAGAGTGCTGTCCGGTGCAGAGCGAAAGAAAAAAGATATTGCGAGAGCATTTTATATGCTGGCAATCATCTTGTCGCTGTATGCACTGTTGCAATCGCTTGGAATTTTGAATATGTTGGTTCCAAGCCGTGTTGCTGACTCAAAAATGGGTTATGGCATGCTTTTTGTTATCGGTATGCTTACATCTGTTCACTGTATTGCAATGTGCGGCGGAATAAACATGTCACAGTGTCTTCCTTCGGGAAATATTCAGAGAGAAAGAAAAAAAGGAAAATTGTCCATATTGTTACCGACCTTAAAATACAATATGGGGCGTGTATTTTCATATACTATGACAGGTCTTGTGCTTGGAGCAGTCGGAGGCTTGTTTGGGGTGGGCACTAAGGTTGGGATACCGATTTTTGTGCAGGGAATTATTAAATTGATTGCAGGTCTGCTCATGGTAATTATGGGAATAAATATGCTCAATCTTTTTCCGGCGCTTCGTAAATTTACTATTCGCATGCCGAAATCTCTTGCGGGCAAAATAGGAAAGGAAAGAGCGAAAAGTAAGCGTCCTTTTTGGATTGGGGTATTAAATGGTTTTATGCCGTGTGGACCTTTGCAGTCCATGTGGCTTGTAGCTTTGGCGGCGGGAAATCCGTTTGCGGGGGCATTGTCCATGTTTTTATTCAGCTTGGGAACAGTGCCGTTAATGATGGGCTTGGGTTCTATTGTGTCGGCGCTTGGCAGAAAATTTATGAACAAGGCGATGACGGTGGGGGCGGTTATGGTGACAATTCTTGGACTTGCCATGCTGTCACAGGGCAGCTCATTGAGCGGCTTAGATGTCTATAATTTACTGCCAAAGTCAAATAGTGAGGGGACGATTTCGGATAGTGATATTGAGCTTGAAGATGGAAAGCAGGTCATAAACAGCAGTTTGTCATCAGGAAGATATCCTGATATAACGGTGCAGGCAGATGTTCCTGTAAAATGGGTGATTGATGTAGCACAGGGCAGTCTCAACGGATGTAACTACAAGATGATTATCCGTGACTATGGCATAGAGTACACTTTCCATGAGGGAGAAAATGTAATAGAATTTGAGCCGGATAAGACGGGCACTGTAAGATATAGCTGCTGGATGGGAATGATTAGGGGAAATATTTTTGTGACGGACTCAGACGGTTCTGATATAGAAGCAATGGAAGATATAAAGGAAGAGGACAACCAAAAGAGCGCGCAGGAGGATGCAGATGATTTTGCTATGCCTTTTTGCGGATGCTGTGGGCAATAAATTTGAATACAATCAAGAAAGTCACTTGATTTTATTGTGAGAGCAATAAGTGGTGAATGGTATAAGTCACTTTTGATATGTTAAGACAGCAGTAAACTAAGAATAGCTATTTTGATTTGCTGTAAAAATTAAAAAATATAACTTGTGTGACTTGTCCTATGTGTGAAAGTGATGGTATCATGTAAGAAATATTTTTTGATGGAGAGTGAAAAATATGCTGGTGGTTCTTGTGGTGGATGATGAGGCGATGATAAGGGAGGCAGTGGCATCGTATCTGGAAAAGCAGGGATTTAAGGTGTTCCCGGCGGATACTGGTAAAAGCGCCCTTGCGATTTTTGAGCGGGAAAATATTGACTTTGTGATTTTAGATTTGATGCTTCCTGATATCAGCGGGGAGGAAATCTGCATGACGCTTAGAAAGAAATCCAGAGTGCCAATCATCATGCTCACGGCAAAAACACAGGAGGAAGATGTGCTTTGCGGGCTTACAATCGGGGCGGATGACTATGTTACAAAGCCGTTCAGTCTAAAGGAGCTGTATGCCAGAATGCAGGCAGTCATCAGGCGTTCATCCAATTCTTTCATGCCGTTAGCGTCAAAATATTCATGGAACGACAACGACCTTGTGGTGGATTTTGAGCACAGTGAGATTTATAAAAATGGAGAACTGCGCTCGCTCACACCGATAGAGTGGAAAATTTTGTCCGCGCTCATCAAGCACCCGAGAAAGAATTTTACAAGGGATGAGTTGATAGAACTGGCGTTTGAGCCGGAATTTGACGGATATGACCGCGTGATTGATACACATATTAAAAATCTAAGAAAAAAGATAGAAGATGACCCTAAAAATCCGGTCTATGTCAAGACTGTGCATGGTATAGGATATAAGTTTGGAGGGGACAAAATGTGAGACATTATAGCCTTAGAACCATAATTGCGGTGAGATATGCGTTTGTTGTGCTGGTTGTAATTTCTTTAGTCAGTGTTGTATCTAATTTTTTGATAAACAGGCGGTTTGAAAATTACATAAAGGAACAGCAGAACAAGAAAGCAGAAGAGATGGCATTAAGCCTAGCCCACCAATATGATGATACATCCGGCGGATGGAACCTTGACTATGTACATGGTTTTGGAATGTACACTCTGAGCGAAGGGTATATTTTGAAGCTGTATAACGCAGAAAATGATATTTTATGGGATGCACAGAACCATGATATGACGCTGTGCTCACAGATGATGGAGGATATTTCATCGCAGATGCGGGAAAAATTTCCTGAAATTCATGGGGATTTTGTCACACACAGATATGATTTAAAGCAGGGCGATGTGGTGATTGGTTTTCTTGATGTCAGTTATTACAGTCCTTATTACCTTAATGAGAATGATTTTCAGTTTATAAAAGCGCTAAATCAAATTTTGGCGGTGGTGGGAATAGGTTCTCTTTTTATGGCGGTTGTCATGGGGGTGTTCCTTGCAGGAAGCCTTTCAAAGCCGATTGCGAAGATAGTCGAGATAACAAAGAAAATTTCGGATGGAGATTACAGTATACGGTTTGAGGAGGGCGTAAAAACAAAAGAGCTTGATAACTTATCACACGCTGTAAATCACATGGCAGTGTCGTTGGAAAATCAGGAAAATATCCGCAAACGTCTTACCTCGGATGTCGCACATGAGCTGAGGACACCGCTTGCCAACGTGTCTTCTTATTTGGAGGCAATTATAGAGGGCGTATGGGAACCCACGACAGAGCGCTTGCAGAACTGCTACGATGAACTACAGCGAATATCAAAACTTGTGTCGGATTTAGAGCGGTTAAGACAGGTCGAAAATGAAAATTTGAAGCTTGACAGGACGAGAGAAAATTTGTTGGAGATGGTTCAGGCTGCGGTAAAAAATTTTGAATTGCAGATGAAAAACAAAAATATACAGTGTGTTGTGACAGGCGATGATGTTTTTGCGTGTGTAGATAAAAATAAAATGCAGCAGGTGATAATAAATCTGGTATCTAATGCCGTAAAATACTCCAATGAAAACGGGACAATTCGCATTAGTATAGAAAAAAATGCAGATGCGGTGTCGCTGCGGGTGCAGGATGAAGGAATTGGAATACCAGAGGAAGATTTGCCATTGATTTTTGAGCGTTTTTACCGAACCGATAAATCGAGAAATCGCAGAACCGGAGGAGCCGGAATAGGGCTTACCATTGCAAAGGCGATTGTGCAGGCACATGGAGGAAAAATTGTTGCGGAGAGTGAGCAGGGGAGTGGCAGTACATTCACAGTGGTTTTACCGGATGTTGAGCAATTTTGATAGTGCACTTTCAGTACTTGCATTAGTTGGACTTTGCCGAATTAATACACTCATTTGAAAACGTAGGGATACATAATTGGCTAAAATACAGACAATAAGTAATTAGTTTACATGACAAGCTATTACGCCTTCAAAAATGTCTGACAGTGTACTTGAAATTGCACAACTATTCAACATAAAATTCTAGTTATGCACTTCCATAAATAGTTAAAATAAAATTGCAAAGAAAGCATTTATATTTTTATAATAGAAGAAATGGAGTGAAATTGTATAAAAATATAGTATACTGTATGACTGGGGTTTGACAATTAAAGATACATGTGGTAAAATATAAATATACGCGGAGACTGTTTGAGGGTCTGCGCGTTTTTGGTCTAACGAATTATAAAATTTTTATAAACAATAGGAGGAATTAGTATGTCCAGAGAAAAACAGTCAATGGATGGAAATACTGCCGCAGCACATGTAGCCTACGCCTACACAGAAGTAGCGGGAATATATCCTATCACACCGTCAAGCCCTATGGCGGATATGGTTGACCAGTGGTCAGCGGCGGGAAGAAAGAACATTTTTGGAAACACTGTCAAGGTGACAGAGATGCAGTCCGAGGCAGGTGCAGCGGGAACAGTTCACGGTTCACTCGCGGCAGGTGCGCTCACAACTACATTCACGGCATCACAGGGTCTTTTGCTTATGATACCGAACATGTACAAGATTGCAGCAGAGCAGCTTCCTTGTGTGTTTGATGTGTCAGCGAGAACAGTTGCGACACAGGCACTCAACATTTTCGGCGACCACAGCGATGTGTACGCATGTCGTCAGACAGGTTTTGCAATGCTCGCAGAGTCCAACCCACAGGAGGTTATGGATTTGAGCCCTGTGGCACATCTTGCTGCCATAGAGGGAAAGGTTCCGTTTATCAATTTCTTTGACGGTTTCAGAACATCACATGAGATTTCAAAGATTGAGAAGTGGGATTACGCCGACCTCAAGGAAATGTGCAACATGGAGGCTGTTGAGGAGTTCAGGGCACATGCACTCAATCCTGAGCACCCGGCTATGAGAGGTTCACATGAGAACGGAGACGTATTCTTCCAGCACAGGGAGGCATGTAACTCAGTGTACGACGAGCTTCCTGCCGTTGTTGAGAAGTATATGAAGAAGGTAAATGACAAGCTCGGAACTAACTACGACTTGTTTAACTACTACGGCGCGGAGGATGCGGACAGAGTGATTATCGCTATGGGTTCTGTGTGCGATGTTGCCGAGGAAGTAATAGATTATCTTGGCGCTATGGGTGAGAAGGTAGGTCTTGTAAAGGTAAGACTTTACCGTCCATGGTCACCAAAGGCACTTTTAAAGGTTCTTCCAAAGAGTGTTAAGAAGATTGCGGTTCTTGACAGAACAAAGGAGCCTGGTTCACTCGGAGAGCCGCTCTACCTCGATGTGGCAGCAACGCTCAGAGAAGCGGGAATGAACGATGTCGTTGTGACAGGCGGACGTTACGGACTTGGTTCTAAGGATACACCACCTTCATCGATATTTGCAGTATATAAGGAGCTTGAGAAGGACGAGCCTAAGTCAAGATTTACAATCGGTATCGTGGATGATGTGACAAATCTCTCACTTCCTGAGGTTAAGCCGGCACCTATCACCGCAGCTAAGGGTACGGTTGAGTGCAAGTTCTGGGGTCTTGGCGGTGACGGAACTGTCGGCGCTAACAAGAACTCTATCAAGATTATCGGTGACCACACGGATAAGTATGTTCAGGCATATTTCCAGTACGACTCCAAAAAGACGGGCGGTATAACAATCAGCCATCTTCGTTTCGGAGACAAGCCGATAAAGAGCCCTTACTATATAAATCAGGCTGATTTTGTGGCATGCCATAACCCATCATACGTTACAAAGGGTTACAAGATGGTTCAGGACGTAAAGCCGGGCGGAATTTTCCTCATCAACTGCCAGTGGACGGATGAGGAGCTTGACGAGCACATGCCGGCAGCAGCAAAGCAGTACATTGCAAAGAACAATATCAAGCTCTACACAATCAACGCCATCGACAAGGCTATTGAGATTGGTATGGGCAAGAGAACGAACACAATTCTCCAGTCGGCATTTTTCAGACTTGCAAATGTAATGCCTATCGAGCAGGCTGTACAGTACATGAAGGAGGCAGCAAAGAAGTCCTACAGCAAGAAGGGTGACGCTGTCGTAGAGATGAACTACAAGGCTATTGATGCGGGTGTCGATGCACTCCATGAGGTAAAGGTTCCGGCTGAGTGGGCTGACGCAGTGGCAGAGAACAAGGCTGTTGAGAGAACAGGTCGTCCTGCAACTGTAAAGATGGTAAATGAACTTCTTGACCCTATAGGACTTATGGATGGTGACAGCCTTCCTGTATCAGCGTTCAAGGATATCGCTGACGGACAGTTTGAGACAGGTGCTTCCGCATATGAGAAGCGTGGTACAGCCGTAATGGTTCCTGAGTGGAGCCCGGAGGCATGTATACAGTGTAACAGCTGTGCATTTGTATGTTCACATGCGACAATAAGACCATTTATCTTAAATCAGGCTGAGGTTGACGCTGCACCTGAGAACATAAAGCTTTCCGACGCAAAGCATGCCGCAGCGGACGGAATGAAGTTTACAATGTCGGTATCTCCTCTTGACTGTATGGGATGCGGCGAGTGTGTGACTGTATGTCCTATGGCTGCAAAGGGCGCGTTAAAGATGGTTCCTAGAGAGTCACAGGAGGCAGAGCAGCCGGTATTTAACTATCTTGTTGAGAATGTAGGCAAGAAGGAATTGAAGCCTGTATTTACGGACAAGACACCTATCGGTTCACAGTACAACCAGCCGCTCCTCGAGTTCTCAGGAAGCTGTGCAGGCTGTGCGGAGACATCCTACGCAAGACTTATAACACAGCTTTTTGGCGAGCAGATGTACATATCCAACGCGACAGGCTGTTCATCAATTTGGGGCGGTCCGGCGGCTACATCGCCATACACTGTCAACAAGGATTCAAAGAAGGGTCCGGCTTGGGCTAATTCACTCTTTGAGGACAATGCAGAGCACGGCTTTGGTATGTATCTTGGACAGAAGGTGTTAAGAGAGCAGGCTCTTGAGAAGTTAAATGAGCTTGTGGCTTCTGATGCGGCTACAGATGAGTTAAAGGCAGCTACAGCAGAGTTCCTTGATACAAAGAATGACACCAAGCTCAACGCACCGGCAGCAAAGAAGCTTGTCGCAGAGCTTGAGAAGCTTCCGGCTGACAACGAGCTTGCACATGATGTACTTGCAAAGAAGGATTACCTTGCCAAGAAGTCTGTATGGATATTCGGTGGTGACGGATGGGCTTACGATATCGGATTTGGCGGTCTCGACCATGTACTTGCATCGGGTGAGAATGTCAATGTTATGGTATTTGATACAGAAATGTACTCCAACACAGGTGGACAGGCTTCTAAGGCTTCCAACATCGGTGAGGTATGTCAGTTTGCCGCAGCCGGTAAGGAAATCGGAAAGAAGTCACTCGCTGAGATTGCTATGAGCTACGGTTATGTATATGTGGCACAGATTGCACTCGGAGCTAATCCGGCACAGGCTGTGAAGGTTATAAGTGAGGCTGAGAGCTACAACGGCCCATCACTCATCATCGGCTATGCTCCATGTGAGCTCCACGGTATTGCAAAGGGCGGCATGAACCATTGTCAGGACGAGATGAAAAAGGCTGTCAAGGCAGGTTACTGGAACCTCTTCTCATTTAACCCTGCTTTGAAGGCTGAGGGCAAGAACCCATTCACGCTCACATCCAAGGAGGGCGATGGAACATATCAGGAGTTCCTGAACAATGAGGCAAGATACACAAGACTTGTAAAGCCTTTCCCTGAGAGGGCAGAGAAGCTCTTTGCCGAGTCTGAGAAGGCGGCCAAGGAGAGATATGAACATCTGTTAAAGCTTGTCGAATTATATAAGTAATGCTTAAATAATTAGAACCTTATTTGCAGGAGGGCATTGTTGGAGCATATTTATTTCCACATATGAAAATCTACTGTAAATATAGGAGTTGAAGCAGCTATTTAGGGCTGCCGTGTGCGAAAAAATCGTGTGCGGCAGCCTTAAAAAATGTCTTATTTTGTCGCATTATAGTCCTTATTTCTTAATTGATAATTATGAATAAAAAGTATAAAATAGTTCCATGCCGCAAGGTTGATATCGCTGCTTTATAATGAAGGGTAGAGCTAGGGTATCAGTACAAAAAGTAATTAGATGAAGGAGAGAAACGTATGGATGAAAAAAAGATGAACAAAAAGGGACTTGGACTTATGTTCGAGCTTTTATGTGTTGTGCTTGTGCCCGTTGTTTTTGTGGCGACATTCTCTATGCTGTCACTTAAAAATGTCGGAAACAGAACCGCGGTGAAGATTATGACACACGAGCTTGAAGCTATGGAGTATTCTGTCGAGGCGAGTCTTAAACTCAGGGATTCGGGAGATTACACTCTCGAGAATGGCGAACTTTATAAGGGCACATTTAATGTGAGCCAAAATACGCAGATATTTGATGAGCTTGCCAGAGAGACCAATGTGGATATCAGTTTTTATTATGGAAATACAGCGATATACTCAACCATAAAGGATTCAAATGGAAAGGCTCTTACGGGAAACAAGATAAACGAAGCTGCATACAACGCGGCAAAGTCAGGCAATACATATTTTAGAAATTCCGTGAAGATTGGAAATACCAATTATTCGGCGTGGTACTCGCCAATCAAAAATTCCGACGGAAGCATTGTCGGAGTTATGTGTGTTGCGATGGACTCAGATATAGCTAATTCCTCATATCAGAATATAATCAAAAATAATGTCATATTCATGGTTATTGTCTTGATTGTTATAGTAGTTGCTGCGGCACTTATAATTTCAAGGACACTCAAGGGAATAAAGACAGCCATAGATAACCTTGATGAGGTTGCTGAGGGTAATCTCGCCGTGCTTGTCCCTGAGAAGCTTTTGAACAAGAAGAACGAGATTGGAAACATGGCAAGGTCTGTACATTCACTTCTCGGCGGACTTACAACCATTGTCCATGGCATACATCATTCGACAGGGGAACTCAACTCGTTCTCCGCTAAGTTTAAGAACAATTTTGACAACATAAGTGCGTCGATAACAAGTATTGATACGGCGGTTGACGAGATTGCCAACGGTGCGACCAATCAGGCAAATGAGACACAGAAGGTGAGTGACCAGGTTGAGCTTATGGGCAAGTCGATAGATTACATGAGCAATACGATTTCAAATCTTGCCGGAAGTGCCGAGACAATGAAGGGCAAAAATGACGATGCACAGAGAAATCTTGATGCCCTCGTTGAGATAAGCAATAAGACAAAGATATCAGTTGACGAGATACATAAGCAGACAATGGAGACAAACCAGTCCGCACTTGACATCCGCAGTGCCACGGATATTATTGCGGATATTGCGAGCCAGACAAATCTTCTCTCACTCAACGCGTCGATTGAGGCTGCCAGAGCCGGTGAGAATGGAAGGGGCTTTGCTGTTGTGGCTGAGGAAATCCGTGTGCTTGCAGACCAGTCAAAGGAGTCGGCTGATAAGATTAAGAGCATCATTGAGAAGCTTATCGAGAACTCCGACACAAGCGTTCAGACAATGAACAGCGTTGTCGAGGAAATTAAACATCAGAATGAGAAGATTGACGAGACAAAGAGCGTATTTGGCGTGTTAAAGACAGAGGTGGACAATGTAACATCCTCCATTGAGGGTCTTTCAGACAAGGTAAACAGTCTTGATGAGTTAAAGGACAGCGTGACACAGAGCGTTGAGAGCCTTGCGGCGATAGCGCAGGAAAATGCGGCTGGAACGCAGGAGACATCAGCGTCGATGGTTGAGTTAAGTCAGATTGTAAATGACTGTAATCAGAACACATCAAAGCTTGTCGGGCTTGCAAAGGAGCTTCAGGATGATATTGGTAAGTTCAGGTTAAGCGAGCAGATAGAAAATTTGGAGTAAACAGAACTTATCAAAGAGCAGAAATTAATTTTCAAACCAATAATGTTGGCGGAAAAATTTAATTTCTGCTCTTTTTTATCAGACTATTGCATAAATGATGCAAAAAGTTTAAAATATAAATATCGCGTGGTTAGACAATGTTAACAATGGGATTGCTGAGGCTGAAAGCAGAAAACTATGAAGAAAATATTCATAATATGTGATATTTTTGACAGGGTTTTAACTGCTTAAAGTAAATTTAGAAAAATGGGAGAGGTATGTTATGGAGAAAAGAAAATTTGATAAGCTTGGAATTGAGACATCATTGCTTGGATTTGGGTGTATGCGTTTTCCGCTTCGCGAGGACGGAGGCATAGACGAGGCTCTTTCGGAGAAGATGCTTGACCTTGCGATGGCATCGGGTGTCAACTATTATGATACGGCTTATCCATATCACAATGGGGACAGCGAACCGTTTCTTGGAAGAGTGTTAGACAAGTATGACAGAAGTTCGTACTATCTTGCCACAAAGCTTCCGGTGTGGCAGCTTGAGAAGCCTGAGGACGCGGAGAGAATTTTTAATGAGCAGCTTGCAAGACTTCACAAGGATTATGTTGATTTCTATCTTTTGCATGCGCTCAACAAGGAAACATTCAACAAGGTGTTGGAGCTTGGGGTTATCGATGTGTGTGAAAAATTGAAGGCTGAGGGAAAGATAAAGTATCTCGGTTTTTCATTCCACGACAATTATGATGTGTTTGAGAGAATACTTACATACAGGGACTGGGATTTCTGCCAGATACAGTACAACTATATGGACACCGACGAGCAGGCTGGTGACAAGGGCTATGCGCTTGCAAAGAAGATGGGTGTTCCTATGGTTATCATGGAGCCTGTAAAGGGCGGCTCACTCGCAAGCCTTCCTGATGAGATTGCGGCTAACTTCAAGGAGTTTCGACCTAAGCAGTCGATTGCTTCATGGGCGCTCCGCTGGGTTGGCTCACACGACAATGTCAAGGTTATTTTGAGCGGTATGTCGTCGATGGAGCAGGTTGAGGACAATCTTAGGACATTTAAGAATTTTACACCGCTTAACAGTGATGAGCAGGCGCTTGTAGCTGACACGGCTGATACGTTAAAGAGCAGAATAAGAAACGGCTGTACGGGCTGCCGCTACTGTATGCCATGTCCTGCCGGGGTAAATATTCCAAGGAATTTCTCGATATGGAACCACTACAATGTGTATGGCAACAAGGAGCAGTTAAGAAGAAGCTGGGAGGGACTTGTCGATGCCGAGAAGGCCCACAACTGTGTAAAGTGCGGCAAATGCGAGAAGGCTTGTCCACAGAAACTGTCAATCCGCGACCATCTTGCCATTTTGCAGAGAGAGCTCGACGAGGCTGTTAAATAATGTGGAGATTTTTTGCGGCGGAGTATTCTTATTGTAAGGAGCTGGTTAGTCTGTTCAGGCTTAAAAAGAGAATGACCGAGCCGCATTTTCAGATTTTTGTGGGAAATACACCTGACGGGACGGACATTGAGCTTGTCATAACAGGAAATACACAGGTTAAGGCGGCTATGGCGGCAGGCTATGTCATGTCGGGGCAGAGTGTAAATGATGGTGATGTATGTGTATGCTTAGAGCCTGTTTTGGACGAAAAGCAGGCTTGCGGCATATGCGTGGAGATACACGATACCTTGCAGGGCAGATATTTTTATCCTGATATCTGTCCTGTTCATGGCTATGAGGAGTACAGCTCCGACAATGAGTGTTTTGCGGCGTGGTATGAGACGCTTGGCTGTTTTTACATGCAGCATCAGCTTGTATTTTTTAGGTGCAGTCCGGGCTGGACGGAGAAATTCTATGAGTTTATGCAGAGCTTTCATAAGGTGTATGAGGGCAGGCACCCGTTTCATCATGTGTATGTGGAGCGGAAGCTTGAGGGGCAGTACGATGTTGACGGCATTTTAAAAAAGCTTTCGGGCAGCAGGGTTGTGTGGGTCAACCACTATAAGGATATTTTCAACAGAAAGGCGCAGAGCCTTGAAATTCAGAAGAAATCCCCGGCACTGGTGCTCGCAAAAAAAGAAGGACAGCTTATCTACAACGGTTCTAAGGAGTGCCAGAGCTTTGGAAATGAGCATTTTTATTATACCAGTTGTATGATGAACTGTCTTTTTGACTGCGAATACTGTTATCTTCAAGGCATGTACCCGTCGGCGGATGTTGTAATATTTATGAATATCGAGGATATATTTTGTGAGGTGGACGCGCTTCTTGTGGAGCATCCTGTATATTTATGTATATCTTATGATACTGATTTGGTGGCGCTTGAGAGCATTACAGGATATTGCAGAAAGTGGATTGAATATGCAAAGGAAAAGACGGGGCTAACGATAGAACTCAGGACAAAAGCGCAGCTCTCGGACAGCTTTTTGCAGGAGATTGACAAAAAAGAATGTGAAAATATTATCTTTGCTTTCACTTTGTCGACAGACATGGTACAGTTATCTTATGAGCACAACACACCGTCGATAAAGTCGAGAATACAGTCAATAAAAAAAGCGGCGGATATGGGACTTAAAGTCCGCGTATGTTTTGACCCGCTGCTCACGGACGGGGATATAGCTTCAAGGAAAAATGAGTACGGAGAGGTTATCGGGCAGCTTTTTGAGAATGTAAGCCCGGATTTATTGTACGATGTGAGCCTTGGAGAGTTCCGTGTTCCATGTGATTACCTAAAGCGAATGAGAAAGCGCAGACCGCAATCTAATCTGTTAGCTTATCCTTTTGCGGTTGAGGACGGAAGCTTCTGCTGCGGCGATGCCGGGGCGGAGCTCGCTGATTATGTGGAGGAATGTCTTAGGGCATACATTTCACAGGAAAAAATATATCGTTGGAGATAACTTATTGGTGGCAGTACTGCAAGCAATGCTTTCAGTATGCAGGGGAAAAATATGAAAAAAGCAATAGTTACAGGTGCATCGAGCGGGATAGGCGCTGCAATAGCGACGGCTTTGGTCGGAGCGGACTACGAGGTGTACGGCATTGGAAGAAATTTTAAGAAGCAGCAGGAGCTTGTGGACAATAAATCATTTCATGCGGTTGTGTGCGACCTGAAAAGACACTCGGATGTGGAGAGAACGATATCTGGCATAAAAAGTGAGGCAGGGCATATAGATTTACTTGTCAACTGTGCCGGGGTCGGCTACTTTGGACCGCACGAGCAGATTAATCCCGACAGACTGCACGAGATGGTTGCGGTGAATGTGGAAGCTCCGATGATAATTGCCGGACTTTTGCTGCGCGATATGAAAAAGAACGGCGGAACTATAGTAAATATATCTTCCGTTACGGCTAAAAAGTCCAACACTTACGGGTGCGCATACGGTGCTACAAAGGCGGCGCTTACAAGCTTTGGTGTCAGTCTTTTTGACGAGGCGCGCAAGTACGGTGTCAAGGTGGTAAACATTCATCCTGACATGACCGAGTCTGAATTTTACAGAAATGCGGATTTTACATCGTGCGAGGAGACGGATGCAAGACTTTTGCCGCAGGAGATTGCAAAGTGTGTTGTGGACGTTCTCAAAATGAGAGAGGGTGCGGTTGTGACCGATATAACGGTTAAGCCGCAAAGACATGGAATAAGAAGAAAATAGTCACAAAATCTTAGACCATGTACAAAAAAATAAGAATGGAGAATAGTATGATACTTGATATGTTTAGTTTAAAGGGTAAGGTTGCGATTGTGACGGGAGCCAACACAGGTCTTGGACAGGGAATGTGCGTTGCGCTTGCGCAGGCAGGAGCGGATGTTGTCGGAGTGGCGAGAAGGGACTGCGATGAGACAAAGAAGCTTGTCGAGGAGGCTGGCAGCAGCTTTTTGCAGGTCAAGGCAGATTTGTCGTCGATGGAGCCGATTGATGTGATTATAAAGAGCGCGGTGGAGCATTTTGGGCATATAGATATTCTTGTGAACAATGCCGGCATAATAAAGAGAAATGATGCGATTGATTACACTGAGGAGGATTGGGACTCGGTTGTATTTTTGAACCAGAAATTCACATTCTTTTTATGTCAGGCGGCGGCAAAGCAGTTCATAGCGCAGAATAGCGGCGGAAAAATCATCAATATAGCGTCAATGCTCTCATATCAGGGAGGAATAAGAGTTCCGTCTTACACGGCAAGCAAGAGTGCGGTTCTTGGTCTTACAAGAGCCATGGCAAATGAGTGGGCTAAGTACAATATCAATGTAAACGGCATTGCGCCGGGATATATGGCTACAAACAACACACAGGCGTTAAGAAACGATGACGACAGAAGCGAGGAGATTTTGTCCCGTATTCCTGCCGGACGTTGGGGAACACCTGACGACATGGCGGGTGCGGTTGTGTATCTTGCGTCGGCTGCATCTAACTATGTGAATGGCTTTACGCTCGCCGTGGACGGCGGATGGCTGGCAAGATAGCGTGAAAAGTAGCGACAAAGAGGATTGATATATTCCGGAATATAGCTAAAAATTGACAATGTGTTTTGGAGTATGGTAGAATGTTCTGACGGTTACATAAATATTCATACCATTATGGATAAATAATTTTTGGGACTGATTATACATTAAATTGAGGAGGATTTATGGTAAAGAAAAGTTTAATTGGCAGGGCAGCAGTGCTTGCGGCTGCATCAGCCATTGTACTGTCAGGCTGCGGAAAGAAGGCGGATGCCGATGCCACAGCGGAGTCAACCAGCGAGCAGGTTTCATCGCAGGAGGTTACTACAACTGAGAGCAGTTCACAGGAGGAGACGACGGAGGTTGACGATGAGAAAGCACCTGATACCGACCCTGTGGATAACGGATTTCCTTCATTGGAGTCGGACACAAGCCTTATACCTAAGGGTGAGACCGTTAGAAGCTTTCTCACAGGAGAGTGGATTAACGACACTATAGCATATCGAAGACCGATAGCTGTCATGTACAACAATATAGAGGCGGGACTTCCGCAGAGCGGAATAAGCAAGGCGGATGTTATATTTGAGGGTCAGTGTGAGGGAGGAGTAACACGACTTATGGGTGTTTTTCAGAACTATGACGATGTGACATCCATCGGCTCTATAAGAAGCTGCCGTGATTATTATCCGTTCCTTGCGGCTGAGTACGATGCGGCATATTTCCATTTTGGACAGTCTGATTTTGCGCTTGAGTTTTTGAGTGACCCGGAGCTTCGCGCTCTTAATGGAATGAACGGCGAGTACAATTTTGAGAGACGCTCGGACAGAGTTTCACCACACAATGTATTTGCAACACCTGAAAATCTTGTGACAGCTATGGTAAATAAGAATATCACTACATATCTTGACGAGGATTATGTTGCGCCGCTCAAGTTCAACAAGTCTACGACACCTATAGACTACCCTGATGCGGAAAAATGTCTCACTCTCAAGACCGGATATGCATACAACAATGCGTATTTTGTATACAATGAGGAGGATGGACTTTACTACCGCTATGAGTACGGCGAGCCACAGATTGATGAGATGACGGGCGAGCAGCTTGCGGTTGAGAACATTATCTTTAAGCTTGTTCCGGGCGAGCAGTACTGGAATGGTTCACCTCTCTATCTTCTCACAGGAGAGGGAATTGGACTTTATGTGACAAACGGAACTGCACAGTGGATTAAATGGAGCAAGCAGGTCGACGGTGTAAATACCAACCTTGGATGTAACTATACCTATGGCTATGGACCTACGACATATACATACTGGGATGGCACGGAGATTACATTCAATCAGGGAAAGACATGGGTATGTATCTACGAGCAGGAAGACCAGCCTAACATACAGATACTAGATAAGTAAGCATGTTATGAGTTATTGTAAGAAAAAGTGGGTTAACTAAAAAATAGTTAGATATTAAAAGTATTATAAGTTAAAAGTTGCCTGATAAAAATATTAAATAATAATTATTGGGTATTGTAAATATAAAAACCATCTTCACTTGAAAATGATATATGGGATGTCAGCCAGCATGACATTTGATATCAAAAGTGAAGATGGTTTTTATTTTTATATATTTATAAATGTTGGTCTTTAAAGTATATATAAAATTATTTGTGATGCAAATATTTATGTTGTGCAGCTATTTTGAGGTGTAATCACAACTGCAATCGTCTCATCTCGTAAAATTCACCTTTTAATTCCATAAGTTCATCGTAACTTCCATATTCGGTGCAGTGCCCTTCGCGCAGAACGGCAATTTTGTCCGCTCCTTTTATGGTTGAAAGCCTGTGGGCGACGATGAAGGTAGTTCTGTCTTTGGTGAGGTTGTTTAAGGCATCCTGAATTTCCTTCTCGGATATGCTGTCAAGTGCGGAGGTGGCTTCATCTAAGATTATAATGTCCGGGTCACGGATTAGCGCGCGGGCTATGGAAATGCGCTGTCGCTGTCCGCCGCTAAGTTTTCCGCCGTGTTCGCCGACTACAGTGTCAAGACCCTCAGGGAGACCGTCTATAAAACTTTTTAGGTTGGCGGCTTCTATAACCTGATTTAATTTTTGCTCTGAAACCTTCTCAATTCCGTAGGTGATGTTATCCCTTATAGTTCCTGAAAAAAGGATTGATGTCTGCGGAACTACAGCTATGTGCTGTCTGTAGGAGTGGAGGTTGATTGTGTTCATGTCAACGCCGTCTAAGAGTATTCTGCCTGAGTCCGGCTTGTTAAAGCCGATTACCATGTTGAGGACGGTTGATTTGCCAGCGCCTGACTCACCGACAAGCGCTATAGTCTCTCCCGGCGCTACATGGAGATTTAAGTGGTTTAAAACAGGCTTGCTGCTGTCGTATGCAAAGCACAAATCTTCAAAATCAAACTCTCCGCGGACAGTCTTAATCTTTGTCTTTCCCTTGTTGTTCTCCACATCGTTTGCGAGTAAAACTTCACCCACTGAATTTACCGACTCAAGACCTTTCGATATGATTGGGAGAAGGTTTATAAAGCTTGAAATCTGGTTGACAATGGTTGAAAAATATGTCTGGTAGAGCGTTATATCGCCCACGGTTGTCTGTCCGTGAAAAGCGAGATAACCGGTAAAGCCGAGGCACAACACCTGAAATACCTGAAACACGCACCAGCCGACGGCACCGAAGTTAGCCTGCACTATGTCGAGACGGTAGCCGCTCTTTGCGACGGAGCTAAGTTGATTTTCCATCTTGTCAATCTCTTCATCTTCAAGCGCGTGCGCCCTTGTGACGGGGATGAGCTCGACCATCTCCATAACCTTTGCGGAGGTTGTCTCCATCTCTTTACGGAAGGTTGAGTTGGTGCGCTTAATCTGGTTTTTGAAGGCGACCATTGTGAGTGCAGCCACAGGCCCGCATATAACGAAGAATACGAGCACTGTGCGGCTTCTCATTCCCGTGACGGCAAATGCCACGACAAGATTGAGTATGATGGTGAGAATGTTGGTAAAAAGCTGTTGGGACAGTGTCTCTATCGCCTCAACATCACGCATAATCTTGGATTGCAGTCGTCCCGACTGCATTTCTTTGTGGTATGTGATTGAGAGCTGTTGCAGCTTTCTGACCAACGCGCCGCGCAGTCCTGCTTCCATGTTGCGGATTGCGAGACTTCTAAAATGTACATAGAGGTAGTTGGCGGGCATATTTACTAGGACGAGGGCGATTTCTATACTTATATAGAAGAGAATACCCGAAAGTCCGCCGTCGTCGGTGCCCGACGCTATGTTGATGACACCCGCTGTAGCTACGGGAAGATACCAGACACAGGCGTGCTTTAGCGCAAAGAACAGACCAGAGAGCACAAGCTGTAGGTAATGCCCCTTGTAAAGACTAAGAAGTATGCGAAGAGGCTTCTGTTCGTGCTTTCCATAGCTTGCTATGAAGGTTTCCTCCGTTGCAGCGAGGTTGCCCTCGATATCGAGGGATTTTTTGGTAAAAATATCTTTTTCCGACATTGTGTAGTCCTCACTTTGTATGTTGTTGTGAAAAATATACTATATTTTGGCATGGTAAGCTACCATTTATTTTGTGTTTTGGGATAAAAATACTGCTTTTTTGTCATAAAAAATATTGTATTCCCAAGGGGTATAAGTCTAAATCAACAAGGTGTATTCATGTTGATGGGAGCTAAATTTGACGTGTGAGTTGTTCTTTCTTCTATAATAACAAAATAATATTTGTATTTTTTGAAAAAATTTGTATAATAAGTGTTGACATCTAAAAAGAAATGTGTTAATTTATTAACGAACTAAATGTTAAATAATTAACAAGGCGACACTGATGTATGGATGTGTCAGCACATAGGATGTATCATTGTAAGTGATGTATCATTACATGAATGTGTTGATTGCAATGTCGCACCACTTATTATTTAGGAGGCTCTAGTGATGGAGAAAACGTATGAGATAGTAGATAGTGTTGAGAGCTTTGAGAAGAAGCTTGCAAGTGTAAGAGAGGCACAGAAGATTTTCGCTACTTACACACAGGAACAGGTAGACAAGATTTTCTTTGAGGCAGCTATGGCAGCTAACCAGGCAAGAATTCCTCTTGCAAAGATGGCAGTTGAGGAGACCGGCATGGGTGTAGTTGAGGATAAGGTTATAAAGAACCATTTCGCTTCAGAGTATATTTATAACGCATATAGAGATACAAAGACATGTGGAGTCCTTGAGGAGGACAAGGCATACGGCACTAAGAAGATTGCAGAGCCAATCGGCGTTGTAGCAGCGGTTATTCCTACAACCAACCCTACATCAACAGCAATATTCAAGACACTTATTTCTTTGAAGACAAGAAATGGTATCATCATCAGCCCACATCCAAGAGCTAAGGGCAGCACAATAGCAGCAGCCAAGGTTGTTCTTGAGGCAGCAGTTAAGGCAGGAGCTCCGGAGGGAATTATCGGATGGATTGATGTTCCAAGCCTTGAGCTTACCAACATCCTTATGAAGGAAGCTGACATCATTCTTGCAACAGGTGGTCCCGGAATGGTTAAGGCAGCTTACTCAAGCGGCAAGCCGGCACTCGGCGTAGGCGCAGGTAACACACCGGCAATCATTGATGACACTGCCGATGTCACACTTGCAGTCAACTCAATCATTCATTCTAAGACATTTGATAACGGTATGATTTGTGCTTCCGAGCAGTCAGTTATCGTTCTTGATAAGGTATATAAGCAGGTTAAGAAGGAGTTCGCTGACAGAGGATGCTACTTCTTAAACGACGCTGAGACAGAGAAGGTAAGAAAGACAATCATCATCAACGGCGCACTTAACGCTAAGATTGTTGGTCAGCCGGCACACAAGATTGCAGAGCTCGCAGGAGTTAAGGTTCCTGAGACAACAAAGATTCTCATCGGTGAGGTTGAGAGCGTAGAGCTTTCAGAGGAGTTCGCACACGAGAAGCTTTCACCTGTACTTGCAATGTACAAGGCTAAGGATTTCGAGGATGCACTTGCTAAGGCAGAGCACTTAATCGCTGACGGTGGTTATGGTCATACATCTTCACTCTATGTAAATGTTGGCACAGAGAAGGCTAAGATAGATGAGTTCTCAGAGAGAATGAAGACTTGCCGTATCCTTATCAACACACCTTCATCACAGGGTGGTATCGGAGACCTTTACAACTTCAAGCTCACACCATCTCTCACACTTGGCTGTGGTTCATGGGGCGGTAACTCCGTATCAGAGAACGTAGGAGTTAAGCATTTAATCAACATTAAGACTGTTGCTGAGAGGAGAGAGAACATGCTTTGGTTCAGAGCACCTGAGAAGGTATATATTAAGAAGGGCTGTCTTCCTGTTGCACTTCAGGAGCTTAAGACTGTAATGAACAAGAAGAAGGTATTTATCGTAACAGATAAGTTCCTCTATACTAACGGATATACAAAGGCTATCACAGACAAGCTTGACGAGCTTGGTATCAAGCACACAACATTCTACGATGTAGCACCGGACCCATCACTTGCTTCCGCTACAGAGGGTGCTGAGGCTATGCGTTCATTCGAGCCTGACTGTATCATAGCTGTCGGCGGTGGTTCAGCAATGGATGCCGGTAAGATTATGTGGGTAATGTATGAGCATCCGGAGGTTAACTTCCTCGACATGGCAATGCGTTTCTGCGATATCCGTAAGCGTATTTACACATTCCCTAAGATGGGAGAGAAGGCATACTTCATCGCTGTTCCTACATCAGCAGGTACAGGTTCTGAGGTAACACCTTTCGCAGTTATCACAGACCAGAGAACAGGAGTTAAGTATCCTCTTGCAGACTACGAGCTCCTTCCTAAGATGGCAATCGTTGACGCTGACATGATGATGGATGCTCCTAAGGGACTTACATCCGCTTCCGGTATCGATGCCGTGACACATGCTCTTGAGGCTTACGCTTCAATGATGGCAACAGACTTTACAGACGGACTTGCACTTCGTTCATTAAAGATGATATTTGAGTATCTTCCAAGAGCTTACGACAATGGTCCTAACGACCCTGTTGCAAGAGAGAAGATGGGTAACGCAGCTACTATGGCAGGTATGGCATTTGCAAACGCATTCCTCGGTGTATGCCACTCAATGGCTCATAAGCTTGGTGCTTTCCATCACCTTCCACACGGTGTTGCAAACGCTCTCCTCATCACAGATGTTATGAGATTTAACGCTGCTGAGGTTCCATCTAAGATGGGTACATTCCCTCAGTACGACCATCCACATACGCTTGCAAGATACGCTGAGGTTGCTGATTACCTCGGAGTGAAGGGCAAGAATGACCAGGAGAAGTTAGAAGGTCTTATCGACAAGATTGAGGCTCTCAAGGAGAGAGTTGGCATCAAGAAGACAATCAAGGATTACGGCGTAGATGAGAAGTACTTCCTTGACACACTTGACAACATGGTTGAGCAGGCATTCGATGACCAGTGCACAGGTGCTAACCCAAGATATCCTCTTGTGAAGGAAATCAAGGAGATGTATCTCAGAGCATACTATGGCAAGTAATATATAATTGTTATAAGGTGAGCGAAATTAAAAGACAGTTGTAAAATGCTTGTACTTTGGAGATTAACTCTAAGCATATAATGATATATCAGGGCTTCCGGATTCGCGAGCCGGGTTCGGAAGCTTTCTTTTGCAAAATTATTCTGACAATTTAAAAATATGAATAAATTTGTGGCGAAAATTGATGCGTTGTGATATAATAAATATAAACAATAATTACAGAGCTGTGCAGCATATATATGCGTAACACAGATTTTGTAAGGTATTTAATTTTTTAAGGTGTTACAAATTAATGCATGGAGGTATAGACAATGAAACTTGACAATGTTATTGCAAAACGTCCAACTAAGACAATTTACCGTGATGGGGACACAGTTATTAAGCTTTTTAATGAGGACTACAAGAAGTCAGACATTCTCAACGAGGCACTCAATCAGGCGAGAGTTGAGGAGACAGGT
Source organism: Eubacteriales bacterium (assembly GCA_050874385.1). Lineage (GTDB taxonomy): Bacteria > Bacillota > Clostridia > Lachnospirales > Lachnospiraceae > CAG-882. The sequence continues at coordinate 22,597 of JBNMKO010000018.1, forward strand.
TTACTTATCCCTAAGATTTTGGAGGTCACAAAGGTTGATGGCAAGTGGGCTATCATCAGCGAGTACATAGAGGGAACAACCTTGGAGGAGCTTATGAAGAAGCATCCTGAGAAGGAGGATGAGTACCTCGAGCTTTTTGTAAATCTTCAGAGAGAGGTTCATTCTAAGAAGGCTCCGCTCCTTACAAAGCTCACAGACAAGATGATGCGTAAGATTGCAGAGGCAGACATCGACCCATCTACACGTTATGACCTTCACACAAGCCTTGAGGGTATGCACAAGCATGACAAGGTATGCCACGGCGATTTCAACCCAAGCAATGTTATCATCACAGACGATGGCAAGGCATATATCCTTGACTGGTCACATGCAACACAGGGTAACGCTTCCGCAGATGCAGCGAGAACATATCTCGTATTTGCACTTGCAGGACAGCAGAAGTTAGCCGACAAGTATCTTGACCTCTTCTGCGAGAAGAGCGGCATCGGCAAGCAGTATGTTCAGAAGTGGCTTCCAATCGTAGCCGCATCACAGTCCGTTAAGGGTAAGCCGGAGGAGAGAGAACTTCTTCTCAAGTGGGCTAGCGTTGTGGATTACGAATAGAATTGTGCAGATGTCTTAGAGGAAGTGATTTGTAAAAACATTAACTTATAAGACAGGACTTTAAATGTAAGTGGTAAAAATATAATGTGGTTATAATTACAGAGGTCTTTGCTCCGGGATTGGGGCGGAGACCTTTGTTTTGTGTGTGCGGTAATTTTTAAATGGTTGTGTTTTGGAGGGTGTTAGGATAGAATTATAGAAAAATAAGAGGTGGTATTGTTGAATGAAGAATGGATTGACAATAAAAAAGGTTTCAATATACATACCCATAATAGCTGCCGTGGGGCTTTTTGTGCTGCTCATCGCAGTAGGAATAAGAGATGATGTGGATGTGATGCAGGCGAGGGCAGAGAGCGGTATCACATATATAAAAGACCTGAGTGAGACTGAGATAGTGGATGATGCTGCTCCGATAGGTGTAAAAAAGGAATACACATTCACACTTGGCGAGATACCGGACGGCATAAGTCTTGCCTTCTATGCGGTGCATCAGTACGTCGACGTTTTTCTTGATGAGGAGAATGTGTACAGCCTAAAGCCTTCCGGGGAACACAGAATAACAAAGACCACGGGAAGCAGTTATGTGATTGTACCATTGTATGAACAGGATGCAGGAAAGAAGGTCAGAATTGAGATTACTCCGGTATATGAGAGCTTTAGGAACAGAAAAATGGAATTTTTTATGGGTTCTTCACTTGAAATATATCGCACCCGTCTTATAAAAGACCTGCCGGAGATTATTCTTTCCATAGTGGCAATGCTGACCGGGATAATTTTTCTTGGGATGGCGGTGTACTGTCTTATAAAAAAACGCCCGGGAAAGAGAATTGCCGCTCTTGGGTTGTTCTCGCTGATGACCGGGCTGTGGAGAATTAACGACACGCGTTTTACTCCGTTCATGGATGGAGGACATCCTGTTTCTTCCTATTATATGGCTATCATTATGCCTATGCTCGGTATGCTTCCGCTGGTTGAGTGGCTAAAGGATGCCTTTTCTGAAAATGGAAAGAGAATTTTAGGCTTTTACCAGACGGTTGTGAGCGTTCTGTGTATTTTGCAGATGTTTTTGCAGCTCTTTGTGGGGCTTGACCTGAGAGAAACCATGACAGCCACTCATATCTCAATGGGATTAGGGGCGGCACTTATTGTCGGACTTGTATTGTACGAGCATATAAGAAAAGTACACGGCGGAAAGCTGCCGTTTGAGATTAAACTTGCGTTTATATGCGTTGGCGGTGTTGTTGCGGATGTCATTGCGTTCTATATTAAGGGAAACTCGTCAGGGCTTTTGTTTACACTGTTGACCTTTGTGGTTTATGTCATATGTATGGGTATTCATACCATGCTACAGTATGGCAGGCAGCAGATGCAGATTGCAAAGATGGACATGGAGCTTGCAAAGAAGGAGCGCAGTCTTACGGACAGCCGCATAAAACTGATGATGAGTCAGATACGAACCCATTTTATCTTTAACGTGATGACCACGATAAGTACATACTGCAAAATTGACCCGCAGAAGGCGGACACGGCACTCATACGTTTTTCAAAATATCTCAGAAGAAATATCAGATTTATAGAAAATGATGGGTTAATCAACTTTTCGACGGAATTAGAGCAGCTTGAGGACTACATAGCACTTGAACAGCTTAGATTTGAGGATAAAGTGGTATTCAAAAAGGATATCCGCGTGAGAAGTTTTCAGCTTCCGCCGCTCACCATACAGCCAATAGTGGAGAATGCAATCAAGCACGGACTTGTTGAGCATGGAAGAAGTGGGACAATACTTCTTGGCACGGATATGAGTGATGGTGTTATTGAGATTACCGTCAAGGATGACGGTGTGGGCTTTGCGCCCGAAAAGCTTGAAAACACGCAGTCCGTCGGAATAAGAAATGTCCGCTACAGAATTGAGACGATGGTTGGAGGGACGCTTGATATAGAGAGTGAACCCGAAAAGGGGACAACTGTTACAATAAGAATACCGCAGGTATAAAAGCGAGGGAATATTGGATGAATATAATATACGTTGATGACGAGAAAATACAGCTTACCAATTTCAAGCTCACGGCAAAAGGGCTTGCGAGGATTGACAGTCTTGAGACTTTTAACAGCAGCAGTGCGGCGCTTGAGTGGGCAAAAACGCATCAGGTCGATGTCGCATTTCTCGATGTGGAGATGCCTGGTATAAATGGAATAGAGCTTGCAAGGCTGTTGAAGGAGCTTGATGAGAATATAAAAATTGTTTTTGTGACGGCGTATGAGCAGTATGCGTTGGAGGCATTCGGGGTGGATGCGATAGGCTATCTTTTAAAGCCTTATTCCGGTGAGGATATTGAAAAGGAGCTCAGAAAAGCGTACTATGTGCGCGAAATTCCTAAGAAAAAGATACAGATATATACGATGCCTAACTTTGTGATTATGGTGGACGGAAAGCAGCTTATGTTAGGGCATAATAAGCAGGAGGAGCTTTTGATGCTGTTGGTTGACAGGGGAGAGGAAGGGCTTACAAAGAAGGATGCCATAAATAACCTGTGGAATGGCAATGCGAGCGACAGCATCTACTGGATTACTACATCCAGACTTAAAAATATACTTGACGAGGCAGGAATTTCCGATTTGGTTGTCACTAATGGACAGACAAAATATATAAATATGGATATTGTAGACTGTGACCTGTACCGCATGTTGGAGCGCGACGGCGAGGCAATCCGGAATTATCATGGAAAATATCTTGAAATATACAGCGGCGAGTACTCTTGGATTAGAAAGAGGAAAGAACAGCTTGATGCCATAAAGGCAGGAGAGGAAAAGAGGTAATTTTATAAATAAAATGATATCTTATAAAATACAAAAGTGTAAGGGTTTTGTAAGGGTATTTTAAAAACAAGTGTGATATAATACGTCCAACAATGAGAAATGATGTGACTGTGCAATGTCATACGGCATGGAGATATTGTGAAAAGCCGGATGCAGGCTCATTTGCACATGGCAGGTATACTGTGATAAATACACAATGGCATGTATACATAATGACTATGTAATTTGCTTCATGGTATGCCGTAATTACATGGTATGAGGAGAAAAGTATGAGAAGAAGGACATTGAAAGGACGTATTACAAGAACTCTTGCGGTTGTCATGACGGCGGCGATGGTGTCTACAAGTGCCGATGTGACGGCGTTCGCGGCTGGGTATACACCGAAGGCGCAGGCAGTGGCACATTCGGTCAGCACGCAGGCTAGTATAGTAGGAACGTGGACAAGTGGAGGCACCAAATGTACATTGGATTCAGATGGCGTGTTTACCGTGTCTGTATCAGGCGATGGTAGGATGAGTAACTATAATAAGAGTTCTGAACAGCCATGGACAAATAAGAGTAGTAGTATAAAGAAGATAGTTATAGAAAGTGGTGTAAAATATGTAGGAAAATATACGTTTGCCGATAGTACGGCGGTTAAAGACGTTGAGATTTCTGGCAGTGTAGAGGAGATAGGTTCATATGCATTTTCTGGTTGCAGGGGTTTAAAGAGTGTTGACTTCAAAGAAAAAGGGTTAAAATATATAGATGGTCAAGCTTTTATGAATTGTTGGCGTTTAGAAAGTGTTAATTTAAAAGAAGGATTGGAAACTATAGGCATAGAAGCTTTTTATAAGTGTGGAATATATAGTATAGTAATTCCTGCTAGTGTTACTGAAATAGGGTGGCATGCTTTTTGTGATTGTAGTGTTCAGAAATCTCTTTATATTTTGGGAAATCCTATAATAGGAACCGACTCAAAAAATTATAATAATAATACACTTGGAGGAGATACATCCAGAAAGATAGTTCTGTATTATTTAGAAAGCAATAATAGTGTTGCAAGTTATGCAAATAGTAATAAAAATTATTATATAACTGGAAATTATGCAGATGTTGAATTTACAACTGATACAGAACAGACTGTGAAGGTAACTGCTGATGGCGTGAGTGAAACAGCAACCTACACAGCCAACATTGCAGGTATCATAAATTTTTCTTCTGACACGACATTTGAACTTGTTAGTAATAATGGAACAGACGTTAAAGAAATAGGTTTAACATATACTCATGACAAGGAAAATAAGACCATAACATTTGAATTGACACCAACCGAAGAAATGGAAATGAATGAGAATGAGTATGTTAGAGACTATGAATTTAAAATTAAGGCAAGTGGCACTTACAACACCAAAAAAACAGATTATGTTAAAGTGTGGTCAACCGATAAAAGTACATCCTCTGATGCCGTAATTAAACTAAGTGTCGAGAAAAGAGAGCATACTGATGTACAGTCTGCTGATAAGCATATATCAAATGCAGGTAATGAAACAATAATCTATGAACTTCCGGAAAATAAGTATGGGGCAAAGTATAATGTTGATAATGCTGTTGTCACATCAAATAATGGCTTTGAAAACACAGTAAATAATATAACTGTAGAAAATAATATCCTGAAATTTGATACAGTTGCAGTAGCTGATTTAAATAAAACCACTGAAGGGGAATTGAAGATTAAAATTCCGGTAGTCAATAGTGGAAAATACAAGGATTATTACTATTGTTTGAACTTGAAGGTCAATAAAAGCCCTGATGCAGTCAGCGATGATGCCCAGGCAATAACCATTGATTATAGTAGTATAACGATTAATGGCGCTGATACATTGTGTGAGTACGCAATAAAAGAGACGAATGGTGGAACATATCCTGATAAGTGGACGAAGGTTGATACTGATGGGGAAAATATCAAATTCGACAATCTCAAAATGGCTACATTTTACACTATAGGAGTGCGTTATCCGGCAAAGGATGGTGTCAGTGCGACACTTCCTTCCGAGACAGAGGTTAATACTTTGGTAAAGAAGCCGGAAGCAGATGAGGGTTATAGTATTGACTATGTCGAAGAGAAGATTATTCTGAAATCGGGATATGAAGTAAGATTAAAAAAAGATAATAACAGTGATGATGATTATTCATCTTTGCCTATTGACATAGACGCAATTCCGGGAGCAACGTATGAGGTGAGGATGAAGGGAGATAAAAGTTCCACAGGAGTAGTCATCAAACCTTCCGATGCAATAGAGTTTACTATTCCTGAGAGGGATAAGTCACCAGATAAGGTTGGTGTTGTTGAGAGAAATAATGTTACAAATAACACAATTACAATTATTAATACCAAGGCAGATTATCAATACATAATCATAGAAGCTACAGAGACAGGGGAGAATAAATTTGAGCCTACAGCGAAACAATGGATTGAGTGCACAGTTTCTGTTGACAAAGACGACGTACCATTGAACTTGGGTGAGTTTAAGAACGAAAATGGTGTTGCTCATGAGTTAGAATCTGGAAAAACTTATAATATTTTAGCAAGAATTCCTGCTGACAAGAATACAAAGAAGTTTGCATCGGAATATAGCAAAATAACCGTGACGATGAAAACTACTCAGGACAATCTACCTGATATATCAGAAATATTCACAGGTTGTCCTAAAAGTGTTGGCAATGTGAAAATAAATGCAAAGACAGGATGCGAGTACATTTTAGTTCCTGCCGATGTGACAGAGAAAGACGTTGCGGACTATACTGATACGGATTGGGAAAAAGCTAAGGCGGTAAAGTCTGAGTCGGATGTAAATCTTGATTTGACACAGTATTATGATAAGAAGTCAGGTGAGGTGAAAAATGTCACCGAGGGGACGGAGTACAAGGTCATTGCAAGGTATTATGGTGATGATGACAAGATGCCTTCAAAAGCAGGGCTCTCAGATGCGACATATACAATTTACAGTACACCTTCGAGTGATGTGGTTGTAAGTGATACGGACGGCATTTCATTCGACTATGCAGCTGAGACTGTTATACTTAATGGAAGTACTTATGAAGTGTATGTTCCGTCATCATGGAGCGAGGGTGAGCTTGACGAGAATGTAACTGCGACATTGACCGCCGCAGGTGCTTCGACATCTATTACAAAAGTAATAGATTATAGCGATAATCGCTATGTATATGTGCGCAAGAAGGGCAGTGGAAACGTGCCTGCGAGTGCGTGGGTTAGTGTTGCGCTTGCAGAAAGAGGAGCAGCACCTGAGCCGGTTAAGGCTCCTGATATTGTTTCCATGAGTGATGGCAGTATTATTGTAAGAAATGCCAGTGCAGATTATGAGTATGTGCTTGAAAGTGATGGAGGTACGGTTAGCTGGGGTAATGCAGTGTCTCCGTCAGGCAATGAAAGTACGGTTACATTTGCCTCTGCGACAGTCGGCATGGCGTATAAGATACATGTCAGAAAAAAGGCTGACAGTGTAAGCAATATACCTGCCTCAAAGTATGCGTCGACGGCGGCATTTAAGACACAGTCACCTGTTGAGACAGATGTAACCACAGGGATGACAGACATTTCCAAGAACACATCCTCAACAGTGTGGGTAAACGGAAAGAGTGGTTATGAATACATCTTAGTGCCGAAGGGAACGGACGCATCGGATGTGACCGAGGAGCAGTGGAAACTTAACGGACAGAGACCTGAGACAGAAGACGGAAGTGATGTTGATCTCACTTTTGACAGAACCTACAATGCAAGCAGTGAAGATGACAAGAACATCACGCCTGGAACAGAGTACGAGGTTATTGTGAGAAGACCGGGAAGCGATACCAAGATACCGTCATCATCGAACAAATCGGGTGTGACATACACAAAGCAGACAACGCCTAATGCGGATGAGATACTTAACAATGCCGAGAACGGAATAAGCATTGACTACAGTAACGAGACAGTTACTATCAACGGCGATGTGTATGAAGTCTATGTTCCATCAAAAGATGACCAGACAGAGCCGACTCACGGAACCAATGCAACTATAAGCGGAGACGGAAAGAGCGCAGACATTACTGATGTGATAGATGGAGGAAAGAAGATATACGTCAGAAAGAAAGCGAATGGAAGTGTTCCGGCAAGTGACTGGCTTGTGGTTGATATCAATGGAAGACCTGAGACCCCGCCGGCAGTTCCTGAAATACCAAGAGAGAATGTAACCAACAATACAATCACAATACCGGGAGCTGACAAGGACTGTGAGTACATAGTTGTGAAGAAGACAACACCTCAGACAGTGCCTACAGAGGAGCAGTGGAAGAACAACAGTACAAGCCTTGGAGGTGATGAGCAGACAAGACAGGTTCTTCACTCACAATCAATAAGGACAATGAGGGAAATGGACTTGATGAGAACACCAATTATGAGGTGATTGTGCGAAAGAAGCCGACAGAGAGCACACCGGCATCGAAGCCGTCTGCTTCCACAACAACAAAGACCAAGGAGACACAGACAGCACCGGGCAGTGATGTGACGGGAGGAATGACCGACGTTTCCAAGAATACATCCTCAACCGTGTGGGTAAACGGAAAGAGCGGTTATGAATATATCTTAGTGCCGAAGGGAACGGACGCATCGGCTGTGACTGAGGCACAGTGGGCACTCAACGGACAGAGACCAAAGACAGAAGACGGAAGTGATGTTGAGCTGACCTTTGACAGAACCTACAATGCAAGCGGTGAGGGTGACAAGAACGTCCAGCCGGGAACAGAGTACCAGGTTCTTGTGAGAAAGCCTGGAAGTGATACACTTATGCCATCCGATGCAAAGTCTTCAGAAGTTACATACACAAAGCAGACAGCGCCGGAGCTTAATGAGATACTTAACAATGCCCAGAACGGAATAAGCATTGACTATAAGAATGAGACAGTCACTATCAACGGTGATACTTATGAAGTTTATGTGCCTGCTGACGGAACAGCAGCGCCAAGCGGTGAGACGGCTGCGACAGTAAGCGGCTCGGGCAGCATCGGCAGCATTACTCCTGCGATAGAAGGAGACAGGAAGATATACGTCAGAAAGAAAGCAAATGGAAGCGTTCCTGCAAGTGAGTGGATTTGGGTTGATATCAATGGAAGACCTGAGACACCGCCGGCAGTTCCTGAAATACCGAACAGTAACGTAACCAACAATACGGTTACAATACCGGAAGCTGACAAGAACTGCGAGTACATAGTTGTGAAGAAGACAAATCCACAGACAGTACCTACAGAGGAGCAGTGGAGGAACAACAGCACAAGCCTTGGCGGTGGTGAGCAGACAGGTTCTTCACTCACACTAAATAAGGATAATGAGGGAAATGGTCTTGAAGCCGGTACGGAGTACGAGGTGATTGTGCGCAGAAAACCGACAGAAAGCACACCGGCATCGAAGCCGTCTGAACCTGTGGCCGTGACAACCAAGAACACACAGGAAGCACCGGGAGAGGATGTCACAGCGGGAATGGTTAACGGCGGTAACAATACAGTCTCAACTGTGTGGGTAAATGCCAAAGCAGGATATGAGTACATTCTTGTTCCGAATGGAACGGATGCGTCAGTGATTACCGAGGAGCAGTGGAGATTAAACGGAAAGACAGTCAGTTCGGAAGACGGAAGTGACGTTGAACTTATTTTTGACAGAACCTACAATGCCGCGGGCGAGGATGACAAAAACATCCAGCCGGGAACAGAGTACATAGTGCTTGTGAGAAAGCCGGGTGATGACACTGACATGCCGTCGCCGTCAGTATCATCCGAGGTGACATCAACCAAGACACAGGAAATAAATCCGGGAGGAGGTCCGGAGGAGCCGGGAGACCCGAATGCTGGAAACATTAAAAATACCACAGATAAAGAGTCGAATGTGATGGGTGCAGATATCTCCGACAATTCAGCACAGCTTTCAGAAAAGCTCCTTACAGATGAGGAGAAGCAGCTTGTGCAGGAGGGAGAGCATGTAAAGGTATTCCTTCAGGTCAAGAATATCGCTGACAGTGTTCCGGAGGAGGACAAGTCAATGATTGACCAGTCAGTACAGGGACAAGTTCTTTCTATGTATCTGGATATTTCACTGTACAAGCATGTTGGCGAGAGAGAGCCTGAGAGGATTACCGGAGCAAACGGTTCAGTGGCAATCAGCTTCCAGCTTGAAGGTGATGCAGTCAACACGGATGCAAATATCGTAAGAACTTACAGTGTACTGCGTATACATGACGGCGAGCTGTCAGTACTTCCATGTACATACGATGAGACCAGTGGTGTGATAACTTTTGAGACTGACAGATTCTCGACATACGCCCTTATCTATAATGATACACCAAGAGAGCCGGAGAACCCGACAGAGCCGGAGAATCCATCTGAGCCGGAGAATCCAACAGAACCGGAGAATCCATCTGAGCCGGAGAACCCGACAGAGCCGGAAAATCCATCCGAGCCGGAAACGCCAACTGAAACAGAACCCGAGACACCAAGCGAAACCCAGCCGGAAACTCCTGGTGAGACAGAGCCGGAAGTACCAAGTGAGACAGAATCAGAGAGTCCAAGCGAAGTTGAAGCGCCTAGAACAGGCTACTCAGGAAGCATGGTATTATGGGTATGCGTTGCAGTGGCTATTGTAATGGCTGGTATGGCAATGGTGCTTGAGGACAGAAGAAGGAGAATACATAAGTAAGAAGTGATTGTATTTTCCGGACATGTAATGTGCCGGACAAGTTATCTGTATGATAGCGTATGAATTATTTTAAATAACGGGACTTATGTATGGCTTGATTGTCGTACATAAGTCTTGTTTTTTGGGTTAGTATGTGAATTGTATGGTAAAGCCCGTAATTTTTTTGTATAATAAGAAAGATTTGTGGATATAAGGGAGAGTGGGACTTTTATATTGACATAGGACTTATTGTGGAATAATACATCCGAAAATGAAAAATAGCGTGATTGGGGAATGAATTTTTTACAAAACTGGACATTTTGTATGTTTTTGGTATAATATGATATAGAGGCTATATTATTAAGGAAGGTATTATTTATGGAGAATAGAAGATTGGTGAGAATTGTAAAAAATACTCTTAGTTATTTTAAAAATGTGGATTTTGGGGAAGTAAGATATATGAATTACAGCTCCGTTGAAAAAAAAGGAGAGCTTGTTGGAAATGACATTGTGGGGATATACGGTCAGAATGGGTCTGGAAAAACAGCGTTAGTGGAAGCTTTGGATATACTTAAACATATATTGTCAGGAAATGAGATACCATATGATGTGTATGGAGGCTTGATTAGTCAGCATAACAAAACAAAATTGGTGACAGAATTTTTTATTGAGGAGAATGGAAATCAGCCCAAGCATAAAGTAGAATATGAAGTAAAATTAGGGGTTGATGATAGAGAGAAGAAGATAAAATTAATTTGTGAAAAGCTTACTTATTGGGAGCGTGGAGCAACGTGGAAAGGGGAGAGAGATTTTGAGTTTGCTAATCCATATTATAATGTCAGTTCCATATTGGATGATATAAATGTGGAGCTGGTTTCTTCAAATGAAAAGCAGCTTGAAGAGTTTAAAATTTCCAAAAGTTTGAAAAATCTTGCGATTTACTGTGCACAGAAGAATATATCTATTTTTTTCAATGAATTGTTGTTTGATAAAAATTTTGATAAAAATTATGTTTGTGATGGAGAAGAGAGATTTTCTGATATTATTTATAGCCTGATTAATTTTGGCAAATTATATTTTCAGGTTGTCAAAGTAAATCAATTAGCAGATATCAACCGTAATGTTATTCTGCCAGTGAACATACATTCTGAAAATGATGATTTTGTGATGCAGGGCTGTCTGCCATTGGTGATGAGTGGCAGAGGAAAAATCACTGAAAATTTATATAAGGATTTAAAAAATGCCATCGATGCAATAAATATTGGGTTAAAAGCAATCATTCCTAATCTGAATATTGAATTAAGAAAAGTCAGTGAAGAACGTGACGAAAAAGAAAATAATTACATTGTAGTAGAAATGTATTCTGTCAGGGGAGACAAAGAATTTCTTACAAAGTATGAATCTGAGGGAATTAAAAGGATTATTTCGCTGCTGCATTACCTTATTGCGTTGTATAATCAGCCGGAAATCTGCCTTGTTGTTGACGAATTGGACTCAGGTATTTTTGAATATCTTTTAGGAGAAATATTGGGTGTATTGAATGAAGAAGCAAAAGGTCAGCTTATATTTACTTCTCATAATTTAAGGGCTTTTGAAAAATTAAATATTAAAAGCATTATATGTACAACAGTTAATTCAAACAATAGATATATTCGTCTGAAAGGGAAAGAAAAAAATCATAATCCGCGTGATTTTTATATCAGGACAATTACTGTGGGAGGGCAGATGGAAGAGTTATATGATGAGGCGGATTTGCAGTCTATAGGATATGCATTCAGAAAAGCATACCATCCAGAGCGAAAGGTTAGCATTAAATTATCGGATAGTTTTAAGAAAAAACTACTAGAAGAACCATAAAAGTGAGGCATTGGAATGAAAAAGGTGGAACCAAAAAAAGCAGTAGTTTTCATTGTTGAGGGAAATTCTGATAAAAAGGCACTTGAAAGAATATTTCAGCGTATATATGTAAATAGAAATATTGTTTTTAAATTTATGAACGGAGATATTACTAGTGATGAGAATGTAAATAAGCTGAATGTTGAGGATGTTATATATCAAAAGGTAGAGGAATATCGAAAAGATAAGAAATTAAAAAAGACGGATATATTGGAAATTGTTCATATTTTTGATACAGATGGTGCTTATATACCTGAGACAGCGGTAATTGAAGGAAAAAATAGTGGTTTAAGATATACTACCACGCATATAATAAGTAAAGATGTAGATAAGGTACTTGCGAGAAATAAAATGAAAAGTGAGATGATTAATTATCTACTCGATATAGGCAATATAAAAGGGATTTATTATAGTGGATATTTTATGTCATCGAATTTAGACCATGCTTTATATAATGAGCAGGAATTAAATGATGAGTTAAAAGGTGAATATGCAGATGCCTTTTATGAAGTTTTTAAAGATAGAGAGAAAAAATTTGTTGAATTTTTAAAGGATGAGGTTGCAAATGGGGTTCCAAATAGTTATCCTTCATCGTGGAGATATATAAAATCCGAACTTCATTCGTTAGAGAGACATTCAAATCTACATATTTACTTTGATATAAATCCATATTAGGCAAGATGATTGTGGATAGTTATAAAAACTCTTGCTTTTTCTTTCAATATATGATATCATAAACAGACCTGTAAGGGAGTAGTTAGCGTGAATACGTGGTAAGTCAACAGACTGGTGTGACGGGCGGAAGAATGTTAGTCGGCAAGACGGCATATCTGCTCGGCGGCATCTGGCTTATCTTAAATAACGAGACTTATGTATGGCTTGATTGTCGTACATGAGTCTCGTTTTTTGTGTCAATACCTGCCCGGGTATGGAAAGCTGCTCACAGGTAACAATATATTACATATGTGAAGAATGGAGAGTTGTGTATGGGTTTATTGGAGTTGTTTATTTTGGCGGTAGGATTATCCATGGACGCATTTGCGGTGTCGGTGTGTAAGGGACTTGCGATGAAGCAGATTACTTTCAAGAAGGCTGCCATTGTGGGAGCATGGTTTGGTGGGTTTCAGGCACTAATGCCTCTTATCGGATGGTTGCTCGGAAGCCAGTTCAAGTCGTATATCACGGCGATTGACCACTGGATTGCATTCGTGCTTTTGTTGATTATCGGTGCTAACATGATTAAGGAGTCATTTGACAAGAGCGAAGAGAGTGCTAACGCATCACTTGGATTTAAGATTATGCTCATGCTTGCCATTGCGACGAGCATTGACGCGCTTGCGGTTGGCGTGACATTTGCATTTCTCGACGTTAACATCTGGTGGGCTATCATTTTTATAGGAAGTATCACATTTACATTGTCGGCTATCGGTGTCAAGGTGGGAAGCGTGTTCGGAGTTAAATACAAGTCAAAGGCGGAGCTTGCCGGGGGAATTATCCTTATACTTATCGGAACGAAGATACTGCTTGAGCATCTTGGGGTGATATCATTTTAAGTAAATCAAAATATTAAGCAAAAACAGGTTGATTTAGTAATAAAAATTTGAGGTTTACAATAAATCTCAAATATATAGTTTTTGAATAGTTATATAGTGTTTTTATAATAATGGAAAGTAAAATGGCATGTGAAGATGAGAAAATCATATTTCACATGCCATTGTAATTGTATGATGTGCTACACATTAATATTGCTATGATATTGAAATAAAATAATAATTAATCAAAATATGCACAAGAAAAATTATTGCATGAAAATTGGTTGTTATGCAGTAACCGTTCTCATAACCTTAGATTTTTCAACCGCCTTCACGATTGTGATTGCCACAGAAATCTTTACAAGGTCAGGAAGAATGTAAGGTGTGACGCACCATGCAAGTGCGCTTGAAATTCCGACGGCACTCTTGGTATTGCTGTAAACGACGATGAACCATGCTGTTCCGAATGCGTAGCAGAGTACAAGTCCGATTACCATCGAGATGGCGAGCACAGGAACGCTTTTTCCGAACTTCTTTGTTATGAGACCGACGGAAAGTGCGGTGAAGATAAATCCGATTATGTAGCCGCCTGTTGTGCCAAGAAGCACTCCGACACCGCCCTTCATTCCGGAAAATACAGGAAGTCCGACGATACCTAAGAGACAGTATACGATGATTGCGGTGAGACCGTTTTTAAGACCGAGTATGCCAAGGGCAGTAAATACTGCGAATGTCTGAAGGGTGAACGGTGCAAATGGTGCAGGCATTGGAATTGTAATCCATGCACATACTGCCGTGAGTGCCACAAAAAGGGCGATAAGAGCAATTTCTTTGGTGGTGTAGATTGATTTTTTCATGATGTCCTCCATTATGTAATTTAATCAAATACTTTGTTAGAATAACTGAATAGTTGTATCGCAGCTTCTAAGAAGTGGTTTGTACAGTTCTTGTTTATTATTCTTAGAAATTGCAGTGGACTTTACTAATTCTGTTAAATTCGTACATGTTCTTGAGTATAATCCCAAGATTGCGAAATGTCAACCAAAATATTATACAAGGTTGACAATTGGATGCAAGTGTGTACTTGAAAAAAATATGAAAATAAAATAAAATAGGAATTTAGGCTGTAGACTAATTCCTATAATTTGTGTATACTACATAAGGCTGGTTAAATCGGGCACAAATGACACAAAATAATGAAGAAAAAAGCAGAGAAAATAAAAAATAACACAGAAAAGGAAAAAATATGAGTATACTTAATGTTGAACACCTGAGCCATGGTTTTGGTGACAGAGCGATTTTCAAGGACGTGTCCTTTAGACTTTTAAAGGGAGAGCATATAGGTCTTATCGGTGCCAATGGCGAGGGAAAATCAACTTTTATGAGCATAATAACAGGGAAGCTCATGCCGGACGAGGGCAAGGTTGAGTGGGCTAAGAATGTGAAGGTTGGATATCTTGACCAGCACGCGGTTCTCACAAAGGGAATGACTATAAGGGATGTGTTAAAGAGCGCATTTGCAGACCTTTTTGCCATGGAAGAAAAGATGAACTCCATATGTGATGCCATGGCGGCGGGTACGGCTGAGAACATGGACGAGATGATGGAGGAGCTCGGCGTTATTCAGGAGCTTTTGATGGCACATGATTTTTACATTATCGACTCAAAGGTTGACGAGGTGGGAAGAGCGTTAGGGCTTGATGACATCGGCATGGACAAGGATGTGACGGAGCTTTCGGGCGGTCAGAGAACAAAGGTGCTCCTTGCAAAGCTTCTTCTTGCGAAGCCGGACATACTTCTTCTCGACGAGCCGACGAACTATCTCGATGCGGTGCATATAGAGTGGCTTAAAAGATACCTTATCGACTATGAGAATGCGTTTATTCTTATATCACATGATATTCCATTTTTGAACAGCGTGGTCAATCTCATCTACCACATGGAAAATCAGGAGCTCAACAGATATGTGGGCGACTATGACAAGTTCATGGAAGTGTATGAGATGAAAAAAGCGCAGCGCGAGGCGGCATACAACAGGCAGCAGAAGGAGATTGCGGAGCTTGAGGATTTCGTCGCGAGAAACAAGGCGAGGGTTGCCACGAGAAACATGGCGATGTCCCGTCAGAAGAAGCTTGACAAGATGGATATAATTGAGAAGGCGGTTGAAAAGCCGAAGCCGGAATTTAATTTTCAGGAGGCGAGAACTCCGGGAAGATATATTATTCAGACAAAGGGACTTGTCATCGGATATGATGAGCCGTTGTCAAGACCACTTGATTTTACGATGGAGCGCGGTGAGAAGGTTGTGCTTTTCGGCGCAAACGGTATAGGAAAGACAACTCTTTTAAAGAGCATACTTGGGCTTGTGCCGGCGCTTTCGGGTGAAGTTGAGCTTGGCGATTACCTTGAGATAGGATATTTTGAGCAGGAGATGGCTCCGGGCAACAGAAACACATGTATCGAGGAAATTTGGAAGGAATTTCCGGGATATACGCAGTATCAGGTGCGCTCCGCGCTCGCAAAGTGCGGGCTTACAACCAAGCACATCGAGAGCCAGGTTCAGGTGTTGAGCGGAGGAGAGCAGGCCAAGGTGAGACTTTGCAAGCTTATCAACCGCGCATCAAATGTGCTTCTTTTGGACGAGCCGACGAACCATCTTGATGTTGATGCGAAGGATGAGTTAAAGAGAGCGCTCAAAGAGTACAAGGGAAGTATTCTTCTTATCTGCCATGAGCCTGAATTTTATGACGGTCTTGCGACGAGGGTTGTTGACTGTTCGGAGTGGAGCCTTAGAGTGTAGGCACTGGTGTTTTTTCTCAGGAGGAATTATTTATGTCAGCAAAAAAAAGAACACATGACAATGAAGACACAAACGAGACATACATGTTCAAGGGCTGGAGACTTAGATTTTTAAGACTCCTTGCGCTGCTTGTCATAGCGTGTGTGGGACTTACGGCATGTGGAAAGAAACAGGAAAATACAGCAGATGAATCGTTTACAGTAAAAATAGGAGTACTTCTTGATTTTAGCGGTGACAAAAAAGATGAGTCCGAGCAGATTTTCAGTGCGGCACAGCTTGCTGTGGATGAAATCAATGCGGCGGGCGGACTGCTATCGGATGGCTACAGTGTGGAGCTTGTAAAGAAGGACGATGCGGGGGATTACATGAACTCTGTGGCAGGCTATTACCAGCTTGCACAGGAGGGCGTGTGTGCGGTGATCGGAACTAACAATTCCGAGGGCGTGGAGGAGCTTATAAAGGCGAGTGCCTCGGCAAATGTGCCTGTGATAACTCCGTCGGTGACGGACGATTTGGTTGTCTCGGCTGCAAATTTTGTTTATCAAGCTTGTTTTTCTGACAAATATATGACTAAGGCTTTGGCAGAATTTGTCTCGGAGGAGCACAAAAAGACGGATACGTCGACAAGCATTGCACTTGTGTGTCCGGCACAGGATGAAAGATACACTTTACTTTACGAGGATATGGCTGCCGCGGCAAATTCATATAACATAGAAACAGTATATGCCGGGGAGCTGACTGAATATACACAAGATACGCTCGGCACAGTGTTTAATGCGATTAAGAATGTGGGAGCTGAAAATGTGTTTATTCCGGCATCACTTGACGATTTGGACAGTGTGCTCTATGCGGCAAAAATGAGCGGATACAAGGGAACTTTTCTCGGGATTGCACAGTGGCATGAGTATTCCGGTGACACATACGGCTATGATATATATATCCCTGTAAATATGGCTGTTGACAGCAGCGATGAGGCTGTAAAGGGCTTTGTGGCAAAGCTTGGAAATGTCACCTCCGACGGGGTGAGACCGGCGTATGATGCTGTGTATTTTGTCAAGGAAGCGATTGAGAAAGCAAAGCTTGCCACGGCTGTCTCAGTTTCATTAAATCTTCCGTTTCTTGACGGAAGTACTGTGTTTGGAGATTACATGGTAGAAGCCTACGGAAACGTTGAAAAGACCGTTGACATAGTCCGCATATGTGACGGAGAAAAAAGCTATATGTCGACTGTGTTTAAGTAGATTTATTAATGGCTTACAGCACTGCTGTTTAAAATATATGACAAAAAAGATAAAATTCGGGAGAAAAGATTATGAAAAAATTACTTGTGTATTTAAAAGCATACAGAAAAGAGAGTATTTTAGCTCCGCTTTTTAAGATGCTTGAGGCTTCATTTGAGCTTTTTGTACCGCTTGTAATTGCGGCGATAATCGATACGGGTATTGAGAACAAGGACGTTCCCTACATTGTGAGAATGGCTGTTTTACTTGTTGTTCTTGCTGTTGTAGGACTTACCTGTTCGCTGACGGCTCAGTATTTTTCCGCAAAGGCGGCTGTAGGATTTGCGGCAAAGCTCAAATCGGCGTTGTTTGCACATATCGAGAGTCTTTCATTTAAGGAGATTGACACGCTCGGTACATCGACACTCATAACAAGAATGACGAGTGATATCAATCAGGTGCAGTCGGGAGTAAACCTTGTGCTCAGACTTTTCCTTCGTTCACCGTTCATCGTGTTCGGTGCAATGATTATGGCATTCACGATTGATGTCAAGGCGGCGCTCATATTTGTTGTGGCAATTCCTCTTCTTGCGATTGTGGTGTTCGGAATTATGCTTGTGAGCATTCCGCTTTTCAAGAAGGTTCAGGGAGCGCTTGACAATGTTCTTGGAATTACAAGGCAGAACCTTACCGGTGTGAGAGTAATTCGTGCATTTAACAAGGAGCAGAGCGAGATTGAGAACTTTGATGAGAAGAACACTGTTCTGACCGGGCTTCAGAAGTTCGTCGGAAAGATTTCTGCTCTTATGAACCCTGTAACATTTATAATAGTCAACGGGGCGATAGCCGCTCTTATATGGACCGGAGCTGTCCGTGTTGATGCGGGTATTTTATCACAGGGTCAGGTTGTCGCCCTTGTAAACTATATGTCACAGATACTTGTCGAGCTTATTAAGCTTGCCAACCTTATAATCACGGTAACTAAGGCTGTTGCCTGCGGAAACCGTATTCAGTCAGTGTTTGAGATTAAGCCTTCAATGACAGAGGGCAGTGCTAAGTACAGTGCAAAATCAAAGGACGGCTATGCGGTTGAGTTTAAGAATGTAAATCTCTGTTACAATGAGGGCGCTGACAACTCACTCACAGGAATTGATTTTTCCGTTAAGAAGGGCGAGACAGTCGGTATCATCGGCGGTACGGGTTCAGGAAAGAGCTCGCTTGTCGGACTTATCCCTAGATTTTACGACGCGACACAGGGCGAGGTGCTCGTCGACGGTGTAAATGTAAATGAGTACAGTTTTGACGAGTTGAGAGAGCATGTAGGAATTGTCATGCAGAAAGCGGTTCTCTTTAAGGGAACAATAAGAGAGAACTTAAAGTGGGGCAAGAACGATGCCACCGATGAGGAGCTTTGGGCGGCGATTGACGCGGCGCAGGCGCGCGAGTTCGTTGAGACTAAGGACGGCGGACTTGACTTTGAGATTACACAGGGCGGAAAGAACCTTTCAGGCGGTCAGAAGCAGCGTCTTACAATAGCAAGAGCGCTTGTCAGAAAGCCGGATATACTCATTCTTGACGACAGCGCATCGGCTCTCGACTACGCTACCGATGCCAAGCTTCGCGCGGCTATCGCGGCACTTCCGGGAAATATGACGGTGTTCATAGTATCACAGCGTACAGCTTCCATAATGCACGCTGACAAGATTATCGTTTTGGATGACGGTCAGATGGTTGGAATGGGAACGCAGGAAGAGCTTCTTGAAAACTGTGAGGTATACAAGGAGATTTATAACTCTCAGTTCAAAAGTACGGCAGTAAAGGGGGCTTAGTCATGGCAAAGGTCAGAAAATTAACCAACGAGGACAAGAGCACGATTGGAAAGGTGCTCAGATATATCAAAAAATATTATGTTTTTCTCATAATTTCAATAGTACTTGCGGCTGTGACGGTTGCATGTACATTGTATGTTCCGATACTCACAGGTAACGCAATCGACCTCATAATCGACAAGGGACTTGTGGATTTTGACGGAATACTTTCGATAATCAAGACAATGGTAATCGTCATTTTGATAGGTGCTCTTGCACAGTGGCTTATGAATGTGTCAAACAACAAGATTACCTACAATGTAATAAGGGATATACGAACAGAGGCGATAAGAAAGATTGAGATACTTCCGTTAAAGTATATTGACGGACACCCTTACGGAGATGTTGTGAGCCGTGTAATCGCCGATGTTGACCAGTTCGCGGACGGTCTTTTGATGGGATTTACACAGCTTTTTACAGGTGTTATAACGATACTTGGAACACTCGGATTTATGCTCACAGTTAGTATTCCGATAACGCTTGTCGTTGTATGTGTGACTCCGCTGTCACTTTTTGTTGCGGCATACATTGCAAAGAACACTCACACAATGTTTAAAAAGCAGTCTGAGACAAGAGGTGAGCAGACGGCAATCATAGATGAGATGGTCGGAAATTTGAAGGTTGTAAAGGCTTACAGTCAGGAGGACGAGGTCAAGGAGAAGTTCGATGAGGTCAACGACAGACTTGAAAAGTGTTCCTTAAAGGCAATTTTCTTTTCATCCATAACAAACCCTTCAACCAGATTTGTAAACAGCATCGTGTATATGCTCGTTGCGCTTGTAGGAGCTATATTTGCGGTTCATGGCAGAATAACAGTCGGTAAGCTCTCATGTATGCTTAGCTACGCAAACCAGTACACAAAGCCTTTTAACGAGATTTCGGGCGTTGTGACAGAGCTTCAGAACGCGCTCACATGTGCGGGAAGAGTTATGGAGCTTATAGAGGAGGAGCCACAGGTTCCGGAGCCGGAAAATGCAAAGACTGTAAATGCAGATGGACATGTCGAGCTTGACGATGTATATTTTTCATACGTTCCTGACCAGAAGCTTATCGAGAATTTCAACCTCTCAGTTAAGCCGGGACAGCGTATCGCCATCGTAGGACCTACGGGATGCGGAAAGACTACACTTATCAATCTTCTCATGCGTTTTTACGATGTAAATTCGGGAAGCATAAAGGTAGCAGGCGATGACATCAAGGACGTGACAAGAGGAAGCCTCAGAAAATCCTACGGTATGGTGCTTCAGGACACATGGCTTAAAAACGGAACAATCAGGGAGAATTTAAAGATGGGTAAGCCTGACGCGACGGACGATGAGATGATTGCGGCGGCGAAGGCATCCCACGCCCACAGCTTTATAAAGAGACTTCCACAGGGCTATGACACAATGCTCAATGAGGACGGCGGAAGCCTTTCACAAGGACAGAAGCAGCTTCTTTGTATCGCGAGAGTAATGCTCTGTCTGCCGCCTATGCTCATACTTGACGAGGCTACATCATCCATCGATACAAGAACCGAAATCAAGATTCAGGAGGCTTTTGCGCGAATGATGAAGGGCAGAACAAGCTTCATCGTAGCGCACAGACTGTCCACAATCCGCGAGGCGGATGTCATTCTTGTGATGAAGGACGGACACATCATAGAGCAGGGCGACCACGATACGCTGCTTGCTAAGGGCGGATTTTATTCACAGCTTTATAACAGTCAGTTCTAATTTTTTGGGACACCGGGGTCAGACCCTTGTGTCCCATTATACATTGACATGAAGAAAATTAGACTGTAAATATCTGGTTAATGAATACAAGGAGGCACACATGACAGGAAAGAGAATTGTAGTAAAAGTAGGCACATCCACATTGACTTATGCGACGGGTCATCTTAATATTAGAAGGGTGGAGAAGATAGTCAAGACTATAGCAGACCTTCAAAATGCAGGAAATCAGATGATACTTGTGTCGAGTGGTTCAATAGCACTTGGAATGAGCAAGATTGGGCTCAGGGAACGCCCGAAGGACACACCGGGCAAGCAGGCGTGTGCGGCTGTCGGACAGTGTGAGCTTATGGATATGTACGACAAGCAGTTCTCCGAGTACGGTGTGACTGTTGCGCAGCTTCTACTCACCAAGTATGTTCTGCTTGAGGACAGAAGAAGGAATGTGGAAAATGCGATGGCGAAGCTTATCGAGCTTGGTGTAATTCCGATTGTCAACGAGAATGACACGGTTGCGATAGATGAGCTTGAGCTTGAGGTGGGCGAGAATGACTCACTTGCTGCCATAGTGGCTTCTGTCGCAAAAGCGGATACACTTGTGATTATGTCCGATATAGACGGTCTGTACGACAAAGACCCGCACAAATTTGATGATGCACAGCTTATCGAGGAAGTTCACGGTATAACCGATGAGATAAGGGCGCTCGCAGGTGGTGCGGGCTCTAAGCTTGGAACGGGCGGCA
>JBNMKO010000019.1:0-43582 GCA_050874385.1 Eubacteriales bacterium
GAATTACATCCGGGTTCATCGCAAGCGCCCTGACAATGGCAACTCGCTGTTTTAGTCCACCCGAAAGTGTTGAAGGAGAAACATCCGCCTTGTCCTGCAAGCCTATTCTTCCGAGAAGGTGCATGGCGTTATCCCTTGCGTTCTTCTTAATCTCCGCCTTGCTCGTCGTTATCTCAATCAGCTCTTTTTTATTGTTTCCTCTGAATATATTGGTGAACTTAGTCGCCATATTCTTTCTTTTTGCCTTTCTGAGCTCCTGACACTGGACATAAACCGGCGCAAGCATGATATTTTGTATAACGGTCTTATTGTTAAACAGATTAAAGTGCTGGAACACCATTCCCATATGTCTTCTGTGGACATTGATATCGACCTTCATGTCCGCGATATCAACACCGTTAAATATTATCTGTCCCCCTGTAGGGTCTTCCATACAGTTGAGACAGCGAAGGAATGTACTCTTACCGGAACCCGACGGGCCGATTACGACAAGTATATCCCCCTTATTTACAGTGATGTTAATTCCCTTTAATATCTTATTGCTTCCAAAATGCTTCTCAAGATTAATTACGTCTATCACTCTTTCTCAGGCTCCTTTCCATAAGTTTAATTCCACCGCTTATCAAAAGCACGATGAGTATATAAATTATAGCCATCACAAGGTATGGCACCATGAACTCGTAGCTGTTGCTTCCTATATAGTTGAACGCTACATACAAATCTGCCGCACCGACAAAGCTGACTACCGATGTCTCCTTGATAAGCGCTATAAACTCGTTTCCAAGTGTCGGAAGGATGTTTTTTATCGCCTGCGGTATGACAATCTTTACCATTGTGACCGAAAAGCTCAGTCCCACGGCTCTTCCCGCCTCTAACTGTCCGGCATCAACCGACATAATACCGCTTCGCATAATCTCCGATATGTATGCGGCGCTGTTGAGTCCGAATACCATCATTGACACCTGAACACCTGTCATCTTCACGCCGATAATCGGGAGAAGTACATAGTAAAATACAAGGAGCTGCACAACCATAGGTGTTCCTCTGAAAAGTCCCACATAAAAACTGCATATTCCGTTGAGTATGCGAGGAAATACCTTATATTTAGGTATAACCCTGACTGTGGCTATGAGTGTTCCTAGGACTATACCAATAATAAGTCCTATAACCGCAATTAGAAGGGTATTTTTCAACCCTTCTAACACTCTCACATAGCCATTTTGTTCGATGAAAATTTCAATAAATTTACTGACTTTCTGACCAAAATTGCCCATTTAAACCTCTCTTAATTTTTTCTTAATGTGCATTGGCATATCTCTTTTTTAATATTTCAATACACTGTCTTATTACTGCATCTTGTTTATTGCCTCTGTAATGCACTTAGCAGGAGCAGAATCGATGATAACATACTGGATGTTTCCATTTAAAAGGTCCTGAACTGCAAGTGAGCCGTTCTTGTAGCCTACTGCCTGAGCCGCAAAACCTGTAAAGCCCCAGTCTGCATCGCCCTCAACATAGAACTGACCTGTTGTTCCGTTCTGCACACCAATCTTAACGCTGCTGTCCTTGGCTGCTAAGATTGCACTGACTGCATCTGCGTCCTTGCATGAATCGAACTCTGTGTTGTCTGATGTGACGATAAGCTTCTGTGAAGCGTTGTAGTATGAATCAGTGAAAGCTACATACTCTTCTCTGTCAGGCTTGACTGTGAGACCTGCCATAGCGATATCACACTTGTGCTGGCCAACTGAGAGACACACGGCATCAAAATCCATGTTCTGAACGACAAGCTCAACCCCAAGATACTCTGCAAGTGCTCCGGCAATCTCCATATCAATTCCTGTGTACTTGTCACCCATCATATACTCAAATGGCTCGAAAGCTGCATTTGTGGCAACCACAAGCTGGTCTTTGTTTGCATCATATGCGTATGATGTAACTCCAACAGGTGTTCCGTCGCCAAAATAATGATTACAAATCTCATCAAATTTACCGTTTTCCTTGATTTCCTTGATGAAAGCGTTAACCTTCTCAAGAAGCTCCGGCTGGTCCTTGTCAACGCCGAATGCGTACTCCTCATTCGTAAGCTCAATGTCGATAACCTTTGCTGTCTTAGCTGTGTCCCCGGACTTACCACAGGCTGTGAGTGCCCCGACAACCAGCGTAAGTGCTGCAATAACTGCAATAATCTTTTTCTTCATATTTTCCTCCTTTGAAATTCACACGTTTTCCATACTATCCCCTGATTTAACAATGGAACTTTGCGATTTCGTATAGTGTTAGGATAGCACACTTTGAAATCATAGACAATATGTATTTTCAAACATATTTTTGTATATTTATTCACATTTTTTGTATATTATTAATATTGATTTTTATGGCAGGAGATATTGGAAAATTGTGGTTTATTGACAACATAAAAAGGTGTGCCAAAATGCTCTCACATTTTAACACACCTTATATCTAATCTCTAATCTATTTCACGATATTCATCGTCATATTACATATAGTCCCTTAAAACTCCGTGGTCTCTCAAAAGCTTCTCGATAACTGTTCCTTTTATCTTCTTGATAATAGGCTTCTTGATTGCATTTAATGGGCCCGGAAGCTCTATCTCAAGCGGTGACTTGCCATCCATAAGCTTTACGGAGCTGTCAAGAAGCTCTCTCACATCGTAGACGCTGCCCCAAACCTCCGGAACACCTCTGTCGACACCGAGAAGTCCGTAAACAGCCTCCATAGCGGTTCTAACGGAATACTCTGTCGTGAAGATTGTATCTCTTGGTGTCTCGGCAAACTGTCCGAGGAATGCGAAGTTAACGCAGCCATCAGGGATAACGTCAGGACGGTCACCCTTTCTTCTTGGCATGAAGAATGCAGTGATATAAGGCATCATTGTAGGAACTGATACAACCTTATCCTTTGCAAGCTCGTCAATCTGGTCTACAGGTATTCCAAGATGATACAGCCACTCTGCCGCAATCTCCTCACCTGTACACTCCTTCATAGGCTTCTTTACATAATCGCCCGGAACATCCGTGAACAAGCTGTATACCCATACACAGACTTCATCCTTCTTCTGCTCCTTAAACTGTCCCTGTCTGTTGATTGTCCAGCTAAGCAACCACTTGGAATCCTTGCAGCTTACGATACCTCCGGTAACGACATTTCCTGTTCTTGGGTCTCTCTTGCAAATCTTCTTGATTGCGTTGATGATTGTCTCATCTGAGGTTGTGACTGTAGCTGACTCCCAATTTGTCTTTGCGATATCTGAACAGAACTTCTCAGGATGTCCAAAGTCAGGGCTCTGCTTTGCGATGTTCTTCCAAAGGCTCCATACGCCGCTTGTTCTGACCTCAGCATCACCGACAGGTGCCTGAGTGTGTGAGCCGTAGATTGTGCTCTCTGTACAGCTTCCGTTAGTCACAAATACCATATCGTTCTCGGTAAGCTCGATAACCTTCTCCTCGCCCTTGCGCTTGTAGACAATTCTCTTTGCAACCTTCTTCTCGCCTGTTATCTCGAACTCAACATTTGTAACCTCTGTGTTGAACTCAAACTTAACGCCTGCCTTCTCAAGATACTTCTTCATAGGAAGGATGAGTGACTCGTACTGGTTGTACTTTGTGAACTTGAGTGCGCTAAAATCAGGAAGTCCGCCGATGTGGTGGATAAATCTCTGGAAATAGAGCTTCATCTCAAGTGCGCTGTGCCAGTTCTCAAATGCGAACATTGTTCTCCAGTATAACCAGAAGTCGGAGTTGAACACCTCATCGTCAAATACATCCTCGATTGTCTTGTCGTAAAGGTCCTCGTCCTTTGTGAAGAACAGCTTCATAATCTCCATGCAGCCCTTCTGACTGAGGTTGAACTTGCCGTCCGTGTGTGCGTCCTCGCCTCGGTTTACCGTGGCACGGCATAATGAGTAGTTAGGGTCATGCTTGTTGAGCCAGTAGTACTCGTCGAGAACTGACACGCCCGGTGTCTCGATTGAAGGAATACTTCTGAACAAATCCCACAGACACTCGAAATGGTTCTCCATCTCACGTCCGCCACGCATTATATAGCCTCTTGTAGGGTCATTTATACCATCACATGCACCTCCGGCAACGTCCATAGCCTCAAGAATATGAATGTTCTTTCCCGGCATCTGTGCATCTCTTACGAGGAAACATGCCGCTGCGAGTGATGCAAGTCCGCTTCCTACGAGGTACGCCGACTTCTCGTCAACGCCTTCAGGCTTCTCAGGACGCGCAAAGGCTTCATAATTACCGTTTGAGTAGTAAATTCCTTTGCTGTTCTTCTCATATCTTCCGCGCTCCGTGTTGCGAAACTCTTTAAGCTCCTGCTGCCTTTTTTCAGGCATTCCCTTCTTTTCGGTGCTTTTGGGTGAACCACTCTTTCCCTCATCGCTCTTTTTCTTTACCGCATTAACTGCTGCAACACCTGCTCCTATAGCGAGTGCTGATGCAACCAGCTTCATTTTCTTCTTACCTTTACTCATACTCTTGTCCACCTTTCTATTTATAATCTTAATTTTTTGCATTTTTCCATAAGCCCAGTTACATGAACCATTGTGAATTTAGAACAAATCAATCTGCATTTTTTGCTGCCTTAGATGTTCCTTCATACTAATTTCTTCCTGCGTATCGTGTTGACTGTGCTTAACACCACACAGATATTTAACACGCCGTCAAGTACAAGGTTGATACCGATTATCCAAGCCGCCACCGTCTGCGCCGCAAAAGGAATAACCATAAGTATTATGCCCACTATCGACACAAGCAAGGCAATAACCAGGATAAGCCACCATTTTTCAATTCCGAACTTCTTTGCATCCACCGCTGTCTGCAATTTTAGTGCCCCGTCAACCAGAATAAATATTCCAACACATATGGATAAAATTTCCACCATATATGATGTTCTGAATATCAGGACAATGCCCAGTATCGCGGATATGATACCAAGCGCAAAGTCGAACTGAAACGCAAGCTGGAAAATATCCTTCGTGAAATAGCCGACAATCTTAACCGCTCCTAACAAAATCAGGACAACGCCAAATATCTTACACAGAACATTTATTGCCCTTATCGGACTGAACAAAATAAGCAGACCCACAATTATGAGGCATACATCCATCACAATATACATATTCTTTACTATTTTGAGCTGTTTCATTCCAATCCTCATTCCCAAGCGATTTGTCACAGCGACGAAACATCAGAACAGGTGTTTCCTTCATCTGCCATAAATCAATTTGTCTTCGCTCAAAAACAAATTGCTTTCGGTTCATTGACTATCTCTGACCGCCTTGTAGTGTTATAATAACCCATTGCCCCACCTTTTAAAACAGACAAAACATGCAGAATGTCTGATTTTTGGACAAAAAAGGAAAAGTGTCTGAAAATCGCATTGACTTTCAGACACTCTTTTCTAAGACTACTTTCCTATGTTACACAGCCTTGTCCATTTATTAATTTTTAACATATCAACTTAATCAAACTTATATCATGTTAATTGTATGCTATCTGCATTATTGTTCCTCGACGCACTGTTTTATCATATCCTTCACCGTGGCGTTAAAAGTCCCCGCCGTCCTCGCGATGAACTTTTCCTGCCCCGACGGCAGCTTTCTCTTAATCCATTCGAGCGTGTTTCCGACTATGGCGTGCGTGTAAAATCCTGTTATGTAGTCGATATCCTCGTCCGGCAGATTATACCCTGCCGCCTCCTTCTTCACAAACCTGCTTATAAAGGAGAAAGCAAGCGTCTCAAGATAGTTCTCCAGGACGTCGCGCTTTTTTGAGTTATATATATGAAGGATTGCCTTTCTGTACTTTAACACGAACTGCGCCGCCCTCTCGTACTCCTCGCCAAAAGTGTTGTCCTCACTTACATCGCCCGACATAAACTTCTCCGTCTCCACGCGGAACACGTCATCTAGAAGGTCGTATATATCGCTGTAGTGATAGTAGAAGGTGTTCCTGTTAATCTCGCACTCCTCCACGATATCCCTGACCGTTATCTTGTCAAGACTCTCATTTTCCAAAAGCTGCATGAAGGTGCTCATAATGAACTTCTGCGTCTGTTTAGCCATCTATGGTGCCTCATTTTTCCGCAAGCCACTCCCTAGCCTGCTGTTTTAGCCATTCACACCACTCGTCCACTCCCTCGCCTGTCTTAGCGCAGATAGGGAAAATCTTCAGATTAGGGTTGCGCATAAGCGCGTACTCCTTAACCTTGTCCATATCAAAATCAAAGTACGGAAGCACGTCTATCTTGTTGATTATCAGTGCATCGCATACCGTGAATATGAGTGGATATTTAAGAGGCTTGTCGTGTCCCTCCGGCACGGACAAAATCATAACATTCTTTGATGCTCCCGTGTCGAACTCCGCCGGGCAGACAAGATTGCCGACATTCTCTAAGATTGCAATGTCGACATCGCTCACATCGAGCTCGTTTATTCCCTGTCTTGTCATATCCGCGTCGAGATGGCACATGCCTCCGGTGTGAATTTGAACAGTCTTAGCAGCCGTCTTTTCGGAGATTGTCCCGGCATCGACATCCGAGTCAATGTCCGCCTCCATAACGCCGACCCTGAACTCATCGCTTATCCTTCCGATGGTCTGCACGAGTGTTGTCGTCTTACCGCTTCCCGGAGATGACATGAGATTTAACAAAAATGTCTTTTTCTTTCTAAGCTCATCCCTAAGACGCTGTGCATCGGCATCGTTGTCGGCAAAGACGCTCTGCTTAACTTCTATAATTTTATAATTTTTTTCCATTGCTAACAATCCTTTTAATGATTAATTTTTCCTAAAATTGCTTTCCATTTTCTAAACCACCGCATGATATGTCACTGTACCATCTTGCGTATATTTTGCGTTGTAAGCCGAATATCAGCACGCCTCAATTTCCTTGATATTGCACTCGTTCCCCTCAAGCAGATAGGTATGCGGGCTGTGGCAGTATGGGCACTCGCGCCCATACTTCACTGTGGGATAAGTTTTCTCACAGTCCTCGCAGTAGGTAGTCGCAGGAAGAACGTCTATTTTAAGCTCCGAGTCCTTTATAAGGTCGCTCTTCTTCCTGTAATACTGCCAGCAGTCCGTTAGAAAATCCGGCACAATCCCGCTCACCTCGCCTATCTCAAGCGTGACCGATGCAATCTCCGTGAGTTCGTTCTCCACCGCAAGCTCATCGAGCGTCTTTGCTATATGTACAATTATTCCCAGTTCGTGCATCTCGTGTCCTCAATTATTTTTTTGTCTTGTCCTTATTAAGTACAATCTTAATCTGTCTCTTGAGGGCATAAGGAAGAATTGCCCTCATCTTGTCCTCGGACTTGTACATATTGCTTGCCGCCGGAATGTCACGGCTGAGGTGAATGGCATCGAACTCACACTTTGTCGTGCACAGTCCGCAGCCGATACACTTGTTAGGGTCGACCACTGTTGCTCCACATCCAAGACAGCGGTTAGCCTCCTTCTTTACCTGCTCCTGTGTAAACGTCTCCCTGTTATCGCGGAAAGTTTTATCAAGTCCTTCTTTCTTTCCAGGCATCTGTCTAGGCGAATTGTCAAAGCTCTCAAGCACGATATCATCCTTGTCAAGCTCGATAAACTGTCTTTTGTTTCTCGCAAGCGTGAGACTGTGTCCTTTGTGCACAAAACGATGAATTGACACACAGCCCTCCTTGCCTGCCGCTATCGCATCAATGGCAAAGCGTGGACCAGTATACACATCGCCGCCCACAAAGATATCCGGCTCGGCGGTCTGGTATGTAAGTGCATCCGCAACAGCGGTGTTATTAGGTCTTAACTTAACCTTGCTGCCCTTTAGCAAATCGCCCCACACGATGGACTGACCGATTGAGAGAATTATATTCTCACACTCAATCGTCATAAGCTCATTCTCATCATAAACAGGATTGAAACGCCCGTCCTTGTCGAGCACCGACACACATTTCTTGAACACAATCCCCTTCACACGTCCTCTGCTAGTGAGAATTTCCTTTGGACCCCAGCCGTTTTCGACCTTAATGCCCTCCTCGACAGCTTCGCCTACCTCGTCCGCCGCCGCAGGCATGTTATTTCTTTGCTCAAGGCAGAACATTGACACCTCATCAGAGCCGGCTCTGACAGCAGTTCTCGCCACATCGACAGCCACATTGCCGCCGCCGATTACAACCGTGCGCCCTTTAAGCTTAACGCTCTTCTCGTCAGTGTTGACTTTTCTTAGGAAATCAACGCCTGTTACCACGCCCTTTGCATCCTCGCCAGGCACACCTGCCATGCGTCCGCCCTGTGCGCCTATCGCAACGTAAAATGCCTTGTAGCCCTGCTCGCGCAGCTCGTCAAGTGTCACATCGCGTCCTACCTCAACACCGCACTTAAACTCAATACCCATCTTGCGCAACACATCTATCTCGGCATCAATCACATCCTTCTCAAGTCTGAATGAAGGAATACCGTTTAAAAGCATTCCGCCCGGTCTCTTCTCCTTCTCAAATACAGTGACCGGGTAGCCCTTCTCGCGAAGATAGTAAGCCGCCGACATTCCGGCAGGGCCGCCTCCGATGACGGCAATCTTCTCCTCAAAGAACTTGCCCTCGTGGTTCTCCGTCTCAGGTATGTATCTCTTGTCAGCATTGAGCTCCTGCGCGGCTATGAACTTTTTAATCTCATCGATGGCAACCGCCTC
The DNA here is from genome assembly GCA_050874385.1 of Eubacteriales bacterium. Classification (GTDB taxonomy): domain Bacteria; phylum Bacillota; class Clostridia; order Lachnospirales; family Lachnospiraceae; genus CAG-882. The sequence continues at coordinate 8,707 of JBNMKO010000019.1, forward strand.
ATCGACCTTTCCTCTGGTACATGCGTCCTCGCAGCGTCTGTTACAGATAGCACCGCAGACTGCCGGGAACGGGTTCTCGGTCTTGATAAGCTTGAGCGCGTCCATATATCTTCCCTGTGCCGCCATTTTTACATAGCCCTGTACCGGAAGATGCGCCGGACATGCCGTCTTGCAAGGCGACGTTCCCGTGTCGTAGCAGTTAATCTTGCTGTTGTCCCTGAAATTCGGGTCCCACTTATCTTTTCCCCACTTTACACTGTCTGGAAGCTCCTGCCTTGGATACTCCACCGCTCCGTGCTTTGTGCAAAGCTTCTGTCCGAGCTTGGCTGCGCCTGTAGGGCAAAACTCAACGCAGCGTCCGCAAGCGACACAGCTTGCCGCATCAACGCTCGCAACATACGCCGAACGCGACATGTTCGGTGTGTTAAAAAGCTGTGATGTTCTGAGCGCGTTGCACACGCCCGGCGCACAGTTGCAGATGGCAAATATCTTGTCCTGACCGTCGATATTTGTTATCTGATGTACAAATCCGTTCTTCTCCGCTCTCTTTAGGATAGCCATGACCTCATCAATGTCGATATAGCGTCCTCTTCCCGTCTCGACAAGGAAATCCGCCATATCGCCAACGCCGATACAAAGCTCACCCTCTATCTCGCCCGTGCCCTCGCCTCGCACTCTTTGCTGGCGGCGGCATGAACACGCACCTACCGCATATCTGTCCTTGTACTTTTTGAGCCAATATGAAATATGCTCCACGCTAGCCGATTTCTGTTTTGCCGGTATCGCCTTCTCAACCGGAATTACATGCATTCCGACTCCCGCGCCTCCCGGCGGAACAAGCGGTGTCACCTTCTCAAGAGGGAGCCTTGTCATCTGGTCAAAAAAATCTGCAAGCTCCGGGTGCTCCTCGACCTGCGGCCCATTCATCACCATGAACTCCGCACTTCCCGGAACAAACATCGGAAGAATGTACTGCTTGTGCCTGTCCTCATTCTCCCAGTTGTACTCGATGATACCAATCACGCTCATCTCTTTTAAAAGTTCTTTTGTTCTTTTAACACTCTTGCCGCATTTCTTTGCGATGTTCTCCGCCGTGTCAGGAACACGCACCTTCATTGACAGCGCAACCTGTGCCATCTCGTCGGTGACAACGCCCGCAAGTCCCCAGTATTCAGGGTCATTTTCTGTGATTTTAACGCCTATTCTGTCAGTTATCTTCTGACCCAGCTTTAAAATCAGTTCTCTTGGTTCTCCCATAACCACACTCCTTTGTCAGTTTAGTACACAACATATCATAATTTAAAAAGATTGTTAAATTATAAACATATTATACTATATATCCCGCTTTTTCTCAACTTTAATCCTGCCAAAAACTGAATATTTTTCATTTTTTACACAATCTGTTCAAATTTAATTCTTGCAAAATTTTATTTTTTGTGTTAGTATACCACACTGTGAACTGCATAGAGAACTTTGGTATATAATTGGAAACGATACATGCGTGTTTGCATGACGAACGAACAACACACATGTATTTTTTATGCCCAAAATTATATATTTCAAAGGAGAGAAATTTTATGCAAAAGAAATCATTTCTACAAAATCTAATTTTTACGACTGTCATGGCATTCGTCATGGTCTACGCCATGGTGTGCTACAATATCGCCGTCGAGATGGGCGGCATGAGCAACCAGATTTTCCTAATCGCACTGCACGAAATTCCGATTATGTGGCCTATAGCAATCGTTCTTGAACTTTTTGTATTTGAGAAGCTTGCAATAAAGCTCGCTTTCCGCATCGTAAATCCTCAAAAGGACAACCCATTTTTTATCACACTCGCAATCTCCTCAATGATAGTGTGTCTTATGTGCCCGACAATGAGTCTTATCGCAACACTGCTCTTTGCACACCCGGGTTCACAGGTTGTCGCCGTATGGCTTCAAAAGCTCACACTCAACTTTCCTATGGCACTTTGCTGGCAGGTATTTTTCGCCGGTCCGGGAGTGCGCAATTTCTTCAAGCTTTTTGAGAAGAAAGAGGCAAAGGCGTAATTATACAAAAACTTATTGGGATGTCAAAACATACTGATTTATGTTCTGACACCCCAATCGTTTTATACAAATTATAAAATATACTATATTACTTTTACCTGGCACATCTTCATCGCCTCAAGCGCATTTTTGTGGCTCTGCGGTGTCACACCTGCGCAGCAGTTCTCCACCACTTTAATCACCACCTCCGGAAGATTAGCCTTAATCACCATGGCATTGGAAATCACACAGATATCGGTGCACAGTCCGATAAGTGTCACGCTCTCAAGCCCGTCAACTGTTTTAAGGTAAGCGGCAAGTTCCACCGAACCGAAGGTGAGCTTGTCAAACACCTTTGTGTCCGCGTTTTGAAGTTCTTTCAGCTCATCGCGGATTTCCCAGCCGGCTGTCCCCTTTATACAGTGAGGCACAGGAAGATTTTTTCCCTCCTGCGTGTCCATATAGTTTTCAAAATGTGTGTCCCTCGTGTAGACAACCTCGTCGCCGTTATCCATGGCGTTCTTTATACAGTCAGCCACATTTCCGACAATCGCCTGCGCTTCCTTTGTTCCGAGCGCTCCATCGATGAAATCATTCTGCATGTCAATCACAGCAAGTACATTTTTACTCATAATTTTCAATCACTCCTATTTTTGAAATTAGTTTTTTATTTAATATGATTAGGAACAAAACCATTCTTTTCCCCTTATATCAATATACTCTTTAGATAATTGTAAAACTTACTTTTACAAAATTCCACAACATCAATTCCAAAATTCTTATAATCAAACAATGCTCTTTTTAAGCCCAATTACGCTTAGTATCATCGTCACAAGCTCCGCCGCTGGGAACGCAAGCCACACTCCCGTCATTCCAAACAGAGCCGACAGCACAAACGCAAAGATGAGAATTGCAACAAATCCCCTCATAATCGATGCCGCAAACGCCCATCTGACAGCTTCAACCGCGCTAAGTGCGGATGTCCCGACAATGTTTATGCCCGCGAACAAAAATCCGAGGAAATACAGTCTTATTCCCTCCCTCGCGTAAGCCGCAAGCTCCATGTTCTTCTCACTGTTAAATATCGAGGCGATAGGGTCTGACCATATATATATTGCGGCTATTATAAGCACCGCAAGCACAAGAGCCGTCTTTATGGCAAGCCCCACGACATATTTTACATCCTTCATATTTCCCTTGCCGTAACACTCACTGACAAGAGGCTGTGAGCCCTGCGCTATTCCGTTAAAGAGCGCAACCGCGACAAGCGAAATATTCGCAACCACGCCATAAGCTGCCACGCCGACATTTCCCGCAAGGTTAAGTATTATCATGTTGAATGCCACCGTTATGACACCCGATGATATCTCCCCCACAAACGCTGACACACCGACCTGACAGGAGTGGACAAGCTTTTTAACTGAAAGTTTTACAGGCTTAAAAGATATGCTACACTTTTCTGACCTGAAATGAATACAGCATATAAGCACACCTACAAGCGGTGAAAGTGCCGTCGCGAGTGCCGCGCCGCTCATCGAAAGCCCCAAAGGGAACATGAGCACATAGTCAAACAGCACATTGAAAAGACTGCTGAACAACGTCGCCGCCATGGCTATGGACGGATTTCCGTCATTTCTGACAAACGCATTACAGATGTGGTTGCACATAAAAAACGGCGCAAACACCATAAATATTCGGGTGTAATTCTTTCCCGTGGCAACTATGGTCTCGTCACCTCCGAGAAGTGCTATAATCTTGTCCGGTATAAAAGCCCCTGCAAGTATGAACACACTGCTTATAACCACCGCCCACGCGATGGCATGAAAAAAATACCCGTCCGCCGACTTATCATTCTTGTTCTTTGCCACGACATATCTTATCGCCGAGCCGACTCCAATCATCGCACCTATCGCAAAAATCAGATTGTACAGCGGCAGCACAAGATTGAGCGCCGTTATTCCGTCAGCCCCGACAGCCTTTGATATAAAAAATGTGTCCGCAAGTATGTAGAATGACATTCCAAGCATTCCAAGCATATTTTGTGATACATATTTGGTAAATCTCTTTAACATTTCTTAAAAACTCCTGATATCTATATGTCATTGTTTTTGCATGGCTTTTACAAAACTTTCCATCTGCCATCCACGACAAAAATAAAAACGAAAAATTACATTCTGTAACCCACACCGAGTTCATTGACTATGTAATTTTTCTTTCCCGGCTTGTCGCCAAGCTTCTTTCTGATATTTGCCATGTTCACCTGAAGCTTCTTGACGCTTCCTGTGTCATTGTAACCCCATATCTCATGTATGATAAAATCGTATGTCAGCATCTTTCCCACATGCTCCGACAAAAGTGCAACTATGTTGTACTCCGTCTGCGTAAGCCTAATCTGCTCCCCGTCAACGCTCACACTTCTAGCGTCATAGTCAATCACAAGCCCGTCCTCCTCAAACCTTCCACCCGGAAACATTCCATTCTCCGAGCGGTGTGAAGCCACCCTGAGCGCTGTTCGCACTCTCGCAAGGAACTCCTCCGAGCCAAACGGCTTTGTCACATAGTCATTTGCACCCATGTTGAGCGCCTCAACCTTGTCCATCTCGCCGTCCCTCGCTGACAAAATTATTATCGGTGTGAGTGATGACTGTCTGACATATTTTAGCACATTGAGCCCATCCATGTCGGGAAGTCCAAGGTCAAGTATTATCAAATCCGGTCTGTGCGAATTGTAAAGAAGCATTGCACTGCCCCCTGACAGCGCCGACACAACCTGATATCCTCCCGCCTCAAGAAGTGTACACACAAAATCGTTTATATTCTGTTCATCCTCCACGACAAGTATCTTATATCTGTTGCTTTTCATTTTCATCCTCCAAATCCAGCACAAGCGTAAAACATGCGCCTCCCTCATCAAGATTTTTTGCCGCAATCACACCGCCGTGTGCCTTGATAATAGTGGCGCACACAGAAAGCCCTATCCCGGCATTTCCCTTTCTCCCGTCCGCAACCTCGCTCTGTCTTGCATACCCACCAGTAAAAATATGGTCTAAGATGTCTGCCGGAATACCACAGCCGTCATCCCTAATCTCCAAAAATACCTTGCCCGCATCCGTATGCGCCTCAAGTTTGAGCGTTTTCATTCCGTCGGCATGAATAACCGCATTTTCCAGAATGTTCATAACGACCTGCTCCATAAGAATGGGGTCCATAGGAATCATAACAAGCTCGTCCGGGATTGACACATCGACATCCACTCCCGGGTAATGCTTGTGAAATTTGACAAGCACCGCATCGACAAGCTCGTCGAGCGGTATCGAGGTCTTGACAATTTTTACATTGTCACCGTCAAGCCTTGTGACCGACAACAGATTTTCGACCATCCTGCAAAGCCACTGCGAGTCATCCTTTATCCCGGCAAGCAGCTTCCGCTTCTGCTCCTCAGAAAACTCACCATCATTTTCAAGCAGCGCCGAGCTCGCCCCGTAAATCGTCGTGAGCGGCGTTCTAAGGTCATGCGACACCGCGCGGAGCAGATTTGCCCGCATTTTTTCCTTCTCACTCTCCGCCTTAATCTGCTCCTGATACCTTATTTTACTTGTAAGATAACATGTCACAAGAGTAATCGCAAGCATAATAATACCCGACACGACATTCTCCGGCATTGTCAGATTTATTCTAAAATATGGAAATGTGAATGCAAAATTCAATATAACAACACTGATTATCGCCCCAACCGTGCCATACACATAGCCGTCCGTGTAAACCGAGATAAGAAACACGCACAGCACAAGCACCGACGGAATAAGAAAATCATTGTCAAGAAAGTGCTGAATTAACAGACATATCACAAATCCGACAGAAAGCGTTACCAACAACCTGAAAATATTTCTCGCAATATCCCATATCTTTTTCTTCATAGTGTCCCCTGTATTACCTAAAAAGGGAGCTATTACAGCTCCCTTAGTCATTTAGTTCTCCTCATTCATCTTCGCAAGCTTTGCCGCCTGGTCAGCAGCGATGCACGCGTCTATTATTTCCTGTATATCCCCGTCCATAATCTTGTCAAGTTTATAGAGTGTGAGGTTAATTCTGTGGTCTGTCACACGTCCCTGTGGGAAGTTGTAGGTTCTGATTTTCTCGGAGCGGTCTCCTGTACCAATCTGGCTTCTTCTGGCATCAGCCTCGGCATCGTGTGCCTTCTGGCACTCCATCTCATAGAGCTTGGCTCGAAGGATTGCAAAAGCCTTGTCCTTGTTCTGTATCTGTGACTTCTCGGTCTGGCTGTACACAACAATTCCTGTAGGGTAATGTGTGAGTCGAACTGCCGAGTCCGTTGTGTTGACACACTGACCACCGTTACCGGAAGCACGCATTACGTCGATACGGATATCCTTCTCGTCGATGTGAACGTCAACCTCCTCAGCCTCAGGCATAACGGCAACGGAAGCTGTCGATGTGTGGATACGTCCGCCCGACTCGGTTTCCGGAACTCTCTGTACACGGTGAACACCGCTCTCGTACTTGAGAATTGAGTACGCTCCCTGACCTTTAACCATAAACTCAACTTCCTTCATACCGCCAATTCCGGTCTCGTCGGCGTTTATAACCTCTACCTTCCATCTCTTTGTCTCAACATAATGTGTGTACATGCGGAAAAGCTCTGCCGCAAAAAGCGCTGCCTCATCGCCGCCTGCACCTGCTCTGATTTCCACGATAACATTCTTGTCGTCATTAGGGTCTTTTGGAAGAAGGAGAATTTTCATTGTGTGCTCAAGCTCCTCAATTCTAGCCTTGGCATCGTTGAGTTCCTCCTTAGCCATATCGCGCAGTTCCTCATCGCTCTCAGTCTCAAGCATCTCAAGACTGTCCTTGACCGTCTGCTGGCATCCCTTGTACTCCTTGTACGCCTCCACAAGCGGTGTCAGGTCGCTCTGCTCCTTCATAAGCTTTCTGAAACGTGTCTGATTTTCAACAACCGACGGATTGTTAAGCTCCGCAGTCAAATCCTCATATCTCATCAACAAATCATCTAATCTGTGAAACATATTATTTTCCATGCTTTTTCATTCCTCTTTCTATCTAATACTTCTCTATAATCACGGCTTAACCGCCGCCACAACTCTGTCCAACCCTGCAAAATCCTTTATCACGCGTATATCGCAATACCCCTTCGCTCTTAGCATTTCGCTGACCTCCAAAGCCTGGTCATACCCGATTTCAAACAAGATTACTCCGGTATTTTCAAGATGCTCCCACGCCTCATCCGTAATTTTCCTGTAAAAATACAGCCCGTCATCCGTCCCGTCGAGCGCAAGCACAGGCTCATGCTCCTTGACCTCCGGCTCGAGGTCGGCAATCACATCCGTTCTTATATAGGGCGGATTTGACAAAATCATCGAAAAGTGTCCGCTCACATTTTCAAACAGATTTCCCTGCACAAAATTTATATCTGCTCCGAGCCTTTTTGCGTTCAGGCGGGCTACCTCAAGTGCCTTGTCCGATATATCCACAGCAGTCACATTCGTCTCGCAGCCATCTTTTTTTAACACAAGATACATGCTCTCGGCTATACATCCAGAACCGGTACACATATCAAGTATGTCAAATTTAGTTCCGTGTATTCTGTCGATATATCTAAGCTTTGCAATTTTTAATGCCTCCGATACAAGTATCTCCGTGTCCATGCGCGGTATGAGCACATTCTCATTGACAACAAATTCATAGCCCATAAAAGGAGCCACACCTTCAATGTACTGCACAGGTTCACGCATACTTCGGCGCTCAATTTTTTCAAAATATATATCCGCAGTCGCAGCCGATGCCTTATCACCGCCGCGCATAAGATAATCAGTGCGGCTCATTTTCGTCGTGGCGGAAAACAAAAGCCACGCATCGTTGTCCGCCTCTGTAATCCCGGCTGCCGCAAGCCTTTTACTGCCTTCCCTTAACAGCTCTCTGTTGGTGTACTCCACTGCTATGCCTCTTCCTTTCTAAGGTTTTCCACATAGGTTTTCCAGTCAAACACCGCCTCAACCGACGCGATTGCGACCTCAACCATTCCCGCATCCGGCTCACTTGTCGTAAGATGCTGTAACCACAATCCCGGTCTGCTCACTATATCCATGAACTTTGAGTCAGAATTGCCCGCAAGTCTCAAAACCTCGTATGAAACACCCGCTATAACCGGAACTAAAAGTATTCTGAGAAGCAGCCTTAAAACAGGCGAATTGACTCTTATAAACATAAAAAATACTATACTGATACACATCACTATGAGCAAAAAGCTCGTTCCGCATCTTTTATGTTCCTTGGAGCTTTTTAAAACATTCTCAACAGTCAAATCAAGCCCATGCTCTATGCAGTTGATGCACTTGTGCTCCGCGCCGTGATACATGTAAACCCTCTTTATGTCCTTCATGAGCGATATGAGTTTCACATACACAACAAAAAATACAAGCCTTATTATGCCCTCGATAAGTATCACTGCCGTATCGTTCTTTATAAACAGCGCAAAGAGCCTCGAAACATAGTAAGGCGCAATCATAAAGATAGCCACAGCCATCACTATGGACAAAATGACCGTGAAGGTCATCATCGCCTTCTCTTCCTTCTCCTCCTGCTCCTTGGTCTTTACTTTCTTAGGAGGCTTGTTCTTTGCCGCATCCTCCGGCTCATCATCCTCATAAAAACTCGCCGAAAAGCTAAGAGTTGACATTCCCACGATAAGCGAGTCGACAAAGCTGAACATTCCTCTTATTATCGGGAGCTTTAGGAATTTATATTTATCAGTTATATTGGTACAGTTCTTTACTGAAACTTCTATATTATTGTCAGGCTTTCTGACTGCCACGGCGTACTTGTCCTTGTTTCTCATCATAACACCCTCTATGACAGCCTGACCGCCAATACCCGATGATTTCACGCTAACCCTCCATAATCAAACTCTTTAAAGTAAAAAAGGTCGTGAACCGGTAAAGCTCTACCAATCCACAACCCTGTCTTCCTGAATTACTAGTTGTTCTGCACACCGTACTTCTTATTGAACTTATCAATACGTCCGCGAGCTGCAGCAGCCTTCTGCTGGCCTGTATAGAATGAATGACACTTGGAACAGATTTCAACGTGGATTGACTCCTTCGTTGACCCAGTTACAAATTCATTACCGCAGTTGCAAACAACCTTGGCCTGGTAGTAATTTGGATGGATTCCTTCTCTCATTTTGTTCACCTCTTCGTTAAATTCTTGTATCGAAAATTCGGTTCAACCGATTTCTCTCCAATAAAACAGCTTTATCAGCATATCACATTTAAAATAAGAATGCAAGATTTTTTTTAGAATAATCTCACCTTTTTCACCTGTGAGACAAACTCTTTATTATTCCTTGTTCTTGTAAAGAGGTCTATAATCGACTCTGTGGCATCCTCGGCGCGCGAACCGTTAAGCGCCTTTCGCACATAGTTCATCGCATCGAGCTCCTCGGCGGTGAGAAGAAGGTCTTCTCTTCTCGTTCCAGATTTTACAATATCTATGGCAGGGAAAATTCTCTTCTCGGAAAGCTTTCTGTCAAGCACAAGCTCCATGTTGCCCGTTCCCTTGAACTCCTCATATACAACATCGTCCATCTTGCTTCCGGTGTCGATAAGCGCCGTCGCAAGTATCGTAAGGCTTCCGCCCTCCCTTATGTTTCTCGCCGCTCCAAAAAATCTCTTAGGCATGTGGAGTGCCGCCGGGTCAAGACCACCCGAGAGTGTTCTTCCGCTAGGCGTACATACTATGTTGTAGGCTCTTGCAAGTCTTGTGATGCTGTCAAGAAGTATAACCACATTCTGCTTCTGCTCGACAAGTCTCTTAGCTCTCTCTATCGTCATCTCCGAAACTCTCTTGTGTCTCTCAGGTAGCTCGTCAAAGGTTGAATATATAACCTCCACATTATCGCCCTCAAGTGACTCCTTGATATCCGTAACCTCCTCCGGTCTCTCGTCGATGAGAAGTATCATAAGGTGCATATCCTTGTGATTTTTGAGAATTGAATTGGCAATCTGCTTTAAAAGCGTTGTCTTACCTGCCTTAGGCTGCGCCACAATCATTCCTCTCTGTCCTTTTCCGATAGGGCTTATAAGGTCGACTATTCTCATGGCAACGCTGCTGTCAGGAAGCTCAAGATGTATTCTCTCGTCAGGGAATATAGGCGTGAGCTTCTCAAAAGGTCTTCTCTTTGCAATGTCTGCCACCGAAAATCCGTTTACCGACTTTATAAACAAAAGTGCGCTGAACTTCTCACCCTGATTTTTTATTCTCTTGCAGCCATGTATGATATCACCCGTTTTAAGACCGAAACGCTTAATCTGCATAGGTGACACATACACATCGTTATCTCCCGGAAGGAAATTTTCACATCTTATGAAACCATATCCCTCCTGCATAACCTCAAGTATTCCGTTTGCGTCACCACTCTTATCTATCATCTCAGGGTCGTAATCCTGTCTGTAAGGGTCGTCCGACCTTACCTGCTGTTGTCTAACAGTGCGCTCAGTGTTTCCCTCTCTTCTCTCAGGCACTTCTCTTCTGTTGTAAACACGTCTCTCCTCTGATACCTTTGGTGCCTCCGCCTGAGGCTGTGGCTTTGGTGATTCATCATCCGCCTCTTCAACATCCGAAAGATTTGCCAAAACTTCAACCAGCTCTGCCTTCTTCATAGTGCTGTAATGCTTAACCTGCTTCTCCTTTGCGATATCTTTCAATACTGAAAGAGGCAAGGACTCTAATTTTTTCTTCATATATCCATTAATCTCCTTTTTACTGCTATAATAAAAATAAAATGTTATTTGCTCATAGGGGGATGCCTTGATGTATCAGAAACAATATTGTATCCAAAAAATCTGTATAAGATAAATATATTTTATACTACCATATTCACAATGTAAAGGATTTTTTGCTGTTTTAAGCGTTTTTTCTGACATATTATTATTTAAAAAATCTTCAATATATGTTAATATAAACTAAAATTGTTCAAACAAAGCCCGTGACCGGCTCAGATGATAATGGAGGTTTTACTACTATGACAAACAGCGAAAAAGCATTAAAGCTTCATGAAGAATGGAAAGGCAAGCTTGAGACTACCCCTAAGTGCAAAATTGCGACCCGCGAGGATTTGGCACTCGCATACACCCCGGGCGTTGCCGAGCCATGTAAGGTTATAGCAAAAGACAAGGAGGCTGCCTACAAGTACACAATCAAATCCAACACCGTGGCTGTCGTATCGGACGGAAGCGCAGTGCTCGGACTTGGAAATATAGGTGCTTATGCCGCAATGCCTGTTATGGAGGGCAAGGCTGTCCTTTTTAAAGAATTTGGCGGTGTGAACGCTGTTCCTATCTGCCTTGACACTCAGGACACCGAGGAAATAATAAAGACCGTTGTAAATATCGCCCCGGCATTTGGCGGAATTAACCTTGAGGATATATCAGCCCCAAGATGCTTTGAGATAGAGGAGCGCTTAAAGAAACTTCTCGACATACCTGTTTTCCACGATGACCAGCACGGAACTGCTATCGTCGTACTTGCCGGAATAATCAATGCGCTCAAGGTGACGGGCAAGAAAAAAGAGGACTGTCAGGTCGTTGTAAACGGCGCAGGCTCGGCAGGTGTGGCTATCACAAAGCTTTTGCTCACCTACGGCTTCAAAAACGTTATCATGTGCGATAAGTCAGGTATTCTGTGTGAGGACTCCGAGGGACTTAACTGGATGCAGAAGGAGATGGTAAAGGTGACTAATCTCTCACACCGCCATGGTCTTTTAGCAAATGCGCTGAACGGCGCGGATATCTTTGTCGGCGTGTCAGCTCCTAACATCGTGACACCGGAGATGGTTGCATCCATGAACAAGGATTCCATTCTCTTTGCGATGGCAAATCCTGTACCGGAGATTATGCCAGATGTCGCAAAAGCTGCCGGGGCGCGCGTAGTCGGAACAGGCAGAAGCGATTTTCCTAATCAGGTTAACAATGTTGTCGCATTCCCGGGAATTTTTAAGGGCGCTCTTGAAGGACGTGCAGCACAGATTACCGAGGAGATGAAGCTTGCCGCCGCATACGCAATAGCAGGGCTTGTGGCTGACGAGGATATCAACGAGAACAACATTCTCCCGGAGGCATTTGACCCTCGCGTTGCGGATGTTGTGAGCAAGGCTGTAAAGGACCATATACACTAAGATGGACACTCATGGCAGACCATTTTATTCTCTAAACCAATATTACAGGGAGCGTTTTGGCGGCAAAGTTTACAAGCTGTCTTTAAACGGAGGCATGACCTGCCCGAACCGCGACGGCACCATCGACAGCCGCGGATGTATATTCTGCAGTACCGGCGGCTCGGGTGATTTTGCCTCCACGGCAATGGTATATTCGGACGAGCTTGGGCGCAATATTCCCGACATACCCGCGCAGCTTGAAGAGTCCAAAAGCCGCGTAGCAGACAAAATAAATGTAAAAAATTTTGCAGGCTATATAGCATACTTTCAGGCGTACACCAACACCTACGCGGATACCTCTTACTTAGAACATTTGTTCTCTCAGGTTATGGCGCAGAGTGACATTTTAGGGCTGTCTGTCGGCACAAGACCAGACTGCCTTGAACCTGAAAAGATAGCACTGCTCTCATCGCTCAACAGTCAGAAACCAGTCTTTGTGGAACTAGGCTTGCAGACCATACACGAGCGCTCCGCTCTTCTTATAAGAAGAGGTTATCCTCTCCCCGTGTTTGAGGATGCCGTAAAGAGGCTCAAGGAAGCGGGTATACCGGTGATTGTGCATGTGATACTTGGACTTCCCGGCGAGAGCAAGGAAGATATGCTTGCCACCTGCCGCTACCTTGGAGAGCTTGGAATTGACGGGATAAAGCTCCAGCTTCTCCACATTTTGGACGGCACAGACCTCGCCCAAATGTATAAGGCACAAATTTCAGAAAATTGTGATAAATTTTCTGTTATGAGTCTTGACGAATACGCATCACTTGTGGTATCTATTATTGAGCAATTACCGCCTGATATGGTGATACACCGCATCACCGGCGACGGCCCGAAACGGATTTTACTCGCCCCGAAATGGAGCGGTGACAAAAAGAAAGTACTTAATACTATAATGAAGGAATTTGCCATGCGAAACACATGGCAGGGAAAGAAATATGGCAGCTGACACATCAACCCTATACAAATTAATAATCTTATATATGTTAGACCGCGTGAACTCGCCTATGACGAATGCACAGATTTCGGAATTTGTCCTTGAGAAGGGTTACACTTCCTATTTCACCCTGCAGGAAGTTATCAACACGCTTATAACCGATGGCTTTATAACCGAGGAGAGCCACCACAGCAGCACCCACTATACCATCACGGAATCCGGGCGCGAGACATTAAATTTTTTTAAGTACAAGATATCATCGTCAATCGTGTCGGACATCAATCTGTACCTGAGCGAAAATAAATATGAATTAAAAGAGGCAGTGAACAACATCTCCGAGTACTACAAAGCATCCAACGGAGATTATGCTGTACACTGCCAAGTCAAGGAAAATGGTCATCCAATTATAGATTTGACAATCACCGTACCTGATGAGCAGCAGGCTGACTCAATGTGCGGCAAATGGAAGGATGCAAGCCCCGATATATATGAATATATTATGACTCACCTTCTATAATATTCCATATTTCATCTCTGCCCTGCTTAGTCTCGGCAGAGAATGGAATAAGGATTTCCTCCTTCTCCATCCCAAGTGTCTCCCTCACAAGCTTGACCTGCTTAGGAACCTGACTTCTCTTTAACTTGTCCGCCTTGGTCGCAATCACGACAGGCGTAAATCCCTGATATTTTATCCAGTCATACATGTTGACATCGTTTGCCGACGGCTCATGCCTTATGTCGACAAGGAGAAAGACATGCTTTAACATCTTTGAGGTGTGAAGATACTTCTCTATCATCTTTCCCCACTTTTCCCTTGTCTCCATAGAAGTCCTCGCATAGCCGTATCCCGGCAAATCAACGAGATAGACCTCATTGTTCACGTTGTAAAAATTGATGGTCTGCGTCTTTCCCGGCTCCGAAGATGTCCTTGCGAAGCTCTTTCTGTTTACCAGCGCATTTATAAGCGATGACTTTCCGACATTCGACTTCCCGGCAAATGCCACCTCCGGGCTGTTGTTCTCCGGGAGCTTGCTTGTAATGCCGCACACCGTCTCAAGACTCAACGATTTTACTACCATATCGCGCCTCCTTTCCTACCGCAGTAGCGCCTCATCCGCCACCTGCCTCATATTCTTCACATACACAAGCTTCATCCCGTCGGTTATCTCCGCGTCAAGCTCCGCAACGTCAGCTTTGTTAGCCTCCGGCACAAGCACCTTCTCGATGCCGTACTGCTTTGCGGCGAGAAGCTTCTCTTTAAGTCCGCCTATAGGAAGCACTCTTCCGCGGAGTGTCACCTCACCTGTCATGGCAAGCTTTGCCCTCACAGGTATTTTGCTGACAGCCGACAGAATTGCCACCGACATCGTTATTCCCGCCGACGGACCATCCTTTGGAACTGCGCCCTCCGGAATGTGTATATGTATATCGTTTTTGCCAAAGAAATCGTCAGGTGTCCCGTACTCAGAGGCTACTGAACGCACATAACTTAGGGCAATCCTTGCCGACTCCTTCATCACATCGCCGAGATTTCCGGTTAAAATCATCTCTCCCTTTCCCGGCATCGTTCCCACCTCTATGGTGAGTGTGTCTCCGCCAACGCTCGTCCACGCAAGCCCTGTCACCGTTCCAACCTGCGCCTCCTCGTCAGCCTTATCGTCCTTAAATCTAGGCTTTCCAAGGAAATCCGCAAGGTTTCTTGCATTTACCTTTACCGTCGTTCCCTGCGGCAACTCGCCCGAGAGCAGCTTCTTTGCCGTGACGCGGCATACCTGTGCTATCTTTCTCTCAAGATTTCTCACTCCGGCTTCCCTTGTGTAACCATGTATGATTGCCATAAGTGCAGCCTTGTTGATACTCAGCTCTTTTTTGGTGAGCCCGTTCTTCTCAAGCTGTTTTGCAAGCAGATGTTCCGATGCTATGTGAAGCTTCTCATTCTCCGTATAGCTGTTGAGCTCTATAATCTCCATTCTGTCGTAGAGCGGCTTAGGTATCATAGATGCGTCATTTGCCGTCGCGATAAAAAGAACCTGCGACAAATCCACCGGAACCTCCATGTAATGGTCGACAAAATGCGAGTTCTGCGCGGTGTCAAGCACCTCAAGGAGCGCCGATGCTGTGTCGCCTCTGCTGTCCTTACCCGTCTTGTCTATCTCGTCAAGGAGCATGAGCGGATTTTTTACCTCTGCACTCTTTATTCCCTCAATTATTCGCCCCGGCATTGCCCCGACGTATGTTCTCCTGTGACCTCTTATCTCAGCCTCGTCGCGCACACCTCCGAGACATACCCTGACATATTTCTTTCCGAGCGCCCTCGCTATCGACTCGGCTATGGATGTCTTTCCGGTTCCCGGAGGCCCTACAAGACATACCACAGGAGTGTCCTTTCCGCCGTTTAGCTGCCTTACCGCCAAAAACTCAAGCACTCTCTCCTTCACTTTTTCAAGCCCATAGTGCTCCTTATCGAGAACTTTCTTTGCATTTTTTATGTCATTGTTGTCCTTTGACATATTGTCCCACGGCATCTCAAGCAAGGTCTCTATATAGCTTCTTATGACATTCGCCTCCGCGGAGCTTGCCGCCATGCTTCGGTATCTGCCAATCTCCTTGGTTATCTTCTGCTTAATCTCGTCCGACGCATTTAACTTCTTAGTTTTGTCGAGAAATTCATCAATCTCGCTCTCGCCCTCCTCGCCGAGTTCCTCACGGATAACGCGCATCTGCTCGCGGAGCACATACTCCTTCTGGTTCTTGTCAATCTCGGCGCGAACCTCATCCATGAAATCCTTGCGAATTTTTGCAATGTCTATCTCTCTTTTTATTGCAAGCTCGGTCAGTCTGCACCGCTCCAAAATATCGTCGCACTCAAAAATTGCCGCCTTCCTGCTGTTTTCAATCGGAAGTTCGGCAATAGTGCGGTAGATAACCTCCAAAAGCTCCTCCGCTGCCATAATCCTTCCGGCAGCCTCCTTGTTAAGCTTAGGATTTACCGCCGCATACGACATTACAAGCTCCTTTATATTCCTTGCAAATGCCGCCCTTGTAATCTCATCGGGATTTTCTTTTAAATCATCCGATATATCCACATCTGCAAGCGAAACCGCTTCATCGAAATTGTACGCAATGCTCTTTCCTCTTTCGAGCCCGCGAACCATAAGGCGCAGCACATTTCCCGGAAGCTTCATTATCTGTTTAATCTCGCAGACCGTTCCCGTATCGTGCAGTTTTTCCTCTTCCCCATCCTCGCGGTCATCATCAAAATTTCCTGTTATAAAAATCCTCTGACCGTGAAGCATGGCATATTCAACTGTCTCCATAAGATTTTTCCTGTTAATATCAAAATGAATGACCATATATGGCAATATGGTCATTCCTTTGAGTGCAATAACAGGTAAACCCTTAATCACTTCATTCATGCAGTTTCCCCGTTTGTATTTCTTTTATCACGTCTTGATGGAATTCTGTCCGTCCTGTACTCAATCTGAGGCGGAGTTCCATTTTCAACAGTGTCCTTTGTTATTGTGCAGCAGGCGATTGAGTCATCGGATGGAATTTCATACATTACATCCATCATAATGTTCTCCATTATCGCGCGCAGACCTCTCGCGCCTGTCTTTCTCTCAAAGCTCTTCTTTGCAATAGCCGCAACCGCGTCATCCGTCACTTTGAGCTCAACCTCATCATAGTGGAAGAGCTTGCGGTACTGCTTTATAAGCGCATTCTTAGGCTCTGTGAGTATTCTCACAAGAGCATTCTCGTCGAGCAAATCGAGCGAAACAGTGATAGGCACACGTCCGACGAACTCCGGTATAAGACCAAACTTAACCAAATCCTGTGGGAGCACCTGCTTTAAAAGCTCACCGACATTCTTGTCATTCTTCTCCACAAGCTCCGCACCAAATCCTATTGATGACTGGTTCATTCTGGCATCAATTATCTTCTCCAAGCCGTCAAATGCACCGCCGCAGATAAATAATATATTAGTGGTATCAATAGGAATAAGCTCCTGCTGAGGGTGCTTACGTCCTCCCTGTGGCGGAACCGACGCAACAGTTCCCTCAAGTATCTTTAAAAGTGCCTGCTGAACGCCCTCACCGGACACATCCCTTGTTATCGAGACATTCTCAGACTTCTTTGTAATCTTGTCTATCTCATCTATATATATTATTCCGTGTTCTGCTCTCTCTATATCATAATCCGCTGCCTGTATAAGCTTTAAGAGAATATTCTCAACATCCTCACCGACATATCCTGCCTCCGTGAGTGTCGTCGCATCTGCAATGGCAAAAGGAACATTGAGAAGCTTTGCAAGTGTCTGTGCGAGGAATGTCTTACCTGAACCTGTAGGGCCAAGCATCAGAATGTTGCTCTTTTGAAGCTCAACACCCTCATCCTCCACATCCATAGTGTCTCCCTTAGCCATAATTCTCTTGTAATGATTGTACACGGCAACCGAAAGTACTTTCTTTGCATCATCCTGTCCGATAACATAATCATCAAGAAATTCTTTTATCTCTCTCGGCTTTAAGAGATTGATACCCTCAAAACCTCCATCAGCGTAATCCGAAGACTCCATCTCTTCATTTACAATCTCTGCACATACGCTGATACATTCATCACATATATATACTCCATTGCCCGGACCTGCAATCAGCTTTCTGACTGCATCCTGAGGCTTTCCGCAGAAGGAACATCTAAGCCTTCCGTCATCCTTACGTCCTGCCACCGCTTACCTCCTAATATTGAACAGTCTTTCAACCTCAAAAAATGACATGTGGAAGGAGAAGCCCCCCCTTCCACACCTAAAGTCACTATGTCAGGCGGACATCTGCAATCCGCTCTGTTACTTATTCTGATTAATTCTGGTTAATCTTCTCAACTACAGAATCGATAAGACCGTACTCAACGGCTTCCTGTGCTGTCATCCAGTTATCTCTGTCAGTATCCTTTACAAGATCCTCATAAGACTTGCCTGTATTCTGTGCAAGGAGACGGTTCATTCTCTCCTTGGTTCTGATGATATGTCTTGCTGCTATCTCAATCTCAGTAGCCTGTCCCTGTGCACCGCCGAGTGGCTGATGTATGAGAATCTCTGCATTAGGAAGAGCCTTTCTCTTGCCCTTTGTTCCGCCTGCGAGAAGGAATGCTCCCATACTTGCCGCCATGCCGACACAGATTGTAGACACATCACACTTGATGTACTGCATTGTATCATATATTGCCATACCAGCGGAAATTGAACCGCCCGGGCTGTTGATATATAAGCTGATATCCTTTGATGGGTCTTCCGACTCAAGGAAAAGAAGCTGTGCGACAACCAGGTTAGCTGACACATCATTTACTTCCTCGCCGAGAAAGATAATTCTCTCCTTCAAAAGTCTTGAATAAATATCAAAAGATCTTTCTCCTCTGCTTGTCTGTTCGATAACTACCGGTACTAAACTCATAGTGTTCCTCCCCAATTATTACTAAATAACTTATTTCTCCACTGCCTCAGAAGCGATGAGCTTAACTGCCTTCTGAACAGCGAGGTCTTCTCTGATCTGCTTTCTCTCGTTGTCAGTCATCATATCCTTTAACTCATCTTCCTTCATGTTGTACATGGAAGCCATGTTCTTGATTTCCTCTTCAACTTCCTCATCTGTAACTGTGAAGTCCTCTGCCTTAGCGATAGCGTCAAGAACAAGACCGTTCTTAATTCTCTTCTCTGCCTCTGGGTAAATGCTCTCGATGAACTTGTCGATGTCCATACCCATCATCTTAACGTACTGCTCAAGGCTGATACCCTGCTGCTTTAAGTTTCTGTCATAGCCATCTGCCATGCTTAAAGCCTGCTGCTTAATCATAGCCTCAGGAATCTCCATTGTAGCGTTAGCTACTGCTGCCTCGATAGCCTCGTTCTCCTTCTTAACCTCAGCGTCCTTAGCCTTCTTCTTCTCAAGTGTTGCCTTTAAGTCAGCCTTGTATTCATCAACTGTCTTGAACTCGGAAATATCCTGTACAAGCTCGTCATTGAGCTCAGGAAGCTCCTTAGCCTTAATCTCCTTAACTGTTACCTTGAATGTAGCCGGCTTTCCTGCAAGCTCTGCTGCATGGTACTGCTCTGGGAATGTAACGTTAACTTCAACTTCCTCACCAATGTTCTTGCCGACTAACTGCTCCTCGAAAGTATCGATGAATGAGTGTGAGCCGATTGTGAGAGAATAGTTCTCACCCTTGCCGCCTGCAAATGGAACTCCGTTCATGAAGCCCTCGAAATCGATAACTGTGTCATCGCCGTCCTGAACAGGTCTGTCCTCAACAGTGATAATTCTTGCGTTCTGCTCCTGAACCTTCTTAACCTCTGCCTCAAGGTCCTCGTCAGTAACCTCTGCGCTCACCTTTGCAATCTCAACGCCCTTGTATGTTCCAAGTGTAACCTCAGGACGAACTGCAACAGTTGCTGTGAAGATAAAGTTCTTGCCTTCCTCAATCTGTGTTACATCTATCTCAGGCTGTGATACTATATCAAGACCACTCTCGATGGCTGCCTTCTGATACTCCTTAGGGATAATTGAGTTAGCTGCATCCTCATAGAAAATGCCAGCGCCATATATCTTCTCAATCATCTGCTTAGGAACCTTTCCCTTACGGAAACCAGGAACACTTATCTTATTCTTATTCTTCTGATAAGCAGCGTCCATTCCCTTAGCGAATTCCTCTGCGTCAACCTCTATGGTCAATTTAACCATGTTCTTTTCTAACTTGTCTACTGTAAAGCTCATTAAAAAAATCCTCCTTAAACTATTAACCGTATGTCAATCAATTATTTATTATAACATACGTCTAAACCAAAATCCAGCATAAATTTAATATAATGCCTGTTTTTTATGGATTTTTTGCCAAAAAAATGCTATTGTTGAAGCTGACAATTACATATTAACATATATGAAAATAATTTTTAATAAACCATAGGTTTAATTTTGTGGCTTTGCAAATTCCGGTAACTATTTTGCCTTTGCAAAACTTTTGCCACGATTATTTTTAATTATAAAGGAGATTTTTCACAATGCCTGAAGCTATATTAAAAGTCAGCAAACTTAAAAAATCATACAAAAGAAAAATCATTCTGGACAACATATCATTTGAAATTTTCCCCGGCGACATCGTAGGCATAGTCGGCGCAAACGGCTGTGGAAAATCCACGCTTCTTCGCATACTCGCAGGGGCTGACAGACCGGATGCCGGAATTATAGAGTATGCCGGACACAATGCCACAAAAAATCCCAAGCTGTTTCGAAAATATTCCGGCTATGTACCGCAGGAAAATCCCCTTTTTGAAAATCTGAGCGTCCTCGACAATCTAAAGCTCTGGTACAGTGACAACACAGACAGTCTTTTGCCGATTACGGAGCGCTTTGATTTGAACCGCTACGCCAAATATACGGTGAGCAAGCTGTCAGGCGGCATGAAAAAGAGACTTTCCATCGCCTGCTCACTCGCCGGAAATCCCCCTCTTTTAATTTTGGATGAACCCGGCGCATCGCTCGATATAGTGTGCAAATCGGATATATGCAGCTACCTAAAAGACTTCAGCGCGCACGGTGGCACCGTAATCATCACCAGCCACGAGGAGTGCGAACTTTCCCTTTGCAGCCACATGTTTATCATAAGTGACACCGTTTTAAAGGAGATACCGCCTGTGTGCGGCTCTGAACTTATGAAGCTTATATCAAAAAAGGAGAAGCCTGATGCGTAAACGCTTATTTTACATGCTTTTAAAGCTAAAATCGGCACTAAAACTGATACCCACCCTCATAGCCGGCACAATCCTTTTTGGATTTATCGCATTCTGCGTCGGCTTTGCCGGAGTAAAATCACTGGGCAATGAAAACAATCTTTTTTTTAAAATTGCCGTCGTGCTGCCATCGGACGACAGACTTGTAACCGTCGGCTTTAATATGCTCACACAGATGGACAGTCTCAAAAATTACTGTGAATTTATACCTACAGACGATGCCTCCGCAAAAGAAATGTTAAAAAACAATGAGGTGTACGGAATTGTGTACATACCAAAAGGCTTTGTCGAGGATGTTCTAAACGGTCAGAACACGCCCGCCGTGGTAATTCTCCCCGACAATCCCGGAATTGAGACCATGCTGTTCCGCTCCGTGCTAAACGCCGGCTCGAACACGCTCGCCTATGTCCAGTCAGGCATATACGCTATGAGCGATGCCTACATACAGTTCGGTCTGGCTGACAAAATTGCCGACAGCTCCGACCAGTTAAATAACTATTATATTCGTTTCGTTTTGAACCGTTCCGCACTTTTTACAACCACCACGGTAAGCCCGACGGGCACTTTATCCGGAGCGGAGTTTTATATATGCGGCGGTCTTGCCACCATAATACTTTTTCTCGGCTTCCTCTGCGGCGGCTTTATCACCGCTGAAAGCCGCGGGACATCAGTTATGTTAAAACGCTCAGGTATAAATCCCATCTATTCCTGTGTATCCACATGCCTGTCACTTGCACTGTCCTTTACATTTATAATTGCCGCAATACTTTTCATCGCAAAGCCTGTTCTAAGCGCCACCGCGGCTGTGCCGGACGACATTATATACACTCTATCGCCTCAAAGTGTGCTAAGTCTGTTTTTGTGCGCCGCAATAGCCACGTCATTCTTCCTTGTGGTGTACACAATCGCAGGAAGCGGACTTTATGGAATGCTTTTGCTCTTCTGCCTGAATGTGGTGATGCTCTACTGCTCGGGCGTGATAGTGCCAGCCGCATATCTTCCAAAAGCTGCCACCCTTATCGGAAAAATTCTTCCGGCGGCACACATGAAAAATCTCTGCGGCGCGCTATATTTAGGAACGCCTTCGCGCGGCTGTGTAATCGCAGGAATTGTGTATGTGGCGGTATTTTTGCTTATATCCGCCTTTATAAAAGAAAGGAACTGCCATGAAGCCTAGTACAATATTTACATGGAGCGCCATTTTGTGTAAGCGCATTTTTAAAATGCCGATAATAATAATATTACTCATCTTTATCCCGGCTCTGACACTGTTTGTAAGATTTCTGCCGCAAAATGCCAAATCATCCGATATCACCGTGGGCTTTCTTTTTGAGAACGACAACGAGATTGCAGACAAAATGAGGACACTACTCCTCTCCTCGGGTGAGGGTTCATTCTCATTTGTAGAATACTCCGACAAATCCGCAATGGAAAACGATGTGACGACTGGCGCGCTCGAATGTGCCTATATATTCAATTCAGATTTCTCAAAATCGGTGAGTGATGGCAGATACAAAAATTCCGTCGAGGCAGTCACAACACCCTCCTCGATGCTGTTAAGCGCAGTAAATGAGATTGTGTTCGCCGCCGTCGTGCGAATGTCGGGCTACGAGGTACTTGACGACTACATACACATTGAAGGTCTTGACGAGGACACCACCTCACAGCTTGGAGACTATATGTACCGGTCCTACGAGGCGTACTGCACAAGCGGCGAGACATTCCACCTTGACATACGCACAACCAACAACATCTCCCTCAACGACGATACCACAGCTGCTTCAACAGTCACTTTTCCGCTGCGTGGATTATTGTCAATCCTCATCATGCTCGCATCGCTGACAGGCAGCATCGCATGGCTTGTCGACCGCGAAAACGGACTTTTTGCGCCGCGCCCGCGCTCCTTTGGCGTGTTAAGCTATATATTGTATCCACTACTGCCCGCCGTACTCTTTACACTGTGCAGTGAGCTTGCACTCGGCATATCACAAAACGCATACCAGCCTGCCGTCGAGATTGTGTATTCTTTGAGATACATTATCATGGTAACTGCTTTTTCCTGTGTATGCTGCCTGCTAAAAAAGAGCCGCTATGTCATCCTTCTCGTACCAGTATTGCTGATTGGAAGCCTTATTTTCTGCCCGGTGTTTATCAATATCGAGAGCTTTATTCCGGCTTTCCGGTTTATAAGCAGAATATTTATTCCAAGATACTTTTTATAAGCATAAGTTTGCTATAGCAATCTCTATGTTGTTAAGCTGTAAAATACGTTAATAAAGGTACTTTTGTGGTATTTTCTAATAGCTTAATACGGCTTAACTAAATAAGAAATTATAACACATCTTGCGAAATATATTTTTGTTCTACATGTATTTTCCGCACCATGACAATCAACAAAAAAAGGGAGCCGCTTTCGCGACTCCCCCGCATGAGCGGCAATTACTGCTTGCCTGCCATCTCCTGCTCCTGCTTCATAATCATCTTCTTAACCATCTCACCGCCGATAGAACCAGCCTGTCTGGAAGTTAAGTCTCCATTGTAGCCTTCCTTTAAAGGTACGCCAAGCTCAGAAGCTACCTCCATCTTGAATCTGTCCAATGCACCCTTTGCCTCTGGTACCGCTGTCTTGTTTGTTCCTGTATTAGTACTTGCCATTTTGATTCACCTCCATGAACATTGATATAGTTTTTGAAAATCCCGTGGCACCGGTCTTTTCCAATCCGACAAATTCTTTTCCTTCCGATTTTGGATTGTTCCTCTGCCGGATTGGAATGTCCTTTGTCTTGGTATTATTATGTTCACGAAGCGTTTTATTATTATGCCAATTCGTGGAATATTATTTCCATATTATTGATATTTTTACTTATACTGTATAGAGCGCGCAAGCATCCCCGAAATCCTGTCGGATGCAAGTCTGCCAACAAGACACAGTCCAAGGTCTACCGCCGTTCCCATGCCTCTGCTTGTGACAATGTTTCCGTCACACACAACTCTCTCAGGCACGAACTGCGCACCTCTTAACTCGCCCTCAAAGCCCGGAAAACATGTTGCCGTCTTTCCCTCTAAGAAGCCTAAATGTCCAAGCACGCTCGGCGCCGCACATATAGCCGCAATCTGCTTTCCAGCCGCAAAATGCTTTTTGAGTACCTCGACAAGCCCCGCATGAGCCTCAAGCCCATTTGTTCCCGGACCGCCCGGCAAAAAGAGAACGTCCGCATTGTCGTAGTTGTTGTCCTCAAACATTGTGTCCGCCGTCACTTCAACCTTCTGCGCACTCATAACCGTCTTTTTATCCATTATGGACACCGTAATTGTCTCGATGCTCGCACGTCTTAAAACATCGACAACTGCAAGTGCCTCAACAAGCTCAAAACCTTCCGTCAAAAATACATATACTTTTGCCATAACATGTAACCTCCGCTTTCCTGCATACATCACCATGTATGTCTTTTGTGTTTTACATTTGTCACATAAGTGTAAAATACTTTTTGCAACTTTTACCATTATATACTAAAATAGTGCTGTGGTCAAAAAATCTTTTTGAAGCCAAAAATATTTTATTACCAAAGTCAAGCGGATATTCGCAATCCGCTTCGCTGCTTGCTTATAACCAAATAAACTTAAAAAGGAGCTTAGTGTGAAAAATACATCTAAGACAATAAAAGACACTGTCTAAGATGTATTAAGATTTCACACAAGAAAAACGCAAAAGAGCGTTTTTCATTACTATTTGAGTCACTGCAAAAGCAGTGACATGGAGGATTTATATGGAAATCGAACGCAAATTTCTCATCGACAAAATACCTGAGAGCATAAGCCTCTCCGACCTCAAATGCCGCCGCATAGAGCAAGGCTATCTTTGCACCGAGCCTGTCGTGCGCGTGCGCCGCGACAACGACGATTACTACCTCACCTACAAGTCCAAGGGACTTATGGCGCGCGAGGAGTACAATCTTCCGCTTACCAAGGAGGCATACGACAAGCTGATAAAAAAGTGTGACGGAAATATTATCACCAAAACGCGCTATGAAATTCCCGAAAAAGACAATCTCACGATAGAGCTTGATATATTCGAGGGCAGATTTGACGGACTGCTGCTCGCTGAGGTTGAATTTTCCTCAGAAGATGAGGCACTCTCCTACGCTCCGCCTGAATGGTTCGGAAAGGATGTGACAAACGACGCAACATACCACAATTCCAACATGGCAAGCCGGGCATAGCAGTGTTTTGCCGCTTTTGTTAGTCGCACAATAATTCACATAATTTTAATACTTTTTTACCAAATATGTATACACAAATTTGAAAAAGTATGGTATAATTTACTATATAAGGGCTAAGAAATATATTTTTGTATCTAATTATAATTGTCCTTAGCTTGATAAACCACAGAAATTTATATTTTGAAAGGAGTTATATAGTAATGGGAAGAATAGTACTCAATGAAACATCTTATCATGGCGCAGGCTGCATTGCCGAAATCGCTACAGAGGTAAAGGGACGTGCTTTTAAGAAGGCATTTATATGCTCCGACCCGGACCTTATCAAGTTCGGTGTGACAGCAAAGGTCACCAAGGTTTTAGATGATGCAGGTCTCGCATACGAGATTTATTCAAATATTAAGCCTAATCCGACAATCGAGAATGTTCAGACAGGTGTTGAGGCATTTAAGAACTCCGGAGCAGATTATCTCATCGCCATCGGCGGCGGTTCATCAATGGATACAGCCAAGGCAATCGGTATCGTTATAAATAACCCTGAGTTTGCTGATGTCAGAAGTCTTGAGGGCGTAGCTCCTACCAAGAATAAGTGTGTACCTATCCTTGCAGTTCCTACAACAGCCGGTACTGCTGCCGAGGTTACAATCAACTACGTTATCACAGATGTTGAGAAGCATCGTAAGATGGTATGTGTTGACACACACGATATCCCTGTAGTTGCTTTTATCGACCCTGAGATGATGTCCACAATGCCAAAGGGACTCACAGCCGCAACAGGTATGGACGCACTCACACATGCCATCGAGGGCTACACAACCAAGGCAGCATGGGAGATGACGGACATGTTCCATCTCAAAGCTATCGAGCTTATCTCAAAGAACCTCCGCGGTGCTGTTGAGAACACACCTGAGGGACGTGAGGGCATGGCTCTTGGTCAGTACATAGCAGGTATGGGCTTCTCCAACGTAGGTCTTGGTATTGTTCACTCCATGGCACATCCTCTTGGAGCCGTATATGATACACCACACGGTGTTGCAAACGCAATCATCCTTCCTACAGTAATGGAGTACAATGCAGAGGCAACAGGCGACAAGTACAAGTACATCGCAAAGGCTATGGGCGTTGAGGGAACAGAGAACATGACAGTTGAGGAGTACCGCAAGGCAGCCATCGACGCTGTTAAGCAGCTCTCACACGATGTAGGTATCCCTGCCAACCTCAAGGATATCGTTAAGAGAGAGGATATCCCATTCCTCGCACAGTCAGCTTACGATGACGCATGTCGTCCTGGCAACCCAAGAGACACAAGCGTTGAGGATATCACAAAGCTTTACGAGTCACTTATCTAGGTTTTCTTCCATTAGGTTTTTCCATATATCCGGCAGCCACCTTTCTGCCGGAAAAGGCGGACATGATTTTAATCCTGTCCGCCTTTTTTTGTTGCTCTTTAGCTTTATTATATTTTCTGTCTTGCCTCTACTATCTTCCATAGAATTTTCTTTTACAGGATTTTCTTTTATCTTCCAAAAAATCTTTTTCTTTTGCTGGATTTTTTCTTATTCTGTCTGTTCTTTAACTTTCTTCTCTTCTGCTTATACTTCTCCTTTTTGAGCTTTTCCCTGCGCTTTGCCTCTTTTCTTATATTCTTCCTCGCAAGCTTCACGTACTCTCCAACCGTCGAGTGCAGCAAAAGAAAAATATATGCAGCCACCGTCCCTATCTGCGCAAGCTTTACAATCTTATCCTTCTTATCAGCCTCCATCTAACCACCTCCCACATTAATTTTAATCTGTGTATACAAAATACTTATAAACTCACCCATCAATTTGCATAGTCATCAAGAAATGTTCTCTTCTCCCCATCTTTTTGATAACCTATTATCTTTCTGAGATTTACATTCTCCACGCTCCCGAATATATTGCTCTCGACAAGCGGATTAGTCTCCTTTAACGTGGCAATCAGGTTCTTAATCTCCGCGCGCTTTGTCGTGAACGCCTTGTTGTCGAGATTTTGCGTGGCAGTACATGCGCATCTCAAAAATTCAAGCCCATTGTAGTTAGCCCACGCGACAACATCCTGCTCGCGCACAAGGTAGAGAGGACGTATAAGCTCCATGCCCTCAACATTGTCACTCGGAAGCTTTGGCATCATGGTCTGAACCTGCGCACCGTAGAGCATGCTCATAAGAATTGTCTCGATAACATCGTCGTAGTGATGACCAAGCGCAATCTTATTGCATCCTAACTCCTTCGCTCTCCTGTAAAGATACCCTCTTCGCATTCTCGCGCATATAAAGCACGGTGAAGTCTGCGTATCGTCGACAGCCTCAAACACATTTGTGGAAAAAATGTTGAGCGGAATGTCAAGAAGCTTTGCATTGCTCTCCACGCGTCTGCGGTTAGCCTCGCTGTAGCCCGGGTCCATCGAGAGAAATTTCACCTCAAAATTCTTGTCTCCGTACCTCTGATATAACTGCATAAGCTTTGCAAGCAGCGCCGAGTCCTTTCCACCCGACACACACACCGCAATACAGTCCCCGTCATTTATAAGCTCGTACCGCTCCACCGCCTTTATAAAGCGTCCCCATATATCCTTGCGGTATGTCTTTACGATGGTTCTCTCAATCTCCTGAACACGGGTGAGTTTCTTCTTTTTGCGCGCCCCATCACCTGTCTCGTTTTTTACAATGTCATTCATATCTTTATATATTTTTTGATTTATTTCTCTAATGCAATTTTCCACTGGTAAATAAATTAAACTCCTTGTAATATGTCTCTTCTATTTTTCTGAACAAAATCCCGACATGCCCGTCGTTGAAGGAAAAATTCATAAACACTTTTCCAACATACTCATCTATAATCTGCGCATAGATGAGAAAAGTGTTGTCATTTTTCCAAGCGCCGCTTACCAACGCCCTGTGCCCATACTCAGGAAATGTGGTCAGCACATTCTTGCCAATGCCAAACTCAAGGCAATGTTCCCCTGTGCCATTCTCATAAAAAAGCCTGCCGCCGTCGCCCTCAAAGCACAGCCTGAACGCCTTAAATCCATTCTCATTGTCATCGACACCGATACCGCGCCCATTGACCTCATCTTGAAGTGCATCCTGCTTCACACCCTTTAAATATACCTGCGGAAGCTCATACCATCCGTCCGGCTGCCAAGTCAAATTAGTTCCTTCTTCGGCATCCCGTCCTGCGCCACAATCACTCAATATGGTACTCCACAGAGCGTCATATAGAAGCTGAACTCCGCCCTGTCTGCCCTGTGTGTCGGCAGTTGTGACTATCACCGTATTTTTTTCAGGGAGACATATCCCAAGCTGTCCTCCCATTCCAAAGCATGCATAACCGTCATGCGTGGTTCTCCAGAACTGGTAGCCATACCCCTGCATCTCCTCAAGTGTCTGCCCCACGACGTAATTGTCAGACCACTTTGTAAGCGCAAGCTCCAGATAGTCCTTAGGCAGATAGCTCTTGCCATTATAAACTCCGCCATTCATCACCAGATACATGACCTTCGCCAAATCCATCGGTGCCGCCATAAGCCCTGAACCGCCCATGGACACTCCCATAGGGTCTTTAAGACAATAGGCATCCTTTGAAAAGCCTATCTCATCAAGAAATTTTTCACGAAGATATGCTAAAAGTTCCATTCCCGTAAGCTTCTCGACAAGCGCCGCAAGGACATGCGTGGATGATGTATCATATATGTAAAACGTTCCCGGATAATGCGTCGGCTTTGTCGTAAAAAATGACCCAACCCAGTCCGTACAGCCTGCAAGCTTATATGTAGTCTTGTTGTGCACCGCTCTCATCGTGAGCATATTTCTTATCGTGAGAGCCTTCATATAAGGGTGAACATTTTCAGGAAGCTTCTCAGGAAAATAGTCTATTATATGGTCATCGAGCGAAATCAGCCCCTCATCGTCGAGAAGTCCTATCGCAAGTGATACCATACTTTTTGTCACGGAGAACATCCTGTGAAGCTCATTTGGTGCATACGGCTTCTGATACCCCTCAAACACAAGCTTTCCATCTTTTATCACAATAAGACTGTGAAGCGGTATATCCGCATAATTAATTTTATTGACAAATTCCAATATTCCATCCTGCGACAGCCCCACATGTTTAGGTTCAGTCCTTTCAAAATCTATTCCTGCCACTTTAAAAATCCTCCCACGAAAAAAACAAATTCTATAAATTAATGAACCTCTTAATTGTAAGATATAAAAACTGCTATACACAACAATTTATAAAATCTCTACAATTATAACTTAGCCGTAAATCCTAATTTCCGTACTGCGCCAGCACACTTTTAACCCCGTCAAAATATCCAAGTGCGTCCATCCGCTCATATAAAATCATTCCTGCCGCGCGGTATCCGTATTCATTCAGATGAATATTATCCGACATAAGATATCCCATGACCAGCCCCTCCTGAACATTGTACCAGTCACCCGACTGACGCTCAAGCCCTACAAGCTCCGGTCCCCTGTTCACAAGTTCGGTTCTCATATCAATATACTTACTTCCAAAATAAGCTGCCATCTTCTGTGACATATCACTTCTTGAACTGTTATCCCCTGTGGTAAGGCCAATTATGATATACCTGCTAAGTCCTCTTGTGTCTATAAAAAGCTGGTACTGCGATATCAAATCCTCAGCATTTTCATAAACTCCGTTCTCGCCCATGAAAATCACATTGATATATCCGCCATACATGTCGGCTCCCGCGGAATGTATAACGGTTCCACCTTCGACTTCAAGCTCCTCACCCGGCTCTAATCTTGTAAAATAACAGTACCCATATGCATCTGAATGGTAATCATCTGTTAATATTCCCTTAATACCTGCTATTGTGACCGGATTGAGTCCGGCATCCCCAAATGCTGTGAGATTGGTATACATGCCATTTTGAAGTTCAACATGTATCTCAACCGGTGTACAGTCAGCGGGAATTGTAAATTTGTTAGCCAACATCGGCCACACTCCAGCCCTTGCCATGATTGTGTATGTCTGTTCCACACACACTCCATTGTTCACAACCGGTATTCCGCTTACAAGGCGCTCATTTATAAGACGTTGAAGGGTCGCCGGATAGCTCTCACCATTCCCACCGTAGCCATAGGTGAGAGAGTCGCCCCAGCACACAATTCCCGGCAGTGCCTGCAATGCCGCCGCACTTAATTCGGCTGTATTTTCAACAGGCTTTTTTACGACCTCCTGTGTGGTTGTCTCTGTTTCTGCCTCTGTTGTCGTGACTTCCTGTGTGGTTGTCTCAGCTTCTGTCTCCGCTGTCGTGGACTCCTGCGCGGCAGCATCATCTTCCGACTCGGTCTCCTCTGTCGTAATTTCCTGCGTCGTCGTCTGTGCTTCTGTCTCCTCTGTCGTGGACTCCTGTGTGGTCTCATCCTCCTCCGACTCGGTCTCCTTGGTTGTAGTCTCCTGCGTAGACTCCTCTTCCTCCTCGGTTGTTGCATTTTTCCTTGTTGTGTTCTTTGTCTCTGTCTCGTTTTTTGCCGGCTTTTGTGTGGCGGTCTCTTTCTGTGTGGTAGTTTCCTGCGTTGTCGTCTCTTTCTCCGTCGTAGTCATCTCCTGCTCTGTCTCAACTAATGTGACAGAAGTATCTGTTCCTTTGCTGCATGAAGTAAGTGCCAATATACACACACATCCCGCTGCCAATATACTTCTCCATGTTTTCATCCTGAAAATCCCCAATCCCGTATAAAATGTTATTCTTATAAAATTAACTCGGCTATGTTAGCCGGAATACATCCAAGACATTTTTTTTACTGTCTGGTCAGCATTATTTACCATACTTAGTGTTTTCCACACACTACTCAAGAACATTTTTTATAGCCTTTAAAAGCTCGTCATACGTCTCATAAGCCGGAATATCGGGATTTTCAGCGATAATCTTATCCGTACTCTTAAAAAGGAAGCCCGCCTTTCCAGCCTTAATCATCCCCAAATCATTGTAGCTGTCACCGCTGGCTATCGTGTCAAAACCTATGGACTGCAAAGCCTTCACCGTCGTAAGCTTAGACTGCTCGCATCTCATCTTAAAGCCTGTAATCTCGCCGTCCTGCGCTACCTCGAGCGAATTGCAGAATATGGTCGGCCATCCAAGCTTTCTCATAAGCGGTGTGGCAAACTGAGAAAACGTATCTGACACGATAACAACCTGTGTGAGCGCGCGCAGCTCATCCAAAAACTCCTTAGCACCCGGAAGCGGGTCAATCTTTGCTATCGTGTCCTGAATCTGTTTAAGCCCAAGACCATGCTCTTTTAACACCCCTATGCGCCATCTCATAAGCTTGTCGTAATCAGGCTCATCCCTTGTAGTCTTTTTAAGCTCATCAATGCCGCTCTCCTTAGCGAAAGCTATCCATATCTCCGGCACAAGAACTCCCTCTAAATCCAAACATACAATATCCATAAACAACCTCCAAGACATATTTTTGCGCTAAATATTGAGAACAAAATCAATCAAATACCACAGTCCCATGCACTTCAACCCAAACAGGAACCACACTCGACTTGTCCAAATATTTTTAAAATATTTTAGCATATTTTCGTCTTTTTCTCAATATATAATCATTCCTGCCATATAAGCGCACATTTTACAGCCTTCTCCCATCCTTTAAGTCTCTCAAGCCTTGTCTCCTCCGGCATATTTGGGATAAATCTGTGTGAGAGCTGCCAGTTTTTCTCTATCTCCTCCTTGCTCTCCCAGTACCCCGTCGCAAGCCCGGCAAGGTACGCCGCGCCCAGAGCCGTCGTCTCAATGCACTCAGGTCTTAACACGTCCGCGCCCAAAATATCCGACTGAAACTGCATCAAAAAATCATTTGCGCTCGCGCCGCCGTCGACTCTCAAACGGCTTATAGGAAGTCCCGTGTCCTGCTCCATAGCCTTTAACACGCTGTAGGTCTGATAGGCAAGTGACTCAAGCGTCGCCCTCACAAAATGCTCCTTGCTGCACCCTCTCGTTATACCGACGACCATGCCTCGGCAGTACTGGTTCCAATACGGCGCACCAAGCCCCGTGAACGCCGGAACCACATACACTCCGTTGGTGTCGGGCACCTGCCTTGCATACTCCTCCGACTGCGCCGAGTTGTCTATCATTCTCATTTCATCTCTAAGCCACTGTATAGCCGCACCTGCCACAAATACACTTCCCTCAAACGCATAGCTCGGCTCCTCACACGAGTCCGCCGCTATCGTCGTTATAAGACCATGCTCCGACTCAAAAGCCCTCTTTCCCGTATTCATAAGCAGAAAACATCCCGTACCGTATGTGTTTTTTACATCTCCCTCGCCAAAGCAGCACTGCCCAAAAAGTGCCGCCTGCTGGTCTCCTGCTGCCCCCGCAATCCTTATCTCTCCTCCGAGCAGCCCCTCGTCCGTCGTGCCATATATGCAGCTTGACGGTCTGACATCTGCGAGCATACTGCGCGGTATATCAAAAAGCTCAAGGAGCTCCTCATCCCAGCACCTCTTGTGTATGTTAAAAAGCATCGTTCTCGACGCATTCGTGTAATCCGTTACAAATATCCTTCCCTTAGAAAGCTTCCATATAAGCCATGTGTCCACCGTCCCAAAAAGCAGCTCTCCGTTCTCCGCCCTCTGCCTTGCACCGTCCACATTGTCGAGTATCCAGCCTATCTTTGTCGCGCTGAAATACGCGTCGGGAACAAGCCCGGTCTTTTCCTTTATCAGCCTGTCATATCCCTGTCTTTTAAGCTCTTCTATCCTGTCCGCCGTTCTGTGGCACTGCCAGCATATCGCATTATAGACAGGTACTCCTGTATTCTTATCCCACACTATCGTGGTCTCCCTCTGGTTGGTTATTCCGATTGCATCTATGTCAGCCGCATCTGCCCCAATCTTAGCCATCGCCTCCGCCGCAACTCCGTACTGCGACGACCAAATCTCCATCGCGTCGTGCTCAACCCAGCCCGCCCTAGGGTATATCTGCTCAAATTCCTTCTGTGCCACACTTACCATATTTCCCTGTCTGTCAAAAATAATACATCTTGAGCTTGTAGTCCCCTGGTCAAGTGCCATTATATATTTCTTTTGCATGTCAACACTCCATTTCCTCTTTTATTAGGCTATTGCAAAATTCAGATTTTTAACTTAACAGCTGTACAATTTGCCAATATGAATAAATTAAATTCCGCAATTATCTATATTATATCAAACTGTCTCCAACTTTGACGCAAACTTGCAATATATGCCTGTTCATTCGCGATTATGCCTTTAATATCCCATAAAAATAATTTTATATGTTTTTCCAATTTAGTCAAATAAAATATATTGTACAAAAAAGATTTTTTGTGTATAATCAAACAAATTAGGTATCTGAGCAACTTTAGGTTTATTGATGGTGGGGAATTTATTATGCTTAATCCAACTACGCAATGTAATACGAATATAGAGAATTTTGCCCCTGAAATTCAGGCGTGCATAAAGCAGGCACAGGATAACTATTTTCTTCTAAGAACAACCGATTATCACAGCTACAAGCCGTATTGTGAGCAGCTTTTGGCATGTGCGTCCGAGGAACAGTCAGACTTTTTGTTTGGCTTTGCATACTTTTGTCTCATGCACTACTATTCCACTGACAACACCCCCGAGGAGGCTATAAGATGCGCCCTTGAAGGTATCAAATACCAGCAAAAGGCTCACGAATATGAGTTTATAGCGCGCTCCTACAATATACTCGGACTGTTCACACAGGCAATCGGCGACTCGCCAAAGGCTGTCGACTATCTGCTCTACAGCATAGATACATGTATACAATACCAGCTTCACTATGTGCGCGGAATGGCGGAGTCCAATCTAGCCGATATATTTCACCGCACCGACAATTATGAGCGTGCGCTCTACCACTACGCTGAGGCGATTAAGTACACCAAAAGAAGCATGACTGACACACCATATGACGCGATGAGGGTTCTGCTCTTTACGCTGTGCAATCAGGGCTATTGTCTGATTGCCTCCGGAAATGAGGACGAGTTAGATGCAAATCTGGCACACATACAGACCTACCTTGCCGACATGGACAACCATAACATTCCGCACGAGAATTTTGTCGTGTACAATTATCTTGCAACTTTATACTATTTTAAAGATGACAAGGATAATGCGCTCAAATATATGGCACTCACAGATACAGCCCTAAGTGAACTTACCAACTTCACAACCTTTGCGGATGACATAATTGCATATATAAAAATTAAGGAAAAATTGTGCTCAAGAGATGACTACACGGCACTTTTAGATGCCTTTATTTTGAAATCCGAGACAATGCACGCACCGCACTATCTGTTTTGCAGGCTTTTGGAGGAGAGAATAGAGGTCGCCGTTTCGACCAACGACAATGCTGCCTTTAGCAGATACTCCATGCAGCTTTTCAATCTCTACGCAAGACAGCGTGTTCAGGAATGGAAGGAGACACTTCGCGCGGAACAGATTCACCACGAAAACCAGCTCATACATAAACAGCACTATGAGCTTGTGCACCGCAACAAGGCACTTCTGTCGCAGTCACAGCACGACGCGCTCACTGGACTTCCCAACCGCGCATACCTAAACGACTACGCGGAGACAACCCTCACAAAGGCACTCAAAAACAACTGTACCGTCGGTGTCGAAATCC
>JBNMKO010000020.1:0-40869 GCA_050874385.1 Eubacteriales bacterium
GATAGGAGACATGTATGAAAAGAATTTTTCTAATCACAACAGGCGGCACCATAGCTTCGACACCGACCTCTGACGGTCTTACCCCTTCCGTCACCTCGGACGAGATACTTCAATATATACCCGAGGTGGACGAAATCTGCTCGATAACAACTTATGGACTGTTCAATCTCGACAGCACCAATGTCTGTTACCAGCACTGGATTGCGATGGTCAAATGCCTAAAGGAGCACTACTGTTCCTACGACGGATTTGTGATAACACACGGAACCGACACAATGGCATACACTGCCGCCGCCCTCTCCTACATGGTTCAAAACAGCATGAAGCCCATTGTCATAACAGGCTCACAGCGCCCTCTTGCATCCGTCGACTCGGACGCGAGGAGCAACCTTTTAAACGCCATAGTCTTTGCATGTGATGAGCGCGCACACGGAGTCCACCTTCTGTTTGACAACAAGGTTATCTTGGGGACGCGCGCAAGAAAGACGCACACAAAGAGCTTCAATGCGTTTAAGAGCATCGACTTTCCGGAGATTGCCATCGTCCGTGACCGCCGTGTAAGATATTATATAGAAGAAAAAGTATCTGAAAACGGCCCTGATTTTTACACAAGTCTCGACCCTAAGGTTTTCGTGCTGCGCCTTGTCCCGGGGATGAACGCTGACATATTCTCATTTTTGAAAGAACACTATGACGGTCTTGTCATTGAGAGTTTCGGTGTCGGCGGTATTCCCTGCTATGACAACGAGGACTTCATCGACGCGGTAGCCGACTGGATTGCCTGCGGAAAAGCGCTTGTAATGACTACACAGGTTCCGCATGAGGGCAGCGACATGTCAGTGTATATGGTCGGTCAGGTCATAAAGAAAAAATACCGCCTCATGGAAGCTTACGACATGACGACGGAGGCCATCGTGGCAAAGCTGATGTGGATTCTCGCCCAGACCAAAAATCCTGATGAGGTGAGGGAACTTTTTTACAGACCTGTACAAAATGACTTAAACATTTAATACTATCATGGAAGTCCCTCTCTTCTATTGCATGAAGCAATAATTAAGAGGCAGAGACGAGGACTTGCGCTACGATAGCAACAAATATCTGATTGACAAAAAAGCCCCGTTATTTTTGCCTTCTTAGGGCGGAATGGAGTAAAAATGAACTATAAAAAGATTTTATCACCATCGATTTTGTCCGCTGATTTCGGAAATCTTGCGCGCGATATACGCACAATCGATGAAGCCGGAGCGGAATATATCCACATTGATGTTATGGACGGAATATTTGTTCCAAGCATTTCGTTTGGAATGCCTATAATAAAGTCAATCCGCCCTGTCACAAAAAAGATTTTTGATGTTCACCTTATGATAGAAGAGCCCATAAGATATGTTGAGGAATTTGCAACACTTGGAGCAGACATAATCACAATCCATGTCGAGGCTTGCGCAAATCCTGCTGTCACCCTGCAAAAAATAAAAAGTCTCGGCGTAAAGGCGGGAATAACCCTAAATCCTTCAACTCCTGTCAGCAAAATCAAGGAATTTATGCCCCTTGTGGACATGGTTCTGATAATGAGTGTAAATCCGGGCTTTGGCGGTCAGAAATTTATTGAAAGTTCAATAGATAAGCTTTCTAAAACCGCCCGTCTGCGCGACGAGCTTGGACTGTGCTTTGACATAGAGGTTGACGGTGGTGTCAACTTCGACAATATACACCGAATATGTGAAGCCGGTGCCAATGTGGTTGTGGCAGGCTCAACCGTGTTCAAGGGCGACGCAGCCGACAACGTAAAAAAACTCATGGAGCTTATGTAAAGCTCCATGAGTTTTTTATTATTATATGTCAAAAGTACAAAATTCTTTCATATAAGCGTAAACTGTCTCTTATTACTTCCAACACTAATATATTATTTTTTTCTAATATTCTTCTCAAGCTCATGGTACATGTCAACATAGCTGTCGTATCTCAACTGATTTATGAGCCCATCCTTCACCGCACCCTTGACCGCACAGTCAGGCTCATTCACATGCACACAGCCCGCAAATCTGCACTCTCCCTCGTACTCGTCAAATTCGGGAATATAAAATCTTAGCTTTGACTTGTCATCGACCATGACCGACAAGGAGGTAAAGCCCGGCGTGTCAAGGATATAGCTGTCATCATCGAGCACAAACACCTCCGAATGTCTCGTGGTATGTCGTCCGCGTCCAATCTTATCGCTTATGCTTCCCGTCTCCATATGAACATTCTCGACAAGCGCATTGAGTATCGATGATTTGCCGACACCCGACGGCCCGGCAAGAGCCGTCGTATGCCCTTTAAGCATAACTTTTAACTCCTCAAGTCCCTCTCCTGTCACAGTACTTGTAAATATAACACGGCTCCCGCTCTTCTCATATATCCTTGCAAGCCTTTCAAACTCCTCCTGCCCTGACTCATCAATCTTGTTAAAGCATATGATTGTCGGCAGCTCATAGCCCTCCATCATAACTAAAAAGCTGTCAAGAAGCCTTAGATTAGGCGCTGGGGATGATATGGCAAACACAAGAAGCGCCTGGTCGACATTGGCAACAGCCGGTCTTATCATCTCGCTGCTTCTTGGAAGTATCTCGACAATATTCCCAAGAAACTTTTCCTCATCCACAACATCTATCTCCACATTGTCACCGACAAGGGGCTTGATATTTTTGTTGCGGAATCCGCCCTTCGCCTTGCACTCGTATATTCCTGCGCCATGTACATTTGAATTTAAATGCGCATCTGCATCATTTTGTACAAGTTCCGAATTTTCATTTTCATCTTGCCCAAATGCATGTTGCATATGTGCATCTGGCACTTGCGTATTCTGCACATGGACATAATAAAATCCTGCAATTCCTTTGATTATCTTACCCTGCATAATAACTTCCCACTACTCTGTAAGTGTAACATCCAACAAGCAAAGCTGTATCGTCTGCTCATCTGATGGTGAAACATAGTAAGCAAATACCTTGAGCTGAGCATTTCCCTTTTCAAAATCAGAGAGAGCCTCCTTGACCTGAATTGACTTCTCAACCATTCCTGAATATGATGAGTATTCCTGCGCTGCTATGTTCCTCTCATTTTCACCCTGCACAAGTATAAAAGTAAGTCTTATAAATGTGGCATCTTCCGGCACCTTACTTTCACCAGAGGTCAAATCCTCCGCAAGAACCGTCTTTGACAAATATACATACTTAATTGACGGGTCGGAACCTGTACTCACAACAAAACTGATTGTTGAGCCCTCGGCTGCCTTCTCTCCCGCCGTCGGTCCACTCTGCGCGATTACACGCCCAAAATCAACCGTCTGGCTGCCCTCACGCTTTATCGTACCTACAACAAAGCCTTTGGATACGATTGCATTCTTAGCGTCATCCTCAGTCATTCCAACCAGATTAGGAACTTCTGTATATACCTTTCCATCACCCATGCTGATATAGAGTGTCACCTCATCACCCTGCTTAACCTTTGCAAGATGCTTAGGTGTCGAGCTCACAACATGGAACTGCTCGACATCGGAACTCTGAATATATTCCGTCTTAACCGTAAGTCCAAGGTCGGTAAGAGCATTTGTGGCATCTTCCTCCGTCCAGCCATCGACATTAATCATCGAGAATGATTCCTGTCCCTGACTTACAGTTAGCACGATTGTGGTATGCTCCTTAACTCTGCTTCCTGCCGCCACATTCTGCTCAATGACCATTCCCGTATCGTATGACGAGTAATCGTAGGTGAACTTAACTCCAAGATTTACATCGTTTAACATTTTCTGTGCCTCCTCGTAGGTATACCCTGTAACGCGAGGCACCTCAACTCTTCCATCGCTATCCTGTGTGGCCTGTGTCGTCGTCTGGTTCGTATTTCCCTGATTTCCACTCCCTGAGAGAACTGAAACCATCTTTAAAATAATAAATATCGTTATTATGACAATAATGACTGCGACAGAAATTCCAAGTGCTGTTATCACCTTGTCTATCGTCGAATTTCCTCCCTTTTCATCGTCATCCTTGTCGTAATCGTCGTCCAAATCACGGTTATCACTCACATCTTCACTGTCACCATCAGTACCTTCATAATCCGGTTCATCATACTCCGGATAATCGTCAGCCTTTTTTCTGCTCGTTATATTAGTTGACTTAATCGCCGACATCTGATGAATCATATCGAGCTCATCCTCTGTAATCATCTTTGTCGGCCCATTGCTGGCAACCGGGCGCATAACAACGAAATCTTCATTCGGAGCGACAAGTGAATGTTTGAGGTCAGCTATGAGGTCTGACATGTTCTGGTATCGTCTCTCTGTCCTCTTCTGGGTACATTTGAGCACAATCTTCTCCACGCTGACAGGTATACCCGGAACAATCTCAGCAGGAGAGACTATATCATCCTGAATATGCTGCAAAGCGACTGACACCGTTGTGTCACCCTCAAACGGCACTCTTCCGGTAATCATCTCGTACAGCATGATACCAAATGAATATATATCGCTCTTTTCATCGCTGTAGCCGCCTCTCGCCTGCTCAGGCGAAATATAGTGAACCGAACCCATGGCATTGGAGTTGATTGTGTTGGACGAAGCCGCCCTCGCAATGCCAAAATCCGTCACTTTTACCTTGCCTTCCTTGGAAATAATAATATTCTGAGGCTTGATATCGCGGTGAACAATATGGTGGTTATGCGCCGCTTCAATTCCCTGTGCCACCTGAATTGCAATGCTGACAGCCTCCCTGACTCCGAGCCTGCCCTTTTTCTCTATATATTTCTTGAGAGTTATTCCCTCGACAAGCTCCATGACAATATAGTATATTCCGCCCTCGTCTCCGACATCGTATACGTTTACAATGTTTGCGTGTATAAGTCCTGCCGCTGACTGTGCCTCCACACGGAACTTGGTCACAAAAGACCTATCCTCACTAAATTCAGGCTTTAAAACCTTGATTGCAACATTTCTGTTCAACTTGTGGTCTTTTGCTTTATAGACATCTGACATTCCACCGGAACCTATTTTCCCGAGAATTTCATACCTGTCTGCAATAAACATTCCTGGCTTTAACATATTACCTCCTACTAGAGTTCCACAATGACAACGGCGATGTTATCCAAGCCGCCGTTGTCATTCGCTCTATCTATCAGCTTTCTTGTCTTGTCCTCAATAGATAAGTTTGATGACAACACCTGTTCAATTTCCCCATCATCCACCATATTGCTAAGTCCGTCAGAGCACATAACAATCCTGTTACCTGCTGTCAGCTCCGCCTCAAAGAAGTCCGCCATGACTTCCCTGCCACCGCCTATAGCGCGCGTAATCACATTCTTTCTCTTGTGCTTTCTCGCCTCGTCACGGTTAAGCTTTCCAAGGGCAACCATCTCCTCGACAAGCGAGTGGTCTCTTGTTATCTGCGAAAGCTTACCGTCATACAAATACAATCTGCTGTCTCCCACATTGGCAACGTACATAGATTCCCCGATAATCGTACATACGACCAAAGTTGTTCCCATACCCGTATAATCCTCAGACTCCGCCGCCTTATCAAGCAACAGTCTGTTGGCATTTACAATAGCATCATTTATAATTGTAATCGGATTATCAGAATGTGTATTCTCAATATTCTCTACCAAGGTCTCCACTGTATAGCGTGAAGCCAGGTCACCTGCTTTATGACCTCCCATTCCATCTGCCACTATAAACAGATTCGGAAGCTTACCTATCGGTCTCATACTGCAAAAGATGTAATCCTGGTTGACCTTTCTTACTCTGCCTACATCTGTAGCTGCATATGCCCTCATTACATTCCTCCACGCAAATACTACTCTGCGTTATCTTCATCTAAATGACTTTTGCGCAACTGTCCACAAGCCCCGTCAATATCTCTTCCCATCTCTCTTCTTATTGTACATGCAATCCCGTTTTTTTCAAGAAGATTTTTAAAATTGCTTATCTGCGGGCCCTCAGTCTGCTTAAAATCCCTCTCTTTTATAGGATTTACTGGAATTAAATTGACATGGCAGTTCATTCCTTTTATAAGACGTATAAGCTCCATAGCCTGCTCCCTGCCGTCGTTCACTCCCTTGACAAGACTGTACTCGTATGTAATTCTTCTCGATGTCTTATTCACATAATACCGGCAAGCGTCCATAAGCTCCTCAATGGAATACTTGTTTGCAACCGGCATCAAAGTCTTTCTGAGCTCGTCATTCGGCGCATGAAGCGATATGGCAAGGTTGACCTGAAGCTGTTCGTCCGCAAACTGCCTTATTCTCGGCACAATTCCGCATGTCGATATTGTCAGGTTCCTAGCTCCTATATTAATTCCGTTCTCATCCGTCAGAAGCGTTATAAATCTTCTCACATTGTCATAGTTGTCAAATGGCTCTCCCGTACCCATTATGACCACATGTGACACTCTCTCGCCCGTGTCAGCCTGTATCCTGTATATCTGGTCAAGCATCTCCGACGGAAGAAGACTTCTCGAAAGTCCGTTCAAAGTCGATGCACAGAACTTACATCCCATACGGCAGCCCGCCTGCGATGAAATGCACACCGAATTGCCAAAGCGGTATCTCATGAGAACACTCTCTATAAGATTGCCGTCGGCGAGTTTGAAAAGATATTTCGCCGTCCCATCTATTGCTGAAACCTGCTTGTCAACCTGTGTCACAACAGTGAGCGGACTTATGTTTGCAAGTTTCTCCTTTAAAGTCTTAGGCACGTTCTTCATATCGTCGTAGTCCGTGACCAGCTTTTTATGAATCCAGTCGTACACCTGCTCCGCCCTGAATTTTTTTTCGCCGAGTGCCCCTATAAGCTGTACAAGCTCTGATTTTGTGAGCGATTTTATATCGCTGTATGGAAGCTTCATATACGTCTGCTCACCCGCAAAATTATTTTCGCCAAGTGTCCCTATAAGCTGCGTAACCTCTGATTTAGTGAGTGGTTCTATATCGCTATGTGGAACATCACCAGTGCCTTTATCCATTATATCTCCTCCAGATTTCTCTTATATTCTCTTTAGCTTTGCCACAAAAAAGCCATCACATTCATAAACGCCCGGAATAAGTGTGAGCATACCACTTTTTGCGTCATTCACAAGCTTGTCATAAAATGTGTCTCCCGCCTTTTTTGCATCCTCTATAAGCTCATTAGGAAGAGACGCTGATATATCAACCGTCTCAAACCCTTTACTTTTAATATATCGTACATTCTCCTCGTTTTCCTGAGGATTGAGTGTGCATGTCGAATACACCATGTAGCCGCCACGCTTAACATAGCTGCACACAGCATCCAATATGCTCCTTTGAAGCTTCACAATCCCTTCTATTTTATCCGCACTCACATTATATTTTATGTCGGGCTTGCTTCCTATTATTCCAAGCCCTGAATATGGCAGGTCGGCGATAAGAAGGTCGGCGCGCTCATCATCCTGTGCGTTGTGCACGGCGGCATCTGCCACCTCAACAGTCACATTTTCAAGTCCAAGCCTTTCTATATTCTCCTCTATCTGCTCCGTCTTTCTATCCGACACATCCCTTGATATAACATGACCTGTCCCGCCCATCATAAGCGCGGCAAATATGCTCTTTCCGCCGGGAGCTGCGCACACATCGAGCACTGTGCTGTTCTTTTTAGGCATAGCTATAGTGCCTGCAAGCATGCTGCTTATGTCCTGTATCTGAAACATGCCCTCCGAAAATTCCGGTATATCGTCAAGATAATTGTAATCCGACAAAATAAAGGCATCCTTCACATACGGGGCATCCTTCACGGTAATGCCCTGCTCTGTAAGCCTTTCAACCAGCTCTTTCTTGGAAATCTTCCCTGTGTTTGTCATGGCAGACAC
The DNA here is from genome assembly GCA_050874385.1 of Eubacteriales bacterium. Taxonomy (GTDB): domain Bacteria; phylum Bacillota; class Clostridia; order Lachnospirales; family Lachnospiraceae; genus CAG-882. Next base: position 7,857 of record JBNMKO010000020.1, read on the forward strand.
AGTTCGCTCCTTCAAAAAGCTCTCAAAAATCAGCTTCGCGGCATCATCACCGTAAGCTGATTTTAACATATCGACAAGCTCTTTCGGAACGGAATATTTAATACTGTAGTCGTCAGGAAACTCCATCTGCGGGAGCTGCCTGCTTATGTTTCTAAGCACACCGTTCACAAATCCGCTCAGATTATTAAATTTTCTCTTCTTTGCGAGCTTCACCGCCTCATTGCAGACCGCACTCACCGGAACCTGCTCCATGTACATCATCTGGTACACACTCATGCGCATGAGATTTCTTATGAGCGGCTTCATCTTATTTACACGCACAGAAGACACTTGGTTAATTACATAATCAAGTGTCAGTCTGCGTTCCATTGTTCCTTTTACAAGTCTTGATATAAAAGCTCTCTCATTCTTTTCGAGATACTGATATTTGCGGAGTGCCTCGTTTAACAGCACATGTATATACTGCTCCTTCTCATTAATCTCCATAAGAATATCGAGAGCTATTTCTCTTTCATTTATCGTATTAGTCACGATTTCTTCCTCTCAGCATAAGTAATCTTGCAAGCTGAATAATTGCTGTGGCGGCACTTGCCACATAAGTCATTGCAGCCGCACTAAGAACCTTCTTTGTCTGCTCAACTTCTCCCGAATAGAGTATGCCGTTGTCAGCCAACAGCGTCAGCGCCCTCGATGATGCGTTAAACTCTACAGGCAGTGTCACAATCTGGAAAAGCACTGCGAACGAGAAAAGTATAATTCCTATATCAATCAGTATACTGAATGAGCCAAAGAAAAGTCCAAGTAAAATAAGTATAAACGAAAACTGCGAGCCAAAGCTTGCGATAGGGAAAAGCATTGTCCTGAATGTGAGAAATGAGTATCCCTCATCGTGCTGTATAGCATGTCCGCACTCATGAGCCGCAACACCTATCGCTGCAACTGAGCGCGAATTGTAGGTGGCATCGGACAGATTGAGTGTCTTGTTCGTCGGATTGTAATTATCCGTGAGACTGCCCGCTATATGCTGTATTCTCACATCGTATATTCCCTTTGAGTGGAGTATTCTCTCCGCCGCCTCCGCACCCGTAAGCCCTGTGCGGCTCTGTACCTTGCTGTACTTAGCAAAGCTTGACGAGACGCGTATTTGCGCCACTACAGCTATGATACCCGTGATTATGAGCAAAAACCATGTCGGGTCGTAACCGTAGCCGTATGAATAGTAAGCTAATGCCATGTGTATCATCCTTTCCATAAAAAATTTACAATAATCCAAATTCTTAATCTAGTGTCTTGAATTTTTTAGTGCTGCTCCATCTGCGAGCTTATATCCTCGAAGGAATGACCCCGCATCCATGCGCTTCTTTCCCTCCAGCTGTACTTCATTCACCCTGAGTACTCCTGCACCTGTTGTTATGTCAAAAGTGTTCTTTGTTATGTTGGTTATTATGCCACATTCGGACGGGCTGTATTCCTTATCGGTGTCAACCACGTCTGCGCCAAAAAGCTTCAACATCTTTCCGTCCAGGAAAGTGTAGGCTGCGGGAGCCGGGTCAAGTCCTCTCATAAGCCTTTCAAGCTCCACGGCATTTTTTGTAAAATCGAGATTTCCAAGGCTCTTGTCTATCATTGAAGCGTAGCATGTATCGCCCTCCTGCTTCACAGGAGTGATTGTGCCGGCTTCTAAGCCCTCAAGCGTCTTTATAAGGAGCTTCGCACCTACGACGGCGAGCTTGTCGTGGTAGGTCTCATAGGTTTCCTTAGGAGCAATCTCAACCTTCTCCTTTAAAAGCATGTCGCCCGTGTCGAGCCCCTTGTCCATCTGCATCGTCGTCACACCGCTTACTTTCTCTCCGTTTATGATTACCCACTGCAAAGGTGCCGCACCGCGGTACATAGGAAGAAGTGATGCGTGTACATTCACACAGCCGTACTTTGGAAGTTCGAGTACACTGACCGGAAGAATCTGTCCAAATGCGACAACAACTATCACATCGGGATTGATTTTTTTCAGCTCCTCTAAAAATTCTTCATTCTTTCTTATCTTTTCCGGCTGGTACACCGGTATATCATGTTTTAACGCCTCCGCCTTTACCGGTGTCATAAGGAGCTCTTTTCCTCTGCCCTTTGGTTTGTCGGGCTGTGTGACAACCGCTGCCACCTCATGCCCTGCCAAAATAAGCTCCTTTAAAGTTCCAACCGCAAAATCGGGCGTTCCCATAAAGACTACTCTCATCTAAATCCTCCATCTAACTCTGACTAACCGCTTTATCAACACATTGCATTGACCTAAATATTAAAAATAAATAAAATTACTTTCTGTGCTTTTTCTTCTTGTCCTCAGCAGACTCTGTGTCGACAAGTTCACCCTCGACAAGCTCCGTGTAGAGATGTCCGTCAAGATGTGCGAGTTCATGGCATATAGCGCGCGCAAGAAGCTCCTCGCCCTCTATCGTGTACTCGTTCATCTCCTCGTCGTAAGCCTTAGCCTTGACATAGTTAGGTCTTGTAACATTTCCAGCCTTGCCCGGAACGCTAAGACACCCTTCACTTCCAGTCTGGCTTCCGCTCGTCTCAAGAATTTCAGGATTAATCATGACAATCGGGCCGTCTCCGACATCAATTACAACTATTCTCTTTAAAACTCCAACCTGAGGCGCTGCAAGACCAACGCCGTCAGCCTCATACATTGTGTCGAGCATGTCGTCGATAAGTGTAAGTGTACGCTCGTTGACCTCGTCTACCTCCCTGCATACTTTGTTAAGGCAAGGGTCTCCGATTGTTCTAATCTGTCTAAGTGCCATTTTATTTTCCTCTTTTCTTATAGATTATTTTTGACTATTGGTTAAAATCAAACTGTACACTCACCATCTTGAAGTCCTGCTCATGTTCCCTTATATACTTCTCTAATATATCCTTAACCTGTGTCAGAACTGTGTACTGTTTATGTTTAAAAAATAAAAGAACTGAAAAAATATCATTAAGTTTATAAACTGAGGCTTTAGAAGGGCCTATCGCCCTAGGCATTTCAAACTCCGCATCGCCATATATTTTTTCCAATTCCCTCTTTGCCGCATCCAAAAGCCACACCGCGGCATCATTTGCGAGCGGCTCATACTTTGATGAGACTTTCACCGTCAGAAGATTTGACACGGGCGGATAGTCCATAAGCTCCCTGTACATTATCTCCTGCTCGTAAAAAGCATCATAGTCGTGGTGCATTGCGGTCTGGATACTGTAATGCGACGGGTCGTATGACTGTATAACCACATTTCCGCGCTTACTTCCGCGGCCTGCCCGCCCTGCCGCCTGTGTCAGAAGCTCAAATGTCCTCTCCTGCGCTCGAAAATCCGACGAGTACAGCGACAAGTCAGCGAGCAGTATGCCCATGAGAGTAACGTTTGGAAAGTCATGCCCCTTGACAATCATCTGTGTTCCCACAAGAATATCGGCATTTCCGCTTGCAAACTCCTCAAGTATCTTCTCGTGCCCCTCCTTGCCCTTTGTCGTGTCAAAGTCCATGCGAAGGACACGGGCTGTCGGAAAAGTCTCCTTGACCGCCTGCTCTATCTTCTCTGTTCCCACCTTGAAGCCGCCTATATATTTTGAGCCACATTCCGGGCATATCTTCTTGTCCGGCTCGCTGTAGCCGCAATAATGACACACTAACCTTCCATTGTTGTGGGCTGTCAGTGCTATATCACAATGTGGACATTTTATCACATGTCCGCACTCTCTGCAATTAATAAATCCAACATAGCCTCGTCTGTTCAAAAAAAGCATAATCTGCTCCTTTTGTGCAAGACGTTCCTCCATAAGCTTTTTAAGCTTTCTGCTGAATATTGATTTGTTTCCGCTCTTTAATTCCTCTCTAAGGTCAACTGTCTCAACCTCAGGGAGAATACTGTCCCCGGCTCTGTTTTCAAGCACAAAAAGCTTGTACTCGCCGCTTCTCGCCTTGTAGTAGGCATCCACGGACGGGGTTGCCGAGCCGAGAACAACAGAAGCACCGCACATGGACGCAAGTTCTATCGCCGTCTCCCTTGCATGATACTTTGGAACTGCATCGCTCTTATATGCGCCCTCGTGCTCCTCATCTATAACGATAAGCCCAAGATTGTCAAACGGCGCAAAAAGTGCCGAACGGGGACCAATCATAATCTTTATATCGCCCCTTTTTGCGCGCAGATACTGGTCGTAGCGCTCACCCTTTGACATTCTTGAATTGAGTATCGAAACCACATCCCCAAACCGCCTGTAAAAGCGCATAACGGTCTGGTAAGTCAATGAAATCTCCGGGATAAGCATTATAACCTGCCTGCCCTGTGACAGCACATGCTCAATAATTTCCAGATAAACCTCCGTCTTGCCGCTTCCCGTCACACCTTTTATCAAATATGTTCCTCGTTTTCCGTTGTCGTAATCATCTATAATGGAATTTGCGACATAGCTCTGCTCAGGATTTAATTGACATTTTGCTGTATGCTCATATTTCCTGCTAATCGGATTGCGGTACACTTGATTGTCGTCCTTTACAACCACGCCCTGCTTTACAAGTGCCGCGACAGTGGACGCGGAAATGTTAAGCTTCGCCCTCACAATCCCCTCGTCGAGAGCGCCATTTTCCGAAAGTGCCCCGACAAGCCTCTGCTTTGCCGCATAGTGCTTTCTCTCACACTCTTTTAGAAAATTGCCAAGCTTTTCGGAGTCATCCGCATATTCCTTTGACAGTGAAATAATGCTCTGCTTTTTTTCCTTAACCGTCTCCTTAACGGGCAGCACGGTCTTTAGCGCCTGATTTATGGTTGAGCCGTAGTTGTGCTTCATCCAGTAGGCAAGCTTTATCATGCGCCCCTCTATCGACACCGAATTGTCCACAAGCGACTCGACAAGCTTCATCCTTGCCACATCAAATTCCGGCTCGTCGGTGATGTTCACAACATATCCCGTTATTTTCCTGCTTCCAAACGGAACATTTACCTGAGAGCCTATCTCAACGCTGCCTAGAAGCTCATCCGGCAGAATATACTGAAATGTCTTATCAAGTTTATCAATAGAAATATCAACTATGATATCTGCAAACCACATCTTAATCCCCCATGTCACTGCTTTGCAGTGGCACCGATTTCTTCAAGCACTTCCTTTATAAGCACTCTCTCGTCCATAGGGTATTTCACACCCTTAATCTCCTGATAGTCCTCGTGCCCCTTTCCGGCGAGCACGATTATATCGCCCTCCCTGCCATGCTCTATCGCATAGCGGATTGCCTCCTTGCGGTCAGGAATTTCTATAAATTCACCGCCCGTCTTTTCTATGCTGCTTCTTATGTCCGCGATAATGTCAAGCGGCTCCTCATCCCTTGGATTATCAGATGTGATAATGGTAAAATCGGCAAGTTTTCCCGAAACCTCACCCATCTCATAGCGGCGAAGCTTGGAGCGATTGCCTCCGCAGCCGAAAACGCTGACAAGCCTCTTAGGGTTATATTCCCTAAGCGTCTCCAAGATACTCTTTAAACTCATGGCATTGTGTGCGTAGTCAATCATAAGAATGAATTTGTCCGAAACCTTCACAGGCTCAACCCTTCCCTTGACCGCAACAGTCAAAAGAGCCTCTTTTAGCTTCTCCTCGTCGACATTCAAGTGTCTTGTCACTGCCACAGCACACAGCGAGTTGTACACGCTGAATTTGCCCGGAAGAGAAAGCTTTATATGAAGCTTCTCGCCCTCGATATCGTACTCGGTGCTTATATGCCCCGGCTCATGTACATACTGAATGTTAACGGCTCTAAGACCTGCTCCCTCGTTAAGCCCATAAGTCTCAACAGAGCATGTATGTCCCTCAAGCACCTGATTAGTGTGCTCGTCGTCAAAATTTACGATACCTGTCTTACACTGCTTAAACAAAAGTCCCTTGCAGTGCATATAATCCTCAAAGCTTGCATGTTCATTAGGTCCTATATGGTCAGGCTCAAGATTTGTGAAAACGCCAATATCAAACGTGATACCCGCACATCTCTTCATCATAAGAGCCTGCGAGGACACCTCCATGACAACGCATTTACAGCCATTGTCAGCCATCTCCTTGAAATATCTCTGTACATCGTATGACTCCGGCGTGGTGTTCGCCGACTCGATATGCCTTGAACCTGTTATTATCTCGATTGTGCCGATAAGACCTGTCTTGTAACCGCATCTTTCAAGTATCTCACGAACCATGAAAGCCGTCGTGGTTTTTCCCTTTGTGCCCGTAATTCCTATGGTAAACAGGCGCTTTGCCGGATGACCAAAGAACGCCGCCGACACAAGTGCAAGAGTGTTTCTGCAATCTGCTGCCGCGATAAAAGTCGTATTCTTCCTGTTCTCTGTAATCTCCACCTCATGCTCCGTGATAATCGCAGCCGCGCCCTGCTTTATGGCTTCATCTATAAAATTATGTCCGTCAAAGACTGTTCCCTTTATGCACACAAAAAGACAGCCCTTCACAAGCTTCCTCGAATCGCACACAAGCTCTGTAATCTCAACATTCTCACTGCCATTGTACAATGTGTAGTCAAGCTCTGAAATCAATTCCTTTAATATCATACAAGTCCTCCTAAAATGTCAAGCGGATATTCGCAATCCGCTTCGCTACTTGCTCATAACCAAATAACTGCTTCGCAGTGCAAGTCCCCACCCACTATTGCTCTTCGCAATTGACGCAGGGGACTTACTTGATTCGGTTAAATTCAAAAACATATCTCACACAATCACGATGATATTACGGCTCAAAAAGCGTCTTGAACCCGCATCATAATCTCAACAATCAAACAACTAATTTATAAGCCCGTCGACAACCTCGTTGAGTTTCATTCCCCTTGAGCCCTTGAACAATACCGCTGTTCCCGGTTTTACTGCATCTTTAAGATACTTTGTGATATCTTCAAGCGTGTCAAAATGTCTTATATTTTTCACATACTGCTCCGCGCCATAGCCGATGTACTTTGCAAGCTCGCCGTACAAAAGCAATTCATCGACCTTGCTCTGCCCCGCGCACTCTCCCACCTGCCTGTGGTACTCCTTGGTGTTCTCGCCAAGCTCAAGCATATCCGCAAGAACCGCAATACGGTAATCCGCTGGCATCTGGCATAGAACACTAAGCCCTGCCTTCATTGAGTCGGGACTTGCATTGTAGGAGTCATCTATATAGATAACCCCGTCCTTTTTTGTAATCTGCTGTCTCATGGCTACACCCGTATATCCCTCAAGTGCCTCCACTGCCGCCTTCAAATCCACGCCGAAATACTCTGCCACCGCAAGAGCCACAAGCGCATTGTTGACATTGTGGCTTCCTAAAACATTGAGCTTGACATGGGCCTTTGTATCTCCGTGAACCATATCAAAGCCGACACCACTTTCATCGGCATACACATTTTCTGCCCTGTAATCGCAGTCGGACGCATGGCCAAATGTAACCACCTTTAGATTTCTGTCATACTCCGCGCCAAAAACTGCCGAATAATCATCTCTGCACAGCTTTGCGCGCTCTGTAAGGAATTTATCGTCACCGTTAAGGAAAATACAGCCGCCATCCACAAGCGCATCCGTTATATGCCACTTTTCGCGGAGTATATTCTCCTGCGAGCCGAGCTGTTCTATATGGCTGACACCGATATTTGTCATAACGGCGGCGTTGAGCGAGAGGAGTGTGGCAAGACGCTTCATCTCGCCCTCCTCACTCATCCCCATCTCGACAACTGCCGCCTCATCGTCAGGTGAGATATTCATAAGCGTGATTGGAACACCTATCTGGCTGTTGGCATTGCCTGCCGTCTTAAAAACCTTCAAACCGCCCGACAGCGCACATGCAATCATCTCCTTTGTGGTCGTCTTGCCGACACTTCCCGTCACCCCCACCTTTTTGAGACTCAGCCTGCTCTCGTACTCCCTTGCGACAAGCTGCATCGCCCTCACGGAATTTTCCACGAGCACAATCGGTCTCACTATCGCGCCGGAATTTTCCCAATCGGAAATCAGACCACTTACAGCCTCCCTGCTCTGTGTCAGGGAAGCCGATGCACCGCACTCGAAAGCGTTCCCAATGTACTTATGTCCGTCAACCCGCTCACCGACTATGGGAGCAAACATAAGTCCCGGCTCAGATTTGCCCGAATTGGTCGCAAAATTATCAATCTCCACATTCCCATCGCCGCACAACAGCTCTCCGCCTGTGGCACTAACTATATCCCTGACACAAAAGTTTTTCATATAAAAGTCCTCACATCATAAATTTTCTTTTAGAATAATCCCACGATTTTATCGTCAACCACGTCGATATTCTCCGCAGCAGGAACCTTAGGCAGTCCCGGCATGGTCATAACCGTACCTGTTATAGCCACAACAAAGCCTGCCCCGGCGTTCACATACACCTCGCGGATATTTATGTTGAAGCCCTCCGGGCGGCCAAGCGCATTAGGGTCGTCTGAGAGAGAATACTGGTTCTTTGCCATGCACACAGGAAGATTTCCATAGCCCATCTTCTCAAGCTTCTTCAACATCCTTGAAGCCTCCAAGGAATAGCTGACTGAGCCTGCGCCGTAAACCTTCTTTGCGATAGCCTCAATCTTATCCTTTAACGGAGTGTCGAGTTCGTATGTAAATTTGAGCTCACTCTTCTTGTTCTCGATAGTCTTTATAACCTTATTGGCAAGCTCCTCGCCGCCCTTGCCGCCTTCTGCCCATACCTTTGCAAGCGCGAACTCACAGCCCATGTCCTCACAGTGCTTCTTTATAAACTCGTACTCCTCCTCGGTATCTGTTAGGAACGAGTTGAGTGTGACGACAACCGGCACACCGAAAGCATGAAGATTTTCAATGTGCTTGTCAAGATTTACAATACCCTTCTTTACGGCTTCAAGGTTCGGCGCTGCAAGCTCATCCTTCTTCACACCGCCGTTGTATTTGAGTGCCTTAACAGTCGCAAGGATAACCACCGCATCAGGTGCAATGCCTGCCTTGCGGCACTTGATATCAATAAACTTCTCAGCTCCGAGGTCAGCGCCAAATCCAGCCTCCGTGATGACATAGTCCGCCATCTTTAAAGCTGCCTTTGTTGCTCTCACGCTGTTACAGCCATGTGCGATATTTGCAAACGGTCCACCGTGTACAAGCGCCGGTGTGCCCTCAAGTGTCTGTATCATGTTAGGCTTTATCGCATCCTTTAAAAGTGCCGCCATCGCGCCCACAGCCTTCAAATCAGCCGCCGTGACAGGCTCACCCGCATAATTGTATGCGACAATTATTTTTCCAAGTCTGTCCTTTAAATCCTCCATGTCATTTGCAAGGCAGAGAATAGCCATTATCTCGGTTGCAACTGTGATTACAAAATGGTCTTCCCTCACAAATCCATCCGCCTTAGCTCCAAGTCCCACAACAACATTTCTCAAAACCCTGTCGTTCATGTCAAGACATCTCTTCCACACAATCTGTCTTGTGTCAATTTGAAGGGCATTGCCCTGCTGAATGTGGTTGTCAAGCATAGCTGCAAGGAGGTTGTTGGCTGATGTGATGGCGTGGAAATCACCTGTAAAGTGAAGGTTGAGCTCCTCCATAGGCACAACCTGGGAGTAACCGCCGCCTGCCGCACCTCCCTTTACACCAAAGCAAGGTCCAAGTGACGGCTCCCTGAGCGCCACCATTGTCTTTTTACCCATTCTGTTGAGTGCATCCGCAAGTCCTATGCTTATCGTTGTCTTGCCCTCGCCTGCCGGAGTAGGATTTATTGCCGTTACAAGTATAAGCTTGCCGTTTTCATTGCCCTCTATGCTTTTAAGATACTCGTCAGAAAGCTTCGTCTTGTACTTTCCATAAAGCTCAAGGTCATCCTCCCCGATACCAAAATTAGCTGCAATCTCCTTTATCGGACGCATATCTGCGCTCTGTGCGATTTCAATATCACTCTTCATGTACATTCTCCTTCCAAAGTATGTAATGGTTTTTTATTTATTTTCAGAGTTTCTTTAAAAACTCCTCAAATTCTTCCATGGTCATAAGAACCTTTCTCGGCTTGGTTCCCTCCTCAGGCCCCACAACACCTGCCTCCTCAAGCTGGTCCATAATTCTGGCTGCCCTGTTAAAGCCTATTCTGTAAACTCGCTGAAGCACGCTCACCGAGCCTTTTCCTTTTCCAATCAGATAACGTCCCGCATCGGCAAAATATTCGTCATAGTCATTTCCAAATGCCTGACTTTCCGCAAAAGCCGGATTGTTAATCCTCTGGGCTATTTCATCATGGTAGCCGCCCGCATCACCGCAGTTAGCCTTCAAAAACTCAACCACATCACTGACCTCATCATCCGAGACAAATGCTCCCTGAACTCTCGCCGGCTTAGGATAACCCGCCGGTGAAAAGAGCATATCTCCTCTTCCTAAAAGCTTCTCAGCTCCAACCATGTCAAGGATTGTTCTTGAGTCCACTCCCGACGACACGGCAAAAGCTATTCTGGAAGGAATATTCGCCTTGATAAGTCCCGTGATTACATCAACCGACGGTCTCTGTGTAGCTATCACAAGATGTATTCCCGCAGCTCTTGCAAGCTGTGCAAGGCGCACTATCGCGTCCTCGACCTCATTTTTTGCAATCATCATAAGGTCGGCAAGCTCATCTATAATGATGACAATCTGCGGAAGTTTCACAGGCTTGTTCTCCATCTCTACATCCTTTAGCTTTTCAACCTTTGCATTGTAGCCCTTCAAGTCACGCACGCCTGCCTGTGCGAACTTCTTGTAGCGGTCATCCATCTCGGCAACCGCCCAGTTGAGCGCTCCGGCAGCCTTCTTAGAGTCGGTCACAACCGGAATCATAAGATGCGGTATGCCATTGTATATACTAAGCTCAACCACCTTCGGGTCGACCATAATGAGCTTGACCTCCGAAGGCTTTGCCTTGTAGAGAATACTCATAATTATTGTGTTGATACATACAGATTTTCCTGAACCCGTCGCTCCCGCGATGAGCACATGCGGCATTTTTGCAATATCTGCCACAACAACCTGTCCTGCGATATCCTTACCCACACCGAAAGCTATAGGCGACTCGCTCTCCGCAAACTGCCTGCTCTCGATAATCTCCCTCAAGGTAACACCTGAGATTTCCTTGTTCGGAACCTCTATTCCGACTGCCGCCTTTCCCGGTATAGGCGCTTCTATTCTTATATCAGATGCCGCAAGATTTAACTTGATATCGTCCGCAAGTGAGACAATTTTGCTCACCTTAACTCCCTGTTCAGGCTGTATCTCATATCTTGTAACGGCAGGACCGCAGCTCACATCCGCCACGGTAACTCTCACGCCAAAGTTCGACAATGTCCTTTGAAGCTTCATCGCCGTCTCCCTGAGTTCATCCGGCGAGGTGGTGTTCGACGACGAACCCTTGTGAAGAAGCTCGACAGGTGGAAATTGATAAGGCTTTTCCTTGATTTCCTCGTTGAGCTCCTCCGACTGGCGAAGCTCCTCGCTGATTTCCGCGTCAACCTGCTCGTCGGTCTTTTCAGGTTCAGAATTTTTCTTTGACACGGTACTCTGTGATGTGGCATTTTTTTCTTTCGCCGGCAAATTGCTCGGCTCACTTTCATACCATATCAAATCATCATCTTCCGGCGTTTTCTTTGCATCTTCTTTTCTGACATCTTCAAGTGCCGACTTTTTGGCAAGTTCCTCCTGACGCTGCCACTGCTCCATGCTGTCATCCTCCGGAAGCTCCTGAAGCTGTTCGTATGGGTCAACAGTATGCTCCGGCTCAACAGATATCTCGGAAACTCGCTCTGGAATAACAGACGGTTCGGCAATGTGCTTCGGCTCTGACGATATCTCAGAAACACTATCTGAAATAGTAAATGGTTCAGCAACTCGTTCCGGCTCAACCTCAGCGAATGGCTCTTCAATACGCTCAGGCTCAGTAGATATCCTGGAAGCACTTTCTGAAAAAACAGCTGGCTCAACAGTGCTTTCCGGCTCTGACGATATCTCGGAAACTTGCTCTGGTTCTATAACACGCTCTGGTTCATTAGATATTTCAGAAACACTCTCAAAAATAGCAGATGATTTAGCAACTCGTTCTGGCTCATCTTCAACTAATGGCTTGACAGTGCTCTCTGATAATGCAGATACCCCAGCAGTATTTTCTAAACTCATAGTCGGTTTAGCGATATTTTCCGAAATAGCAGATGGTTTAACAACCCGCTCTGGCTCAGTCTCAACGAATGGCTTTGCAGCACGCTCCGGCTTAACAGACGACTCAAAAATAATCCTCGACGCGGCAGAATAGTCCGTCACCTCCGGCTCATTCTGCTTTCTTGAAAACAATCCATCATATAAACTGTTGTTTGTATTTTTAATTTCTTCCTTTTCTTCATTTTTGTTGTTCCTGCTGCGCTGGGACTTGACGCTTGAAACACTTCTGTTTACAGCATTTTGTGGCTCTATCTCAATAATATTCTCCGAATATTTGTCACTCTGGAACAGCTCCCTGACATCTGCCCCCGCTACAACTTCGGAAGATGGCACTGCCTCACCCTGAACATCATTTGCCGGCTCCTGTGTCTTAGAACCTAAAATATCAGTCCTCCTATTCTCCCTTGGTATCTCTATGGACAAATCAACGCCGCTCACCTTCTGGTCAAAGCGTCTGCGCTGCTCTCTTTCCTCGTTCTGCCGTTCTTTTATCCTCTGCTGTTCTTTTGCCTTATTCTGCTGCTCCTTTATCTCCTTTTGTTCCTGCCTTATCGCCCTCTTCTTCTCGGACTCTTCCCTGTATTCATCAATATCGTACTTGGCAGTTTTAATCACTTTCTTACTTCCGTTGGTAAGACCTTTTATAATGGAGCGCTCCGATATAATAACTATAGTTATTATTATGAACATTACAATTACAATATATGCCCCTACCTTACCTACGGCGGTTGTCAAAAATGCGCACATTGCACCGCCAACAATACCGCCGCCTTTCTTTACAGGTGCAACAAAATTGTAATACTCCGAAAACTTTTCGTACTTTGCATAGCCTCCGCTAATCATTTCCATAAAAGCGCAAAAAAACAGTGCTCCTACGAACCCTGTTATAAATTTGACCCTCAAAACACCGCTGTTTCTAGCCTTACTGAGCATAATTATCGTTCCAAACACAAGTGCTATAGGAAATAAATATGCAAGCAGACCAAAAGTTCCAAACTGTAGCGCGGCAAAAAACTTTCCAAACTTTCCCGCAATCCCGAAATTGCTTAAAAATAAAATAAGCGCAACCGCGAGCACAGCAAACAGTGCTGCCTCATTGAATGCAACACTTTTAATCTTTTTCTTTCTTCTTTTTCCAGATGTTTGACGAGGACGTGTCGATGTCGACGATGTCCTTGTCCTGTTCGCCCCTGTTGACTTCACAGCCGTCGACCTTTGCGGCGTGGTTGTTCTCTTCCTTGCAGATGATGTCTGCCTAGATGAAGCCATTGTACCTACCTCATTTCTATAATTTATACCTGTGTGTAAACGGTTAGAGCACAATCATTGACGCGAGCATAAAGCCCCCCAACGCAAGGCAATAAACCGAGAGGATGCGGAAACGTCGTTTTTTAAGTATCTGGTTGAGAATTACAAGTCCTAAGTAGCCCGTGAGCATCGCAAAGACGGATGCCAATATGTACCAGCCTGTGTTACCCACATCCGCTGCCCCGAACCTTGCAAGTTCGATTATATCAAGAATGGCAGTTCCAAGAAGTGACGGCACGGCACACAAAAATGAAAATCTCCATGTAAGCTTCCTGTCAAAGCCAAGCAGCAGACACACCGTAATCACCATTCCGCTTCTTGACAATCCTGGAAGTGCCGAGAGTCCCTGAACACCTCCGATAACAACAGCCTCAAAAAGTCCGGCATCTGATATCTTTACCTCTCCTTTTTGTATTCCATCGGTCACAAAAAGCATTACCCCCGTAGCAATCATAAATATTCCCGGAAAAAGACCGGTCCAGCCGCGTAATCTGCAAAGCTTTTGCATCCAAGCCCCACAATTCCGCTTGAAACTGTCGCCACAACTATCAACAGCGCAAGCTTTTTATAGACACCGTTTTCAAGCCTGACAAGCTTTAATATATCCTTCCTGAAGGCAAATATAATCACTGCTATAGTCGCAAGCTTTAAAAACAAGTCAAAAAGTACACTGTCTCCCTCCCCAAATCCAAATACATTCTTCAGCATCAACAGATGCCCTGAACTGCTCACGGGAAGAAATCCCGTGAGACCGTCTATCATTCCACTGATAATTATCTTGAGCGCTTCCAATGTTTCCCCTCCACATATTTACACAATTATTATGATTATAACATTTTTTTACAATGAGGTCAAATCAAACTGAAAGCTCCCTAATCTTATGCAGTGCCGCGTCAATTCCCCCGACCTCATCTATAAGCCCTGCCTCCACAGCCTGGGCACCGACGAGCACCGTCCCCAAATCCTTTGAAAGCATACTTGTGTTCATCATCATTTTTTCAAGACTGCCCTTTCCTATCCTGCTGTGCTCCTCGACAAAGCTCACAATTCTGTCCTGTATCATCTTAAAATAGTCGTATGTCTGAGGTGCACCGATGACCGTCCCGCTCATCCTCACCGGATGTATGAGCATTGTCCCAGTGGGCACGATAAACGAGTAATCGGATGCCACGGCGAGCGGCACACCTATCGAGTGGCTGTCTCCTATAACCAGACTCACAGTCGGCTTGCTGAGCGACGCAATCATCTCCGCAAGCGCAAGTCCCGCCGACACATCGCCGCCGATTGTATTTATTATGATAAGCGCACCTTTTATTTTTTTGCTGTCCTCTATGCGCGCAAAAATCGGGATGAGATGCTCATACTTTGTCGTCTTGCAGTTGGTAGACAGCACCTCATGCCCCTCTATCTCCCCTATAATCGTTATGAGCTTTATGCTCTCGTCGTCCTTCTCCGACAATGAGAGCTGCCCGAAGGACTCTATCTCGTCGCGGTCTTTCTCTGATTTATCTTTTTCTGACATAGTCAACCTCCTCAATAAAATCTTATTTAAAATGAAAACTGTACTGAATTTCTATAGCCACCACCCAGCACATCAATTCGCAAAACCTAACTACGCTAACTGCTGTGACTGTAAATCCCCCGACTTTAATTAACCATAGAAAAGCTGCACACCCGTTCATTTTTTAACACCCTATAATATCCGCAATAATATAAAAATATATACCCGCATATCTTCTACCGGCATTAACCGCGTCTTTTTGCACGACAAAAAATGCCAAAACACGCTATAATATATTATGTACAAGCATACACATTTATGCACGACACATATAAATTAAGCATATTTTGACACTTAAATCAATTATATTCAGCTATATTAACAAGCGCTTAACAACTATAACATTTAAATTTCACACTAACTGTTATACAATCACACTCAAAAATTTGTAATTTCCATCATTTTGAAGCGCTCTCCATATACCTCTTTAGAAGCTGCAACACCCCAAGAACAGCTCCTCCGAGGATAAAAAATCCTATCTTAAATGTATGAATGGTCATTGCCGGCTGCGGCGGGTCAAGAGTTGTCGGGCCTGCCACGATAGCGTACATCGAACCGATGACCAGACCAAGAATCAGAAACACCATCTGCGAGCGGCATTTTTCAAGCCCCGCCCTGAGAAGCTTTACACTTGTAAATATTCCCATAAGTATTCCAATCCCAAATATAAAGAGCACCGGAATATACTTAAACTCAAGATGAAGAAAGCCTCTTATTGCGTTCATAATCGGAACATAAAGACCGAATATCAGCAAAAGCGTCGAGCCAGATATCCCCGGAAGAACCATTGCGGATATGGCTATTGCGGCGACTATGAAAACATAAAGACCTTTTACCAATGTAAGACTTGAGATATCCATGCTTCCTCTTACAAATGTCTGATTGAGATATGTTATAAGCGCAACCACCGCCACGCCGATAAACGCAAATATAAAATGCGCATACTTTCCTTTTATTGTCTGCCATTCATCGTGGACTATTATAGGAACGGCAAAGAGCGAGAGCCCCAAAAACAGTGAGCACAGCTCATAGATGTGGCTGTCAAATATCCTGCCAAGCGCAAGCACCGTGCACACAAAACCGATTACCCATCCTGCTCCGAGCTTTACAAGAAATATAAGCGCGCTCTTTCTCTCCTGCCTGCTGCCCGTCACAATGTTGTCAAGCGACTCGATAAACTTATCATAAAACCCCATAATAAAAGCTATTGTGCCGCCCGACACACCCGGAACGGCATCCGCCATCGCCATGCAGAAACCCTGTATCATATTCCATATTATTTTCATAATTCCCCATCCCTTTTCATCTAAGATTAAGCCTGTATCCGGCTCCCCATATCGTCTCGATTATCTGAGGATTTTTGGCATCATCCTCAATTTTTTCGCGTATTCTGTTTATGTGTACCATGACCGTCGCAGCGTCCGCCTCATAGTCGTATCCCCATATTTTCTCAAAAAGCTGTTCCTTTGAGAAAACTATATTGGGGTTCATTGCAAGAAACTTTAACAGTTCAAACTCCCTGTTTGGAAAATGTATCTCCACGCCATCCTTTATAACCATCCAGCTCTTTGTCATAATTTTAATCCTGCCTATCTCAATACAGTTTTCACCGGACGCATATTCGCCCGATTTTTCCCCTGTGCCGCTAACCTTATTCCCAGTAAGCCTCTCATACCTTTTTATATGTGATTTCACCCTCGCAGTCAGCTCCATCGGGTCAAACGGCTTCACAATATAGTCATCCGCGCCAAGACCAAGACCCCTTATCTTGTCAATGCTCTCCGTCCTCGCAGTCACCATAAGTATAGGTATATCTATTTTATCCCGAAATTCACGGCAAATATCATATCCGCTCTTGCCCGGCAGCATAATATCAAGCAATATAAGGTCAAATCCTCCCTCCTCAAGTTTTCGCTCCGCCTCAGTGCCCGAAGCCGCCACCTCCACCTCATAACCATTCATCTCAAGATAATCTTTTTCCAGATTGGCAATCTCTGTGTCATCCTCCGCAATCAAAATTCTGCACATTTTCTAAACCTCCAGCTTTTGAAGCTCAATGGCAATATGAAAACCATTATCATTATATGCCCTTATTTTTCCATCATGTCCTTTTATAATATATTTACAGATATACAATCCAAGACCATTTCCATCACTTTTTCTTGACTCATCAACCCTGTAAAACTGCTCAAATATCCTTGTAAGCTTATCCTCCGGCACTCCGTTCCCGTTATCGGAAAAATCAAACTCAACATACCCATCTTTTTCTGAAAGCTTCAACTTTAAAATCAATCCATCGGCAACGCCTGAATACTTCAATGAATTTTCCACCATATTGTCGAGCACCCTTGTAAATTGTTCCCGGTCTATATTGCAAATCATTCCCTTTTCTGTCAAAAATTCAAGATTTAAAACCGCTTTTTTCTGCCAAAGCTCGCTCCTCTTTCCCTCTGCATAGCTGCGTATAAATTCAGCCATATCAAGCTTTTGCATAAAAAAAGGCATATTTCCAGTTTCAAGCTTTGAAAAATAAAAGAGCTTTGACAACAGCACATCCATATCGCACGATTTTTTGTACGCAATTTTTAGATATTCCGTGCGCTTTTCATCTGTTGAAGCCACTCCGTCAAGAACTCCCTTTATATAACCCTTTACGGACGTGAGCGGCGTTCTAAGGTCATGCGAAATTCCACTGACCATCTGTGTTCTTGACATCTCATAAGCCTTGTTCTGCTCAAGTTCCTGCTTTAAGTGAGCCTGCATCAAATCAAAGCTATCGCACATGTCCTTAAACTCGTCATCCATCTCATAGTTAATCGGAACATCGAGCACTCCATCCCTCACCCTGTTCGCCGCCCTGTTAAGCTCATCCACGGGCTCCATTATCTTTCTGATTAAAAGCTTTGTGAACAACTGGCTGCACAATAATATTCCGCCTATCGAAAACACTCCGATTATAAGAAAAACCGTCAAAAATGTCTCAAACATTCCAAGCTCGATACCGGGAAAAATGACATCCGTGCTGCTGCTCGCCGCATACATTTCATAGTCTGCCCCCTGTATCAGATACTTGACGGCAAGAATTGTGACACCGCCTGTATGTGCCGTGACAATCTGACCGTACTCCTTATCCTGCAATGCCAAGCTCTCTATAGCCTCCTCATTGCCATACTTCATGTTTGAGTACAACACTTCCGACACACTGCACACATACAACTGAAACCCCATTGCGCCGAGGTCATCCGCCACACCCTGAATATTTTCATTGTAAAGTTTGTCTGTATTCATTTTATTTAAATAGTCATAAACTTCATAATGCTTATCCGACAGCTCTATGCTGCGCCCATACCAGCTCATAAACTCATTTTTAAAAAGCACAATCAGCAACATTCCTATTGTGAGCAATATAAGCAATGCCGCAAGCACCATCCTTGTATTTGACCTAAATATCCGCTTTCTGATTGTCACTGCCCCGCGCCAGCCTTCCACATACAATATTTACAAGATTTTCTGACAAAATTCCTGCAAGTATTCCGCCTGCAATTCCGCCCACAATGTCACTTGGATAATGAACCCCAAGATACATCCTTGACACCGCTATAAGTATTGCAAGTATCAGCATCGGCACACCCGCTTTTTTCGGCAATTTCCCAAAAAACAGTTCCGCCGCCGCAAACGATGCCGCCGTATGCCCGGACGGAAAAGAATAGTCAGTTGGTCTTTCAATAAGCGGTATCAACCCATCAATCACATCAAACGGTCTGCGCCTTGCAAACAGGTTTTTTAGCACCAAATTATTTATCAAAAATGATAACACAAGTGCTATAATTCCCATAATTCCCACCATCCGCGTCTTTTTGTTGAATGTTAGCACAAGCGATATGGCAATCCATACAGCACCAGCATCGCCCAACCTTGTGACTACGACAAAAAACGGTGTCAAAAAATCATTCCTGACTACATTTTGAAAAAATAACAGTACATTGCCATCAAACTGCATAAGTGCATGTATCATGTCCCGTCCTCCTTTCGTTTTTTGTCATTATAAACACAGGTTCTAAACATACAACGGAAAAAATCTAAACAAAACCTAAACATTATCTTTATCATCAACAATTTTCTTCAAGTTCGGAAATCCCGCCCGGCTCTCATTCTTACTCAGCACATACAGCTTATCAAGTGTATTTACAAACGCATCCCTCTCTTCGTCCGTCAGCTTGTCAAGAAGCCACTCATAGTATATGCCCTCAAGGTATGCCTTTGAATTTTTAAGGCTCTCCGCCTTCTCGGTGGCATACAGATTTGCACTTCTCCTGTCATCGGGATTTACTTTTCTGGTCAGATATCCCTTACTCTCAAGGTTTGCCGTCCTTCTCGCCGCCGCACCCTTGTCAAGCTTTAACTGCTCTCGTATCGCTGCCTGCGTTATGCCCGGATTGTGCCTCACCAAATGTATAAAGTCAAACTCCGCCGTCCCAATTCCGTCCTCCTTCATCGTCTGCACCGTAAACTTGCTGACCTCTCTCGCAATCTTTGTAATTTTTCTCTCTGATTTGTCCATAATAATCCTCCCTGTCTAAACAGCTCGTCGCCAAGCTGTTTTTAAAATTTTTATTGCGGCATCTTTACTTGTTGAAACAAATAGCACAGCACTTTTTTCATCAGCAAAAAAAGATGTAGCATCATCTATTCTCAATTGATGATACTACATCCATTTTTTTGTGTCAAATACACAATAACTTCATCCTAATTCATACTTTTTTACATGCTAATTCTTTTTAACAAGAACGAGAACACCTCATCAAAAAAACTCTCCCTCTGCTCCTTGGTGCTGTTAGCCATATAATGCTCCACATCAAATTTCTTTTTGTCGCTGTTTACACCTGTTATAAGATATGTGGGGTCAATTCCGTAGGTATGGTACAATATCAACAGCTTATCAACAGATATACCTGTCGAACCTGCCTCCAATTTGCGGTAATGTTCCGATGACACACAAAGCACATCCGCAAGCTCCGCCCTTGAAAGGTTCATGCCAAGCCTTGCCTCTTTAAGCCTTTTCCCTATCTGTGCATTGTCATCAATCCTGTGTGTACTCAAATTTCATTCCTCTTTTCAACATATTACAAATGAATATGAAATATCCTTCTGCGCATCTATATGATAGTTCTCCTCAACATCACTTCCCCAACTGTCTATTCCGCCAACTCCGCGCACAGCACCGTACACGCACAGCACCGTTCTTCTCGCAGGAGGAAGCTCCTCATGGTGCGTGGCATTTTCTATCTCGGACGCTGTGTAAGGCAGACAGGAAAACGCAAAGCTGTCATCCTCCTTCTCAATCCGTAGCACCTGTTCGCTATAGTCACTCCTGCTGTTGTCAAGACTTGTGTGCCTTGTCACCTCAACCCAGTTCGTGTCCATTCTCATCGAGCAGTCCTGCGGCACAAGGTACGGTGTGAGCCTCAAATCCTGTATCTTATATACACCATGCTCCGCCCCGGCTTTTCTGTCGGGATAGGTCTCCCCGGACAGCCCCTCATAGGTATATCTGTCTGCCAGTGTCGGCATGATAAATCTCATTCCGAACACCGGAAGTTCTGGCAGTCCTCTCTCCCCAAAATAGTTGACCGACACATGAATTTTTCCGTTTTTTTCCACCCTATACTGCACAATGACCGTCGCGGAAGGATTTGTTATCGTCCTGTATGTATATTTTACGACAACTTCGTTTGCAACGACATTTCCACCATAGATGTTATTGTGCGGAGCGCACGGCATCCCCTGTGAAACCCCGTCAACTATGACCTCGACACCCACACAGTCGATAAACATGTCCGCCGAAAGCCAGCATCCGCTCTTTATATGAAATTTGCTCCCCCTGTCATTGTCGGTGAGTGCCCTCCAAAAAGTCGGCTTAGGGCTGCGGTAAAGCCACTCGTACCCATTTTTCACAATCGACTCAAGCCCTCCCTGGGCATAGGAAAAAATATAGTGAAAATCCTTATTTGGACTTGCCGCGCCCGCATGAACTCCAAGCGTGAAATCCCCGTAAACAACCCTAAGTGCGCTATTATTTGTACAATCCATAGTAATATCTCACCTCCTGCAATGCCGGTTTCTCCCTGCGGTCAGCAAACAGTATTCCGTTTGCCGAAAACTCATAATCCGAAGGTCTGTCGTCAAAATCGCCGCCGTATCTTAGCACGCTCTTTCGCGTCACATCGTCCTCGACCCACAGCGCCTGGTCAATAAAATCCCATATAAATCCGCCCTGACACATCTCGTATTTGTCTATAAGCTTCATGTACGAGCCAAGTCCGCCCATGGAATTTCCCATATCGTGCATGAACTCGCACAAAATATATGGTTTCTTTGGATTGTTGAGCAGATAACCTTCTATCTCCTCCGGCTTTGCGTACATGCGGCTCTCCACGTCGGAAATGCTGTCCTCGTAGGCTCTGTTGTAATTAACGCTCTCATAGTGAACGAGTCTGCCATCATTTTTCTGTTTAAAATATGCGTTCATCGCCTCGATGTCATCCCCCGCATACGACTCATTTCCAAGCGACCAGAAAAGTATGGACGTATGATTTTTAAAAGTCTCGTAATTGTTTCTTGCCCTGTCAATCACAGCCTCGCGCCACTGTGGTATCGAACCCGGAATATTGCACGACGGCTCTATCGCTCCAAGCTTCTGGAAAGTCCCATGGCTCTCAAGGTTGGTCTCCGACATGACATACACCCCGGCATCATCGCACATATAGTACCAAGAAATCTGGTCCGGATAATGGCATGTTCTCACGGCATTTATATTGTTTTTTAAGATACAATTCATGTCGTAGACCATCTCCTCCATGCTTATGCACCTCCCCGTGAGCGCGCTCCACTCATGCCGATTTACCCCGACAATAACAAGCCTTTTTCCGTTAAGATACATAACCTTGTCGATTATCTCAATTCGCCTAAAACCAATCTTATAAGGAACAACCTCCATAAGACTTCCGTTTTCATCGAGCACTTCCACATAAGCCTGATACAGATAAGGCTTGTGGTTATCCCACGCCGTCACGCTCTCAAGCTCACCGCTCACCCTAGCGGCATACATGCCATCCTCGCACTTTAAAGGCACACTCTTTTCCATAACCCTGTCACCGTTCTTGTCCTCCAATATAAGGCGTGCACTAAATTTTCCCTGCAAAAGTGATGACACCTTTATGTCCGCGTCAAGTCTGCCGCTCAAATTATCCTTGTTCAAAACCGGATTAAGCCAGATATCCTGCACATGCACATCCGGCAGTGCTTTTACCGTCACATTCCTGAAAAGTCCAAAGAAGCGGAAGAAATCCTGGTCTTCCAAAAAAGCCGCCGTGCTCATCTTGTGAACCTCCACAGCAAGCACATTGTCCTTCTCCCTTATAAAAGGCGTTAAGTCAAACTCAGACGGTGTAAAGCTGTCCTCTGCGTAGCCCACAAAATGCCCATTCAGCCACAGATACATCGCCTGCTCAACACCCTCAAAACAGACTACAATTCTTTTCCCGTACATCTGCGGCTTCAAGTCAAACCTCTTAATATACGAGCCAACCGGGTTGTAAGCCGCCTCACTGAACATTCCTGCCCCATCGCCTGCGCCCTCCATGCTGTACGCTCCGCGGCGGTACTCCCATCCCTCCCACGGGTACATGGTGTTTATGTAGCGTATCTTGTCATAGCCTGAAAGCTCAATATGTCCCGGCACAGTTATCTTGTCAAAATCGCTGCAATCGTAATCTTCCTCGTAAAAATTTTCCGGTCTGCTCTTTGCGTTTATGCTGAAACAAAAATCCCACTTTCCGTTCAAAGACTGGGTAAGCCCATTATCCTTTTTCTCCATATCGGCGTAATTCGTGTAATAAAAGTGGTCACTGTGCGCTTCCATCTGATTTACGCGAAACACCTGCGGGTTATCAAGCCACCTTATATCTGCCTCCATATTTTTCCTCCCTCCATCACTTTTTTACATTCTCCTGCAATCTGCTGTTCGCATCCTCCACATTCATAAAGGAAAGTATCACTGTTATAAGCAAATCCAATATGAACGGAAGCCAAAGGTACATAAAATACATCATATTTATACAACTGTCCGGCTGAACAGCCATATCACCATTCACAAAGCCGCTAAGGTCGAGCATCCAGCCCGCGATGGCTGTTCCAAGACCGCCGCCAATCTTTACTCCAAGAGACGTGCATGAATACATTGTGCCGTCTATTCTCTTTCCCGTTTTAAGGTAGGTGTACTCCGAACACGACGCAATCACCGCATTCATATCGCCCTGCCAAGGTCCCTGTCCCAACGCCGCAACCGCCGTGAAAAGCAGCATGAGCGGAACACTTCCCATACAGCCTGCCAACGCCACGAACAATCTTCCAACCGTCGCAAGCATGTAGCTGTACTTGTTTAACTTGTACATTCCCTGTTTTTTTGCAACTATTGTCGGTGTAAAAATAAGTGCCACAATGAGAGGAATGTTTATAGCCCACGAAAATGCGCCGAACAGGTTCTTGTTGTGCAGCACATAGGTCATAAAGAACAGACCTATATTAATCATCGCTCCATATAACTGCTGTAATATATAGACAACGCAAATCATCACATAGTACTTATTGCTAAACAGAAGCTTTGCCGACTGCAAAAGTGAAAGCTTGTCCTCCTTTGGCTTTTCCTCCGCATCCGAATTTCTGTCATTGTCAAGCTCCTCCTCAGGAAGCTCCTTTACCGACAATACGGCTATTGTGTTAGTGATTATGCCGACAATGCAGTAGATTATGGCGATGTTTCTCCAACCTGCTGCCCCGCCGCCGAGCGCGTCAACCGCACCGACTGTAATCGTCTGAATAAGCAGGCTTGTGGCAAACGCGAACATAAATCTGAACGAACCCATCTGCACACGTTCCTTGCTGTTCTTTGTGACAAGCGCCGTCAGCGATGAATACGCGATATTGTTCGCCGTGTAAAATACCGCATTTAAAAGAGTGTACGCTATAAAAAACCATGCGTACTGCGCCGTTTTTCCAAGGCTTGTCGGAATTGTGAACACACCTAGGAGTGTCAGCGCACATCCAAAAAATCCGTAGAACATCCAAGGTCTTGCTTTTCCCATCCTGCTCTTTGTCTTGTCAATCATAGAGCCGAAAAACACATCCGTAAAACCGTCAAACAGCTTTGACACCGCTATCAATGTTCCGACAATGCCCGAATTAAGCCCTACCGTGTTGGTCAGGTAAATCATCACGAAAGATGACAAAAATGCGTATACCACATTTCCCGCGATGTCTCCCGAACCGTAACCCACCATGTTATACCATTTAAGGTACTTTTTTTCTCCCATAAAACTTCTCCTTTCAAGATGTTGATTATTACGTCGCCCTCAACTTTGTTACCACAAGTATAAAAAAATAAACTCAAAAAAGCCATATCATAAATTGGACAAAACATGCACAAAATGATAAAATAGATAATAACAAAAGCAAAAATACAGCTTTTTTATGCATTTTAACCATGCATTTTTTTGAACCAACACCAAGGAGGTAAAAATGTACACAAACAATGCATACCTTAACAACTCGCTCGTCGACATAAAAGACAAATCAAAGCCACTTATAGTCACAAGCTGTGGAACATACAAGCTCTACACCCGCCCAAAGCTTCCCACATGGAGGCCAAAGGGGCGCGTTGACTTCCAGCTTCTTTACATTGCCGCCGGAAAAGCGCACTTTCATTTCGGGGACGAGGAAAAAATTGTACATGCCGGACACATGGTTCTCTACCGCCCAAAAGAGCCACAAAAGTACGAATACTACGGCAAAGACCAGACGGAAGTTTACTGGGTTCACTTTACGGGCGGCAATGTGACCAACCTGCTGCGCTCCTACGGTCTCACCGACGACAAAAAAGTCTTTTACTGCGGTTCGGAGCTCGAGTACCAGAACCTTTTCCGCGCCATGATATATGAATTGCAGATGTGCCGCGACAGCTACCCGGAAATGCTTGAAATGTATCTTAGGCAGATATTTATAAGGCTCCAAAGATATTTCAAAGTCTCCACCAAGAGCGACAATTTTCACGCGTCCGAGGAGATTGACAAAGCTGCCGCTTACTTTAATGAGCACTACAGCAAGCCGATTAACATTGACGAGTACGCCCGCGAAAACCATGTGAGCACAAGCTGGTTTATACGCAATTTCAAGCTCTATACCGGCTTTACACCGATGCAGTACATCCTGTCAAAGCGCATCTACAATGCCGAGGTTCTACTGCATGACACCCAGTACAATATCACCGAGATTGCCGCCATAGTCGGCTACGACAATCCACTTTATTTCAGCCGCATATTTAAAAAGGCAAAAGGACTGTCACCCTCCGAATACCGGCACAGCATTGAACATTGACGAAAATTCAAAACAGGTAATCGCAAAACTTTCCCAAATACATATAAATGTAATGCCGTAAAGCTTTGCAATTACCTGTCTATTTTTATATAAAATTATCCATTTACTTCCCTTAACTTAAATGCGGCGACCATCTCGCCAAGTGTCGTGGACTGCGCTGTGAGTTCCTCGCTCGTAGCGGATGCCTCCTGCGCCGCCGCGGAATTGTTCTGAACAACCTGAGCAATCCTTTCCACCGCCGCATCAGCCTGCTCCATTCCGTTTGCCTGCTCAAGAGAAATCTCCTTCATGCGCTTTGCACTGTCTGCGACCTTCTCTATTCCTTCCACAACTTCCATAAGCGACTCAGATGCTTTTTTCGCATTTTTATTCCCTTGCTTAACCTCATTTATCGCGGCTTCTATAAGTGCTTTGGAGTCAACAGCGGATTTTGCGCTCTGCTCTGCTAAATTTCTAATCTGGTCTGCCACAACCGCAAAGCCCCTTCCTGCGTCTCCTGCCCTCGCCGCCTCGATGGACGCATTGAGTGACAAAAGATTGGTCTGGCTTGCAATGTCCTCTATCTGCACAATTATCTCCCCTATTTTCTCGGACGTGTCGTTTATTTTAAGCATCGCGTCCATCATGGCTTTCATATCATCACTGCTGTCCTTTGCCACGTCGGCGTATCTTGATGCCTGCATGTATGCCTGTCCAAGTCACTTGCCGTTGTCTTAATGCCATCATTTAGCTGTGCTATTGTCGCCTGCATCTCCTGCACCGATGCCGCTTGGTCTGTCGCACCCTCCGCCACGGACTGAGCCGCCTGTGCAAGATTTGACGAGCCCGCCTGCACCTGCGCTGACGCTTCATTCACGCCCCTTATTGTGGTGTCTATCTGACGGTTCATCTTTACTATGCCCGACAAAAGTTCTCCAAACTCTCCCGTATACTGGTCTCCACACTCGGTTTCCACCCTGAAATTGCCCTCCGACATTTCACTGAGCAATCTGCCCGCATCGCTTATAATTGCCTTAATCCTCTCTGACATATCAAGAGTGCTTGAAAGCAACTCGGCAATCTCGTCCTTCGCCTCAAACTCCGGAAACGGAGAATTTAAATCTCCCTGTGCAAACGTGACAAACCTCTCCCTAAGCTCATGTAACGGTTTTTCAATGCCCACTGATATCATGCCCGAAAGCTTGTTAGAATAGATTACCGAGGCTGTTATCACAAAAATAATAATTATAAATGATACAACCATCAATGTCTTTAAGCGCGCCCTCGCCGCGTTTCCCACTGTGACATTTACATCCATAAGCTTCCCAAGCGCACTGTCAAGCGCCTGATACTTTGGTGCAGCCTCATCAACCATCATCTGCTGCGCCTGCAAAGATATCTTAGTATCAGTTGTCGCACCCACTGCGATAACCCTCGCATCAACTTCCTTATATTCCTTCCATGCCCTGTCAATCTCCTCCATGCATGAAATTCCTTCCTTAGTCACCATGGTTGGACGGATTTTCTCCAAATACTGCTCAAATCTTGTCACCGCCTCATCGTGCTGCTGTTGCATGGAGCTTATGAGCGCATCCGAGTCATAGCCCACTATCCCCCTAGAAGCAGACCTTATCTCTGCGGACTCATTCATCGCAAGCGCGATATCCCCCTGCGGATATGCATAATCATCTAAAATTACAGCATAATTATTAAGTGTATAAAGCATAACTCCCACAATCAATACAGATAACACTCCAAAAATAACAATAATCTGCCTGAATGATACCTTTAAGCGCCTGCCTATCTTCATGCCATTAAGCTTTTTTAACATTACAATTCTTCCTCCTTATGTCCATCCATACATCATTTACCAGATGTAATTTTTTTAATTTATATATATCTTTGTCTCACTTTTACAACCGATTTTAATACAACTCTCAATTAAAATCAATAAAAGGTTGTAAAACTGAGACAAAAAATGTAAAAAGAGAGGACACTTACATGCCAAAGCCACGCAATACATCGGGTGAGAAAAATCTAATCAGCCAACGTCTCATTGAGTTGAGAAAGCTCCACAATCTGTCCCAACGCGATTTATCTCACAAATTACAGCTTGAAGGCTACGATATGGATAAAAATGTCATCACAAGAATTGAAACCAACAAACGCTTTGTGACAGACATTGAAATACGAGCATTGGCAAAAATTTTTGATGTAAGCTGTGATTACCTTATCGAAGGCAAATAAACTTGCTCTTTGCTATTGTTTATAGAAATTATACCAATATGGATATTTTACTCATAGTCCGAAAAATACCCGTGTATTCATCATTTTATGCCCGATGCAAATCAATCATAACGCAAAAAATGAACACACAAAAAGAGAACCCGACCACGAAATATTAATCGTGGCTGGGTTCTCCTCATTAATGCTGCTTTTTACAGTTCCCCTCTTTAATTTTTAACCATATCAGTCTACAAAATTCTTCTGATTTTATAGGTCATTGCATCTGCGCCGGATTATCGCATATCCCCATAAATATCACAACGCCATCCGCATTGATTACCGCATACAAAAATGGTCTGTCAAGTATCATATCAGCCCTGCCGTCAACAATCACTCCTCCCGTATCATAATCAATCTTTGTATATGCCGACGCTGCGACCCCATTCTCATTTATGGATATACTTGTCTTTTGTGTAACATTGTCAATAAATATCCCCTCATTCTCATCACTATACTGCACAATACCCGAAAAATCAGCCCCCGGCATAAAACATTCATTTAATCCAAGTTTATTTAGGGCGTTTTCAAGTTCGATGTCTGTGCTATATGAGAATTTTGGAAGCTTCCACACGACCTCGCCGACAAAACTCTCACCGCCGTTTAAAAGCTCGTCGACTCCCTCCGCCGTCACTGCAAGCTTGTGTATATCCTGCCCCTCATCAGGAAGGACGAACACCATTCTCCCACCATTTTTCAGTCCAAGCTCCGAACTTGTATAGCCATCACCGCGTCTAAAGCCCATACTATCAAAAACAGCGCTCATAAAATCACATTCCGCCGTACCGCCATCGCCGGTATAAAATGTGCCTGCCGCCGTATCTTTTTCATCGAACTGTGTCGTCCACTCATCGTTGAAATCTATCGTATTTATTATGGTCAACAGCTCATTTGCGCCCGAATAGCTCTCCGTGTAAAAGCTGTCCGCCAGCCTTTCTATGTATTCCTCATTCACGTCAAGCCCTTGTGCAAACCTTATGGAATTTTTTATTTTCAAGCTTCCGACCTCATTGTCGCAAAAGAGTACATTGTAAAGATTATGACATTGAACAGCGAGTTCGTCCTTGTCTGTTACGCCAAGAAGTTCAAGCATCTGTGCCAATGTTGTCCCCTCCGCCCCCTCTGCTGCCGCCGCAAGTGCGTAGTAGAGCGACACGGGTGAAATGCAGATATTTTCATTTTCTGACAGCAGCACTCCTGCCGTCCTGTACGCAAAGTCCGAAAGCGACGTATAAAATTCATCGCTCACGGGATTTTGTGTTCTCCTTGTCCATCTCTCCTCGATATCATCAAAACTGTAGGCTGTCGGATAATTGACATTCAAAAGAAGTAGTCCTTGGTCATATCCCGGCGCAGCCATTCCATCCACCCCCAATGCGTCGTTACTCGATGTATTGCCCTCCCCTGATTTTTGCGGATAAAAAATTCCCGCGGCAATGACAGCACATGCCGCCCCCGCCGCCATCAGTGACGCGCATATTCTAAGGCGTTTTCTTCTCTGAACCGATTTATCAACACGAAGAACATTGTCAAGCTCACCTGCCTCATCGACAATATCGTCGGGAAGATTTGTTATCGCGTTATAAAGCTTTTTTATCATACATGCACCCCCTCCTTCTCAAGATAGCCCCTAAGCCTCTCCCTAAGTCTAAAAAGTCTCGACGACAGCTTTCCCGGTGTGGTCATATACTTTCGCGCAAGCACCTTTATGTCGTCGCCATACCAGTACCGCCTAACAAAAAGTATTCGCTCCTCCCTCTCAAGCCCTCTAAGCCACTTCTCTATAAGCTCCGTCAGAACCTTTTCGTCGATACTGTCCGATATGCTGTCCCTCGCCGCGACAGCCTCCCACAAAAAGTTTCCCGACCCCGTTTCTTTTTCATTTCCCGGAAGCATCTGCTCCAATTCCGAGAAAAGCAATGTATTCCCGCATCTTTTTGAGGCATTCTTCTTCTCAACATAATTGAGCGCAAGATTTCTAACAATCCTTCCAAGATATGCGCTAAGCGATACCGGTTTCTCCGGCGGAATGTGGTTCCACGTCCTAAGATAAGTATCGTTCTCGCACTCCTCGCTGTCCTCACGGCTGCCCAATATCCCGTACGCTATCCGCCGCAGCATCGCCCCGTATTTCTCCCTGCACGATACAACCGCCGCCTCATCCCTCTTAAAAAACAATTCTATAATCCCGCTGTCCTCCAACACGGCTTGCACTCTCCTCCTACGTTTATAGTTTTATAGACAATTGCGAAACTTGAATTCTATGTTAAACAGTTGTGGAATTTTTATAGTACACTGCCAGACCTTTTGGAGTTCGCAATTATCTATTACAAGTTTAGGATTGGATTTTCACATATCCCAACAAAAATCACAACCCCGCTTCTGTCCACTATCGCATACAAAAATGGTCTGTCAAGTATCATATCAGCCCTGCCGTCAGGAAGTGCCATTCCGTTGTAATCTATCTGCGTGTACGCCGACGCGACAACTCCGTTCTCGTCTATCTCGATATGTGAGTTCTGCTTGATTTCGTTTATAAATATGTTCTCGCCGCTACTTAGTCTCCCAATTCCCGAAAAGTCCGCATCCGCACCAAAACAGCTTGTGACACCAAGTTTTTTTATGGCATCATTCAGCTCAAGCTCCGTATCATAGGAAAATTTAGGTATCTTCCACACAACCTCGCCCGTCGAGCCCTCGCCGCCAAAAAGCACATCTTCTATGCCCTCCGGTGTGGCGATAAGTTCTCTGATATCCACACCTTCATCCGGTAGCACAAAGCTCATGCCCGCGCCATTCTTAAACGAGTGCGACGACCTTGTAAAGCCCTCACCCTTTGCATAGTAGTGTGAAAAATCCGTTGAGTTCATAAAATCACACTCGACAGTACTTCCGTCGCTTAGATAAAAATTGTCCTTTTTAGTGAGCTTCTTGTCAAATCTGTCCGTCCACTCATCGCGAAAATACACCGTGTTCAGTATCGTGAGCACCGTGCCAGCGTCAGGTTCAACTGCCATCTCCATGCCACCAGTGTTCTCCTTAATCCACTTTTTCATGACATTTATAAACTTCTCATCTGCAAAATCCCCGTGATAGCTCTCGGTATAATACTCATTCGCAAGTCTATTTACATAATCGTCATTAACCTCAAGGCTGTCATCTATCCACACAGAACCGTGTATGAGAAGCTTTCCCACCTTGTTATCCCTAAACATAATATTATAAAGCCTATTGCTCTGCTCCGCCACAACGTCCATATCATCCTCCCCAAGCAATGTCAAAAGCTCATCCCTCGTCGTGCCCTGTGCCCCCTCCGTGGCGGCGGCGAGCGCATAATAGAGCGAAACCGGCGAATAGCACACATTCTTTTTGTCACTCAACAGCTCACTCGCTGTCCTGTATGAAAAATCATTCACCGCAGCGATAAAGCTGTCCTCCACGGCATTTTCCTCATACCTCTGTATTCTCTCATCGTAATCATCAAAGCTGTACGCCTTTGGATAATTCACATCTGCCATCAGCATATTTTTGCCCTCCTTCACACTGCACCCAGCGAGCGCACCACACACAACCGAAATTACAAGTCCCACAGCAATGCACCTCTTCACACACAGTTTTTTTCTCATAATACATGCCCTCCTCCATTTCTTACAGCTATAAATAAACAAATGTGAAATATTGCATAGTTTTGTCAGTATTATAAAAACATAATTTCTTTGAGTGTATATGAGTCGGAAACAAATCCGACTTATTTCTGTGCATTTTTCTATATTTGCTAATTTATAGCCTATATATTAATAGACCGGATTTTTTGCCATATATTCTCTCTAAATGTAAATTTATCTAAAAAACTGTGCCAAAAAATTTAATTTTCTGTAGTAAGCTTTTAAACTCTACTACAAATTAAGTACTCTTATACGTTTGCGATACATTATAATAAAGTATTTTTAACGTATCACAAAAAATGCCGGTCTGAATAATTCAGACCGACATTTTATACTACAGCACTTTTACAACTGCCCTTTCTCCCATTTTCTCTTCAAAGCCGCCACCGGCACATCTTTCACATTCCCGACAAGGCACACACTGCACTTATCTTTTCTGAGATATGTCCTTATACATCTGTTGAACTGTTCCAATGTAACCGCATCGTAGTGCTCCACCGCCTCATCGAGCGATATCACGTTTCCCGTCGACAAGAAGGTCTTTGCATTGTTCAAAACCGTGTTGCTCGCCGCCTCACTTCCAAGCACAAGCTCTATTTTTGTCTGCTTCTTGAGCCTTACAAGCTCCTCCTCGTCTATGCCCTTCTCATTCAGCTCATCTATTATTTCAAAGATAAGCTCATACACCCTCTCTGTCTGCGCGGCGCTCATGGACGCATATATATGGAAAAGTCCTGCGAGGTCACACATGCTGTTGTAGGAATATATGCTATAGGTCAGACCGTTCTCCTCCCTGACCTTCTGGAAAAGTCTTGAGTTCAGATTGCCGCCGAGCATGGAATTAATCATGTACATGGCATATCTGTCCTCGTCGGAGCTTGTCACATTGTCAAATGCTATGTTCAGGTGAACCTGCTCCATATCCTTATATTTTGAGATAAAGCATCTGTTAAATTCAGGTTTTTCCGGCACAAGCTTATTGCCCGTGCGCGGCAGTGCGCCAAAAAGTGGCTCAAGCACTGATACAATCTTATCCTCATCACATTTTCCGGCAACCGATATCAGAATATTGTCGGCTGTGTAGTTGGCTGTCTTAAAGTCAATGAGCTGCTGCCTTGTGATTTTTTTCACATTCGTCTTGTTTCCCGATATTATAAATCCAAGCGGATTATCCTTCCACACGCGCTTTTGCAAAAGCTCATGGCACATATCCTCCGCCGAGTCATCGTAGGAGTCAATCTCGTCTATTATCACGCACTTCTCCTTGGAAAATTCCCTAGCGTCAAACACCGAATTAAAAATCATGTCCGACATAATGGAGAGCGCCCTCTCAAAATCCTCCGGCAGAACTTTCCCATAAAAAACAGTATTTTCCTTGGACGTGTATGCGTTTATGCCGCCGCCAAGCTCCGTCATTATGTCGGCAAGCTGCCTTGCACTGTACTTGTCAGTGCCCTTAAACAGCATGTGCTCTATGGCGTGCGCCACGCCGTTATTCTCAACCGTCTCATTCTGCGAACCGCTGCCAACATACACGCCGAATGTTATGCTTCTCGCTCCCGGCAAATTTTCCACAATAA
>JBNMKO010000021.1:0-38639 GCA_050874385.1 Eubacteriales bacterium
GTCATATGCTTACGAAATACAGGAAAAAACTTCTGCCGGTACTGTTGAAATAGGTGTTGATTTGGGAATAAAAGATTTTGCTGTCGTATCGGATGGCAGAATTTTTAAGAATATCAATAAAACCCAGATTATAAAAAAATTGGAAAAGCAAAAGAGAAAATTACAAAGACAGGTCTCCCGTAAATATGAAATGAATAAACAGGGAAAGAAATTTGTTAAAACAGAAAATATCAGGAAATTGGAACAGCGGATTAGATTATTGGACAGACGTTTGGCAAATATCCGTAATACATATGTTCATGAAGTTACAAAGAATTTGGTAAAAACCACACCAAAGAAGATTGTGATTGAGGACTTGAATGTAAGAGGAATGATGAAGAATAGGCATTTGTCCAAGGCGGTATCCAATCAGTGTTTTAATAAGTTCAGGCAGTATTTGTCCTATAAATGCCAGATGAACGGCATAGAACTGGTGATAGCGGACAGATGGTATCCTTCAAGCAAAACCTGTAGCTGTTGCGGTAACATAAAGAGAGATTTGAAATTAAAAGACAGAATTTATAAGTGTGATGTTTGTGGAGTTACCATTGACAGAGATTTTAACGCAAGCGTCAATTTAAGTAAATATAAAGCCGGCTGATATATTTAATGGCAGAAAAAATAATACATAGGTGTCCGTCGCACCGAATTTACGCCTTTGGAGTATTATATCAAATGTAAGTAGTAATTGAGCAATCAATACAAAAGCAGATACGAAAAACTTAATGAAAATTAAGAAGGAAAAAGGAAGTTCTAAGTTTTTACAACTTTGGACAGACGGTATCGGCATCTGGGAGTGGGCAAGCAACGACCAAGGACAGGAGCCTGACATAGTTATGGCTTGCTGTGGTGACACACCTACACTTGAGACACTTGCCGCAGTCACGATTTTGAGAAAAGCTCTCCCTGAGCTCAAAATCCGTGTTGTGAACGTGGTTGACCTTATGAAGCTTGAGCCTAGCACAAAGCATCCTCATGGTCTTACTGACGCGGAGTATGACGCGCTGTTCACAAAAGATAAGCCGATTATATTTGCTTTCCACGGCTACCATACACTTATCCATGAGCTCACATACCGCAGAAATAACCGCAATCTTCACGTTTACGGTTATCAGGAGGAGGGAACAATCACGACTCCATTCGATATGAGAGTTCAGAACGAGATTGACCGTTTCAACCTTGTAAAGAGCGCAATACGTTTCCTTCCGCAGCTCGGAAACAGAGGCTCATACCTTGTACAGCAGATGAACGATAAGCTTGTCGAGCATAAGCAGTATATTCACGAGTACGGTGTAGATTTGCCGGAGGTAAGGGACTGGAAGTGGGACTTATAGGATAAGTCCTACAGTTGAGATAATATATTTTGTAAAAAAATAAAAGCTATGTTCAAGTGATATGTACCATTCTTATTGGTTTTGTCAGGTAAAGAGAGACATATCATATGGGCATAGCTTTTTTGCTGGCTAACGGTGGGATTGATTTTTGTTCTTTGCGCGGTATTGTGCCGGTGTAAGCTTGTACCTCTCCAAAAATATCTTGTAAAAATATCCTTTGTTGTGATAGCCGATAAGCTCCATCACATGGTCTATGCTGTAGCTTGTGGAAAGCAGAAGTTCTTCGGCTCTTTTTAATCTGCACTGCTGGAGATATTCCGTGTAGGTAAGCCCTGCCTGTGATTTTAATAATCTATTAAAATAGTCTTCTTGGAAGTGAAACTCCTCCGTCAGCGCGGCGAGCGATATGTTCGCGAGGTTTTCATTGATGTATGCCGTGATTTCCTCAAACAAAATCCAGTTCATCTCGCGGCGCAGCTTCTGAGATATGGAAAAATCATACTGCGTGCTCAGAATGTGAAAAATTCTCAGTAAAAGCCCCTGACAGATATATGGCGATGCCTCGTCGTGGCGTTCAAGTTCGGACAAAAGCTGCATTAATGTCTCCTCAATCAGTGCCACGTTTTTGTTATGGCTGCCATTTGCGTGCATGGTGTCGCAAAAACGCTTGTCCGCGTCTGTCACGGCATTTGGAAGCGGTCTGAAATGAAGATACTGTTGAAGTGATTTCTGCTTTAGAAGAGCCGTTTTTAAAAATGAAGATATTCGCTCCGTGGTCACTTTTCTTTCCATCACATCATCAAACATTATATTTGTTATTCCAAGAAAAAGTATGGTAGACGGATTTTCTCCGAGAATTTCCTGATGCTGGCAGTTGCGGTCTATAAGGCAGAGCTCGCCCTTGTGGAAAACGTACTCGTTTCCGAGAATTTTCTGCCTGTACTCCCCGTCAATTATGTAGAACAGTTCCAGGTACTCGTGCGAGTGCATCTGCGTCCTTATCCCCGGGATAAATTCCTTTGAATAGAGAAAATGTGTCTCCGAGGGCAGAATGGTCGCGGACACCACATGCTGCGGATTTATGTCCCATATAAGCGCGAAAATGTGCTCTGTCGGGGGAAACGGATAAGGCTTTACCTCTATCTCGTGTGGCGCGTACTCCGGGCATACAA
Organism: Eubacteriales bacterium; assembly: GCA_050874385.1. Lineage (GTDB taxonomy): Bacteria > Bacillota > Clostridia > Lachnospirales > Lachnospiraceae > CAG-882. The sequence continues at coordinate 2,546 of JBNMKO010000021.1, forward strand.
TCTTAAAGCGCGCAAAGTTTTCTGGCAGTGGGAGGTCTTTTCCTTCATATATAAGCTTGTTGGTGTAGTGTTTTAAATCCATGGAGGGACTCCTTTTTGTGCGTTGTAGCTTATATGATTTGTAAGTTAAAACAGGCAAATTCATATAGTAATCTCTAATATATCGAAAATTAACAGGGTTTGCAATGACCGCATTTCACATTTTTTTAACAGATTTCACAAATTTTGAACACAGAACTTTTGTATATTAGGACGCATAAAGAACACAGAACAGATATATGAAGGCAAGAAAATGAAAATACACTGGAAAGCAGGGTTCTTTCAATATTATTTATATCGTCTTTTGACGGTGAAATGGAGGTTAATATGAGAAATAAAAAAGCGGCAGCTCTTGGCTGCACGGCATTACTTATAACAGCTATGATGACAGGATGTGCGGCGAAGGGAAATAATAGTGCGACAACTTCACAGACAGAGACCACTACGACCCAGACAACGCAGGCGGCACAGGAGAGCTCACAAAGTACAGAAAATTCCAATACAACAAAAAATGAGCAGGAGTCCGACGCACAGTATGGTTCCGTGACGGCGGTTGACGGCAACAAGGTAACGGTTGATGTGGGGACACTTAACACATCAGCGCCGGGGGATATGCCGGGAGGAGAAGCACCAAGTGGAGATAACTCAAATGGAGAAGCTCCGAGTGGGGATAACTCAAACGGAGGAGCGCCAAACGGAGACAAGCCGGATGGACAGGCATCGAATGGAGAAGCTCCGAGTGGGGATAACTCAAATGGAGGAGCGCCAAGCGGAGACAAGCCGGACGGAGAGGCACCAAATGGAGAAGCACCGAGTGGAGATAATTCAAATGGAGGAGCGCCAAGCGGAGACAAGCCGGAAGGAGATGCTCCGAGCGATATGCCTGGCGGAAATGGCAGCGGCTTTGGCGGAAGCACATTTACCGCATCGGGAGAGAGTCTGAGCTTTACCGTGACGGACGACACAGAAATCACAGTTGAATTTTTGCAGGGAAGCTCGGAGGGAACCGTTGACGACATAGCAGTTGGAAGTGTCCTTGAGTTTGAGCTTGACGCGGACGGCAATGCGACAAAGATTACCGTCAAAAACCTTAATGCAGGAGGTGGTTTTGGCGGCAGCAGCGAGGTCACAAATGGAACAGCGGCAAACACCATAGATGAGGACACCACAGTGAGCACAGCGACCTACACCTCTGACGGCGACGATGAAAACGCACTGAGAATTGACGGCGCTACAGTTACACTTGATGGAATTGATGTCGAAAAGACAGGCGGAGCTTCATCAAATACCGAGAACGGTGATTTTTATGGACAGAACGCGGCTCTTTTGGCACTCAATGGAGCACAGGTGACTATAAAGAACGCGGTTATAAGCACTGATGCCGTGAACGGAAACGCAGTTTTCAGCTACGGCGAGGGAACGACTGTGAACATATCCGATTCGGTTATCAGAACAGAGCAGAATAATTCCGGCGGTATCCAGACCACAGGCGGAGGAACAACCAATGCGAGCAATCTCGATGTTGTGACAAACGGCAACTCGGCAGCGGCAATCAGAAGTGACAGGGGAGGCGGAACGGTGAACGTCGACGGCGGAACTTATGTTACAAATGGAACAGGAAGCCCTGCTGTATACTGCACAGCGGATATAACGGTTGCAAATGCCACGTTGACCGCTAATTCAAGCGAAGGTGTTGTTGTCGAGGGCAAAAACTCTGTTTCACTCATCAACAGCGATGTGACAGGAAACATGTCCAACACCTACAACGGCGATTCGGATGAGAACATACATTGTATAATGATTTACCAGAGCATGTCGGGAGACGCTGACCTGGGCGAGGCAAGTTTTTCCGCTGAGGGCGGAAGCATAACCGCAAAGACCGGGGACATGTTCTATATAACGAACACGGATTGTACAATCAGCTTGAAGAACGTGGCATTTACACTCGCAAATGACACATTTTTGAGAGTTGAGGGCAACTCCTCCTCGAGAGGCTGGGGAACACAGGGCGCTAACGGCGGAGACGTGGTGTTGAATGCCGAGGAGCAGAAACTTGAGGGAAATATCCTTGTGGACAGCATTTCCTCACTTGAACTTTCAATGACATCGAACAGTACATTTACAGGCGCAATCAATCCTGACGGTGAGGGTGGAACGGTTGATGTGACACTTGATGAGACATCGACATGGACACTCACGGCGGACAGCTATGTGACAAGCTTTACAGGGGACTTGACAAATGTTACTGCAAATGGGTATCATCTCTATGTGAATGGGGAGATGGCACTTTAACCAAATCAAGTAAGTCCCCTGCTTGAATTGCGAAGAGCAATAAGCAGTGGGTGGGGACTTGCTTGTATCAGGAGGGGTACAAGCCCATCCTGATAAACTGCGAAGCAGTTATTTGGTTATGAGCAAGCAGCGAAGCGGATTGCGAATATCCGCTTGACTTGGAATTGGAATGTCAATTCGCAGAATATTGAGTTTGGAAAGGACGCACATGGAGTATCGCACGATAGAACACACCTTTGAGCCGGTTTACGACAGCGAGAGCCGAATACTTATCCTCGGCTCTCTGCCGTCGGTAAAGTCAAGAGAGAACAATTTTTATTACGGGCATCCGCAGAACAGATTTTGGCGGGTTTTGTGGGAGATTTTTGGCGAGACCAGCACAGAAAAAAATGAAGTGGCGCAATTTTGCAATGAAAATATGGAAGTTTATGGTGATAAAGCCGAAAAATTCGGTGATATAGAAGATGGTTTACGAAAAGGTAAAAAAGTATATCCGATAGATACATTTTCTATAGAAGAAAAGAAGAAATTTCTTCACGCCAACCACATAGCCCTCTGGGATGTGATTGCAAAGTGCGACATAGCAGGTTCAAGCGACAGCTCAATAAAAAATGTTGTCCCGAATGACATAAGTGTGATACTTAAAAGTGCACCTATAGAGAATATATATGCAAACGGCGGCAAAGCGCATGAGCTTTATATGCGCTATTGTTATCCGCTAACGGGGCGCGAGGCAGTCAAGCTTCCGTCCACAAGTCCTGCAAATGCCTCATGGACACTTGACAGGCTTATAAAAACGTGGAATAATGTGAAAAAATAAACTCGAGTAAAATGGTAGGAAATAAACTATGAAGAGTATTTCACGTTTAAAACAAAATAAGATTTTTAAAGCTGCCATTATCAAAGCAATTCCGATAATGTGCAGCTATTTTTTTGTGAGCATGGCTTATGGAATGATGATGCAGGAGGCGGGTTTTGCATGGTACTATTCGCTTTTTACAAGCCTGACTGTGTACACGGGTGCGTTTCAGTTTGTGCTCATAACTTTTTTGAGCAGTGGTGCATCGTATCTGACAATAGCGGTCACAGCGCTTTTGATGAACAGCAGACAGATGTTCTATTCAATCACATTTGTCGAGGACTTTAAGAAAATGGGACGAAAAATGCCTTACATGATACATACCATGACCGATGAGACCTACGCGGTCAACTGTACAATAAAGGAGCAGGGAAAAGAGCGGTATGATATGATGTTCTTTGTTGCGCTGATTGCGAGGATAAGCTGGATGGTCGGGGCGGTGGCAGGCGGCGCTGTCGGTCAGCTAATTCCGTTTGAGCTCAAAGGTATCGATTTTTGCATGACGGCGCTGTTTATCATAATTTTCATTGACCAGTGGGAGAAAACGAAAAAACATTTTCCGGCTGTGTGCGGTATCATCGTGGCGGTTGTCTGCCTGTTGATATTTGGGGAGTCGGCGTTTATGCTGCCAGCGCTTATAATCGTGTCCGCGGTACTTATTTTTACGGGAACAAAAAATAATACTGATAGCGATGCTGGCAATGGTGATAAAAAAGGGATATAATTGAGGGAAAAGATATTTCCGGTGAAAATAAAAATGTTATTGATAAGCTTGGGTAAGCAATGTGATGTATTGTGAATATCGAATTCCTAATATGATTTGACAGTGAAAATCATGCACAGGATAGTAAAAAATTAAGACATAAATGAAGGTAAATATGGCTTGGTGGAAAAAATTGAAGAATAAATTTATAGATATAAATTAGCAATTATGGAAAATTTAACAAAAATGTGTGCTGTTTCTTTCAATTTGAAATAGATTTAAAGAAAAATATCTTTGTACAGTTAACAAATTTATGCAACATTTTAATTTGCACATTTATAGTTTATAAATGAAAATAATGGAGATAAAATCTCAAAAGGCATATACATAGTGAATAGTTTTTTTGGTCAGAGATGATTATAAGAATATGGAAAGTGGGACATAAGGATGAATATAAGATATATTATTGTGGCAATTCTGCTCTCCGCAGTTATTACATTTTGTCTGCGGGCACTGCCGTTTGTGATTTTTAACGGAAAAAATAAGCTCCCGGACAGGGTGGCAGCTCTTGGAAAACTTCTTCCGTCGGCGATAATGGCGGTGCTCATAGTCTACTGTTTTAAAGGTGTTGTAAAGGAGCCCATGGGCGAGGGTATTCCTGCGGTTATAGCGGCAGCGGTTGTTGCGGTCACATATAAATGGAAGCACAATACGCTTGTAAGCATACTCGGAGGAACGGTGTGCTATATGATTTTGGTTAGATTTGTCGGGTGAATAAACTGGCTTGTTGATGGGAAAAAAGTTTCTGTATCACATTTGAATAATGAAGTGGATGTGGTTTTTGTACTTATAAGTATTTATTTTGTAATATAGATTGTATAGCAAAGAAGAGTGTAAATATCATATTGAGCATTATAGAAGTAAGTCTCCCACGTCTATTGTATAGAGCAGTATGTGGGGGATTTTTTTATTTTGGCTAAAAATATATTGTGTAGGCAGCACAAATAATGGTGGATAAGATGCAGAATCCCCCGATATCACTGTGGATATTTTTTAAAAATGTTTATAAAAAGCTCAAAAAGACGTTGACATGGCGCGCGTCCTATTATATAATGTAAAACTGTGACAGTACGAAAGTAAATGTTTAGCCAAAGCCCCGGTACGACATTTTACTATATACTTCCGCCGATTATGCGGCACGTTGTCGGTCTTATCGCCGGTGACATTATATGTTTGATTAATATACGCTTTTGAAAATTTCAAGGAGGTTGACCAATGAACACATTTATGGCTAGTCCATCAACAATTGAAAGAAAATGGTATGTAGTTGACGCTACAGGATATACATTAGGCCGTCTCGCAGCTAATGTTGCAGCAGTACTTAGAGGTAAGAATAAGCCTACATTTACACCAAGCCTTGACACAGGTGATTATGTAATCATCGTTAACGCTGACAAGGTTAAGGTTACAGGTAAGAAGTTAGACCAGAAGATTTACTTCAATCATTCCGACTATGTTGGCGGTATGAAGGAGACAACACTCAGAGAGCTTATGGCTAAGAAGCCTGAGAGAGCTGTTGAGTTAGCAGTTAAGGGTATGCTTCCAAAGGGACCTTTAGGAAGAACAATGTACACAAAGCTTCATGTATATGCAGGACCTGAGCATGACCACGCAGCTCAGAAGCCTGAGACATTGACATTTTAATTAAGGGAACAAGAAGGAGGAAAATACAATGGCTAAGGCAACAAGCGCAAAATTCTATGGTACAGGTAGAAGAAAGAGCAGCATCGCAAGAGTATACATTATGCCTGGTAAGGGCGATATCACAATAAACAAGAGAAGCATCGACGAGTACTTCGGTCTTGAGACCCTCAAGCTCATCGTTCGTCAGCCACTTGTAGCAACAGAGACAGCTGACAAGTATGATGTTCTCGTTAACGTACACGGTGGTGGTACAACAGGTCAGGCTGGTGCTATCCGTCACGGCATTGCAAGAGCACTTTGCAAGGCTGATGCAGATTTCCGCCCAGTACTCAAGAAGAGCGGTTTCTTAACAAGAGACCCAAGAATGAAGGAGAGAAAGAAGTACGGTCTCAAGGCCGCACGTCGTGCTCCACAGTTCTCAAAGAGATAATCAATCGATTGTCAAAATCATATCAAAAGGTTTACAATACCCCGGAAAATCAAGGTTTTCCGGGGCTTTTGTGTTATAAATTGGCTGTTTCAGAGAAAAAACTTTTTATAAAAAGCACATATTAGATAGAAAAAGTGCTATTAAGAAATTTAATTGAAAATTTTGCATAAAAACTGCAAAACCAGTTAATAAAATCTTTCAATGGTGGTTTTAACTGTTATAAAGGACGCGATTCAAAGCATTTGAAAGATGATTAAGATATAGTTTAATAATAGATAAGAAGCAGGACGATAGGGATAAATCCTAATATCCTGCTTCTTGGTTATTTGGAATGAACGGTAGTGTATTTCTGGTTTTTGCTTTTAGGTTTGTCTGGAAACATCATTTCAAGTTTACCAGAGGATAATAAAGGCTTGAGGTAATATTTGCTGAAGTGAGAACGACTGGAAACATCAATATATGCTTGCATTTCATCTCGACTTTTTGGGTTTGCACAAAACTCCAATAGCAAGTTTTGCTTGCTGATCACAGATGTATCATGTGCTGTATCATGTGCGGCATCATGTACGGAAGCACCGCACATGATATAATTTACATTTTTCAAGATGACCCTGAAATCTGTTGCTGTTGAAGAAAATTCAGGCTTATATGCCTCTGTATATCCAGGCAGCTTTTCGGTTTCACTGACGATTTTGCGTAGGCCGCTTCCACGGCGTTCCATGTACTTCATGCGGTGGAATAGGTCAGCAATCACAGGGTTTCGCCGCATGGAACGGATACTGTAAATATCATATTCCTGAATTGATCCGCCGCCAAACATACCGCCGGGAGATGTGATTTCCACCCGATCATCAAACATATCAATGTGGACTTCGCTGCCGAGCACAATGTAATCACGATGGATGAGTGCATTGACAAGAGCCTCTGTCACAGCTCGTTCAGCATAATCCGGCTTGTCTATCCGATACTGAGCTTCTTTGACAAAACGGACTTTGGAATTATTGCGAATAAATTCACTGCCGCTTTTCAGCAGATAAATCAGGTTCCCCTCGTATTCCTTATCATCCAGAGCATCATCAAAGATAGAACCTTTTTCTAAGCCGTTCCACCTGGTACAGAACATACGGGAGTTATAAACCGTGTGCTGATCAGTCATGAGCTTTCCGGCATTGGTCAGAAATCCATTCTTGTCAGCCAAACCGAAAGAAACATAATCGGATGGCTCAAAGCGGAGGCCAGTCCGTTCCAGATAGGTTGCCTCCAGGAGCGTAAAGCTGTAATCCTTTTTCACAGCGTCTGTTGTTAAGGTATCAAAGGACTGATTGGTTCCCTTTAAGATCAATTCATTTACAATGTAGTCCGGGGCAATTACGCTTTCATTTCCAACACGGATATATGCTTCCATCACGCCGTCTGCCTTGTAATAATATGGGGTGCTGCGGCCAGGAGAAACCTCTAGCGCCAACAGGTTTTTACCATCTTCCTGCAATGGTTTTAAGATAAACTGCGGTAATGGTGTGATACGTTCTTTAATTAAGCGGCTGATCGCCTCAGCATCCTTTTGAACATCGGACAAGCCGATAGGTTTCCGGTCATCAGAGATTCCGAAAAACAGAGTTCCGCCGATTCCATTAGAAAAGGAACTGACACTTTTTAACCAGCTTTTTGGCTTTTTCGTTTCGAGAGCAACTTTGAAATCACATTCTGTTGCTTCAGCAATGAGCTGTTCTATCATAAAAATCCCTCCTTTGAGGTTGTAGAATGTCCTTTTTTATTATACCCAGCGGAGAAAGTTATTGCAATGATAGAAGCAAAGAGTTCAGCGAAAACAAAAATATTTATGAGAGTGTCTTCTATTATGGCAACAAAAAAATCATGCCGCTTCATATTGACAAAGGGCACATAGAAAGTAGGGCTATTAGGGAAAGACTTCATATCGAGAGTTACTGTGTGGTAATGATTATGTGCTGGAACAATTACATAGCACATGAACCTGCTATGACTAATGGTAAAGAAAAAAATGTTGGCTGGAGCAGGTAATTTTGTGCGCCCATTTTAAATTATTGCCCTAACGGCGGTTTTGAGAAATTGAGAGAAAAACTTGTGTGCTGTTATGAGGATGTTTCTCATGGGCAGCAAAAAAACAACGCTCTTCATCAGAAATTCAAGAAACTGTGTTATCCTAAAGTCGGAGGTGGAATGATGCAGAAGATTTTAATTGTTGAAGATGATATAGACATTCAGGATATATTGAAAAACCATCTTATTGATGCGGGATATGAAGTTGTTGTGGCTTGTGATGGTGTGGCGGGGATTACATTGTTTGACGATACAATCAACCTTGTGTTGTTAGATATTATGCTTCCTAAAATTGATGGCTATGGTGTATGTGAGGTAATTCGCAGGAAATCACAAGTCCCTATCATCATGCTTACTGCGCTTTCAGATGAGGAGAACCAGTTGCGTGGCTATGCCAAGCAGATTGATGATTACATCCCAAAGCCTTTTTCTCCGAAAGTCCTATTGTGCAAAATTGCAGCCATTCTTCGCAGGGGAGTATGTGGAAAAGAAAAAGACAGCTTCATAGACTATAAGGATTTGAAAATGGATGTCGAAGGCTTTCATCTGTATTGCAATGGAAGAGAAATTGTTTTGACACAAAAAGAGTTCTCATTGCTCAGGCTTATGCTTGAAAACCAAGGAAAGGTATTTACCCGGCAAATGCTGCTTGACCGATTGTGGTCGGATGATTTGGAAGTCGAAGACAGGATTGTAGATAGTCACATAAAAAATATACGAAAAAAGCTGGATGCCGATTATATCGAGACTATCAGAGGGGTGGGATATCGAATTGATAAGGAAAATTAGAACGAGCCTGACCGCTAAAATCTTTTTATCTACGACTGTCCTTTTGATTTTAGTTTGCCTGATATCTGTTTTTAGTATGGCGAGATTTATTCCCAAGACTTACAGCAATCGACTTAGCGCAGAATTGCAAAGACAAGCAAACGATTTAGTACCAGTATTGGAAAATGCGAAATCTTTAGATGAATGTTATTTGCTTGTAAGGAAATTTGCAATAAAGACAAATGCGACTGCCTACATTGAAGATGATAATGGAAATATTTTGTATTCAAGTGATGAATTGAATATAACAACAGACAGCGATTTGGTTGCTACAATTCAAGAACATTCTGACAGCGCAATCATCACAGATGACGGGTTATTGTCAGAGGCGGGTTATGTGTTTACATTATCCGGTAAGGACTATACACTTTATGTGCAGAGCGATACGGTATCCGTTAATCAGGCAAAGGAAGCGATTTGGCAGACCGTTCCATTGGTTATAATGGGAATTTTTTTGATAGCTATATTGTTTTCTGTAATTTATTCGCGCTACATAACGAAGCCGATTATTGAATTGAGCAGTACATCTAAAAAAATGGCTCAACTTGATTTTGAACCGCATGGAAATTCTAATCGTTTAGACGAGATAGGGATGTTGTCGGACAGCTTGAATACTTTGTCAAATAATTTGCAATTTACATTGGCAGAACTAAAAAAAAGCAATTCAGACTTAGAAGCCGAAATAGCAAAAGAGCGGGAACTTGAACAAAAGCAGCAGGAATTTTTTTCGGCGGCATCACATGAACTGAAAACTCCTTTGACAATATTGAAAGGGCATTTGATGGGGATGTTAAACAAGGTTAAAGGATATGAAAATCAAGAGGCGTATATGGAACGTTCACTGGCTGTTGTCGAGAAAATGGAGACATTGGTAAAAGAATTGCTATATATATCTAAAACCGACGGAAAGCAGAAATCGGAATATAAGATGATAGATTTTGCGGAACTTCTTCGGGTACAAATAGCCGATGTGACAGAGTTGCTGTCTGAGAAAGAAATCTCCCTTGAGGTGGACATTCCTGACAAAATTTTGTGTGAAGCAGACCGGACGCAGATGGAACGAGCAATTCAAAATATTTTGGTAAATGCAATTCGTTATTCACCAAATGGTGAAGCAATCTATATATCTTTGTCAAATGAGAAAGATACCGTTTACTGCAAAGTTGAAAATACAGGTGTTCATATTCGGGAGGATATGATTTCCCATCTGTTTGAAGCGTTTTATAGGGCGGATACATCGCGCAATCGTAACACAGGGGGAACCGGTCTTGGTCTTTATATCGTGCGCAAAATTATGGAACTGCACCATGCAGAATATGGTATTAAAAATTCAGGCAGAGGCGTGGTGTTCTGGTTTGAAATGCCACAAAAAATAGATATCGGCAACTCCATCTAAACTCCATATTTCCTGCAAATTATATCCAAACAATTTTGTTATTTTATAGCTGTCCAAAAAGGACGGCTATAATTTTTTGAAAGAGAGGTAAAACAAAATGGTAAGAGCAAAGATGGGAGCATTGGCTCTAACGGCACTTATGGGATTTGGGGCAGTAGGCTCAATGCATGTATTTGCACAAGCTCATGCACAGAATGTGTCAGCAATTAATTTTACAAAGCAGGAAACAATTGCTGACACAACTGATAATTCAGACGGTGTAATAAGTTACAGGGACAAAGAGAGCGGTAAGAGTTTTGTCAGTGAGGACAATGGTATAACATGGGTGCCGGAAGAAGATTATGATAACAGCCATCCGGCAATCGACTATGAGTGGTGGACGTATGACGAGTACAAATCATGGCTCGAACAGGAAAAGAAAACCCTTCAGGAGATGGCAGATGAACACGCTATGGCTGAAACCAGCGAAGGTTATTTCGAGTGGACGCAGGAAATGACAGACCAGTGCATTTCCGAATATGAGCAGACATTGGAGGATATCAAAAACGGACTTCTCGTATCAAAATTTGTGGATGGAGATGATGAGTGTATGACAACTTTCAATCCGAATTGGGTTGGCAGTATTGCTGATTAACAGCCTATAAAAGCTGTTTTAGAAACTGCTGCACGATGGCAGAGAAGAAAGCCGTTGTACAGTAGCTATATCAATATTCTTATTTGAAGCGGCGGCTTTGATTTTTCAGAGCCGCCGTTTCTTTGCTCTTGTTGTGATTTCATTGTTTTTTATCGTATAATATGGATGCTGGAGGTGGTTCGGATGAAATACAGAATTTTAATTGTCGATGACGGATAGAAATATAAAAGTCTACCAATTATGTTCTTTGTGTTGTATAATAAATCTGCCGTATGGGTCACTGCTTTGTTGTTTCTTTGTCAAAAGTTATTATACATCAAAAGTGACCCTTGCGATATTTTTTATTCAGAAGTTGTAAAGTGTTGTTATTTTGATAAATGTGATAAAATATGTATTGTATAAAGCCTTGGAGGTGAAATTATGGAACAAACTTTTTTTACTGGTGTTAACATAGAAAAGGTTCGTCACTTAGAGAAAATTTTAATACCATTGGATAAAGAAAAAAGAAAACATTTGATACTGACAGGCAAGAACGGAAGTGGAAAAACAAGTGTACTGGAAGCGATGGTAAAATACGTTGAGTATTATGTTTCACTTAATGGATATTCATTGGAAGAAGTAAAAAGTAATTGTGATTATTATTTAGAAAAAATAAAAGAGTTAACTGCTTTAGAAGATTCAGAACAAAACAGGAAACAAATTTATGATTGTAAAAGACATTTAAATCATTGGGAGGATATTTTACAAAAAGCTGATGTAGGTATTGTTTTGGAATGTACATCTAACACTGTATTAAAAGAAAAATATAATCAGGGGAATTTTATTTTTGCATATTATAAAGCTGAAAGAGAATTTAAGGTGGAAGAATATAGTAATATTGAAAAAATAAAATTCCAAAAGAAGTACAGTATTGCTGAAAATCCGGGTGCAAAACTTACAAAATATTTTGTCGATTTAAAAGCTACACAGGCATTTACAAAAGATAAAGAGAAAGGTGAAAAAATTAATAATTGGTTTATTGTATTTGAAAATATTTTAAAGGATATTTTTGAAGATAAAAATCTTGAATTAAAATTTAATGATGAGACATTTCAGTTCTCTATTTGTCAATCAGGCAGAGAACCATTTGATTTTAATACGATGTCAAGTGGTTATGCGGCGGTATTTGATATTATTAATGATTTGATTATAAGAATGGAAGCACAGTCAGGATTGCGAACTGAGTTTGATATGGAAGGTCTTGTTTTGGTTGATGAAATCGAAACACATTTACACTTGGAACTGCAAAAAAAGATACTTCCTGTTCTGACAAAATTGTTTCCTAATATACAATTTATTATCACAACCCATTCTCCGTTTATTTTAAGTTCTTTGGATAATGCTGTTATTTATGACCTTGAAAATAAAACACTTGTGGAAAACGGATTGAAAAACCTGCCATATGAAGGAATTGTGGAAGGATATTTTGAAGTGGATAAATTGTCGGAAGAGTTAAGGGAAAAATATGAAAGATATAAAGTTCTTGTTTCTAAGGGTGAGTTATCAGACGAAGAAAAAGAAATTATGTAAGAAAACATATTATGGATTATCCGGACTTAGAAGAATTTTTAGCATGACACGGAGGACAGGCTTGCCGCGATGGATTGATTGTGATTACGGTTCAATCAATTCATCGCGGATAAGTCTGTCATTATTTTACTAAAATAATGACAAACCAAAGCCTTGGCTATATAATCGCACAGGGCAATGAGCTTTCTTTCTTAGAGCAGATGCGCCCTCATCTCCTCCCCCGACATTGGTGAGAGGTCAGCAGGTGCCACGTCAAACACGGTCTTGCATCCGCTTATTCCGCGCTTGTTCATGCGGTATGCAGCTCTTGCGTAAGCTACGAGAACGCATGATGTGAACTCAGGGTTGGAGTCAAGCTTTAAGCTGTACTCGATTACATGGTTGTGCTCGCCGTTTAAGCCGGTCTTTCCGGTGCGAAGAACAAAGCCGCCGTGAGGTATTCCGGCGTGGTCGCGCTTTAACTCCTCCTCGGAGATAAAGTGAACAGTGGTGTCATAGTCGGCAAAGTAGTTAGGCATTGTCTTGATTGCGTTCTCGATGGCTGCCTTGTCAGCACCCTCCTCGGCTACGACAAAGCACTCTCTTGTGTGCTTCTGTCTGGTTGTGAGCTCAGGATTTTCGCAAGCGCGGACTGCCTCAAGAGCTGAGTCGACAGGGATTGTGTACTGCTTTGCGTCCTTAACGCCCGGTATTCTTCTGATTGCGTCGGAATGACCCTGGCTTACTCCCTTGCCCCAGAAGGTGTAGTCGTTGCCGTCGCGAAGAATTGCGTTGGCGTAGAGACGGTTGAGTGAGAACATACCCGGGTCCCAGCCGACGGATATCATTGCGATGTGACCGTTCTCGGATGCCGCAGCGTCAACATTTGCAAAATGCTCAGGGATGCGCGCGTGAGTGTCAAAGCTGTCAACCACGTTGAAGTATTTTGCATACTCAGGTGTCTGCTTTGGAAGGTCTGTGGCTGAACCGCCGCAGAGCATGAGAACATCAATCTTGTCCTTCATTTCAGGAAGCATGTCCGCTGAATATACAGGAACATTTGTGGCAGGTGTGACTGTCTCAGGGTTTCTTCTTGTGAAGATGCCGACAAGCTCCATATCGTCGTTCTGTCTTACGGCACACTCGATGCCGCGTCCAAGGTTTCCGTAACCTAAAATACCTATTCTGATTGCCATATTTTTTCTCCTTAAAAATAAAATTATGTCGCAGCTTGCGCTGTTAATAAAACTGATAAGCAGCTTTGATAACAGCGCATGCCACAACGAATTTACCTGATTTGCTTTAATATGATGTAAGTGTAAAAGTTGTTTTTTCTTTCATAAAAAGAACTTTATAAAAAGAACTTTTTTACTTTTTCCACCAACATATTATAACGTATTGACGTAAAAATTGCAATTATAGTTAGTGTATACTAACGAAAAACTTAAAAAAATTGGTGATTATATATTTTTTTATAGACGTATGCGAGATAATTATGATAAAAAATTAACAAAAAATACAATGCGTACAATATTTTAATTGTATATTTGGCAATAATACCTTATAATATTGCATGTGTGTATGCACGGATTGGAGGTCTGATATGTCTTGGGTTGAGAATATGAGTATTAATATATTTCCGATGGTTCTTGTCATTGTTGTTCTTATAAGCAACCGTTTCAAGGTCGGCAAGGCGAGGAGTGCAAGACTGTTTGACCACATTATTGTATTTGATTTTCTGCTTATGCTCATTGATATTGTAGGTATCGGTGTTGCCGGAAAAATGATTGGTGAGGGCAATGAAAAACTGTGGATAATCAATGTAATAAGAATGCTTTTGACCATCTTTTTGACCACGACATGGTTTATATATGTATGTCTTAAAATATCCATCGACGGTGCGGATAAGAGAATATTGCCTGTGATAAGCGCGGCGACGGTGATTGGCGTTGTGGCGAGCTTTGTGGTGCTGCTCATACCGCATGGGTATTTAACGCAGTACGGTCTTGAGAATGCGGGGAAGGCACTTAGAATTTGTTATCTCAGTGTGAGTGGTTTTGGAATTTTTATGTTTGCGATGAGTGCGGTGGCAGCCTTGTACGGCATGGTGCGCGAGACAAATGTGGAGATGCGCAGAATGTGCAGGTATTTGTTGGTGTTCAGTCTGTTGCCGATAGTGGGCGTGGTTATGCAGAATGTCAACCAGACATTCAGAACATCGTCGCCATGTCTTTCTCTGGCTTTGCTGTATGTCTATATAACAATGCAGAATAAAAAGGTTATGACGGACAGTCTGACGGGCGTGAATAACAGGCGTGAGCTTGATGCGTATCTTGAAAGGCGCGGCAGGCAGGATGGACAGCCGGAGTGGGGCATGCTTATGATAGATGTCGATGATTTTAAAAAGATTAATGACACCATCGGTCACAAGCTTGGAGACGACGCTCTGTGGCATGTGGCAGACATTCTTCGCAGTGAGTTTGCAAAAGAGGGATATTTTGTCGCGAGATACGGCGGTGATGAGTTTGTCGTGTGCGGTGATTGGGGCAGCAAAGATGAGCTTTGGCATGTGAGAAATGAGATTGAAAATAAGGTTAAGCAGTTTAACATTGAAAAGGATAGACCATATAATCTGTCGCTTAGCATAGGAGTGGCGCTCTGGCATGAGAGCGGATGCAGGGTGGCTTCAATTTTGGAGACGGCGGACAAGGATATGTACGAGCAGAAGCAGATGCATAAGGAACGGAGGAAACCTGATTGTGAACGTTGCAGTGTATATTGAAGCTAATATATTTCCTATTGCGGCATTGCTTGTGATTTTAAATAATTTAAGGCGCGATATGTCATTTTCGTGGAGAAGGCATTGCCTTGAAGTGATAATGAAGCTGACTATATGCATAATGCTGTTCAATGTGATAGGGTGGTGCCTTGACGGGATGCCGGGTCAGCTTGCAAATGTGATATTGTGGGTTGACAATACGGCATACTATGCTTTTATGGTATATATGGCTTTTCTGTGGTTTTTGTATGTATTTGACAAGGTAACGGATGGAGACGGACAGATAGGGCTTTCGGTTATTCCAAAGGCAATTCCGCTCATAGTATGTATTGTGATGCTGGCGGTGGGTGTGGTAAAACCGTTTATATTTTATATTGATGGCAACAATATGTACCGGAGAGCACCGCTTCACTTTGTGACAACGTTGGCTGCCGCCGGGTATATAGCCGCGGCATGTGTCATGTCCTTTATAAAAATATTCAAGGTTACGGAGCGCGAAATTCGTATACAGTACGGCTTCCTTGCGGTGTTTGGCGTATTTCCTCTTATCGGAGGTGTTATCCAGACTTTTGTGTACGGCATGGATTTTCTGTGGCCGCTCACAACGGCGGCGCTTGTCATGGTGTACATAAACATACAGCAGCAAAATGTCAGCCGCGACGGGATGACAGGGCTCAACAACAGACGGCGGCTTGACCAGTACGTCGATGCGCTTTCGAGGGAGCACTTGGGAAAAGAGCCTCTGTGCTACAGTATAATGGATATCGACAGCTTTAAGGAGATAAATGACAGCTTGGGGCATCAGACAGGCGACAAAGTGCTTTGTCTTGTTGCGGATGCTCTTAAAAAGGTGTATGGTAATACAAGAAGCTTTATCGCTAGGTACGGCGGTGATGAGTTCGTTGTCATATCACGCGGTTTTGATGCGGCTCAGGCGGACGCTTATAGGAAGAAGCTTGAGAAGACGATAGCGCAGATGGAGTGTGCCGAGCTTCATGGCAGGGTGCTCACGGTGAGCATGGGCTTTGCGTTTTACGGTGAGAATGGATGCGGCGAAATCAGGGATATGATGGAGCTTGCGGACGAGAGAATGTACCAGATTAAGCAGGAGCACCACGGCGACAGGGGCAGGTAAGCGCTAAAAAACGTAAACAGCTTTTGAGTATTGGTTAGAAAATGTGAGATACATACATTTTTGTATATATATATTTTTGTATATATTAAAGCACAATTAAGCATATTAAAATGGAGAGGCAAAAATTATGGCAGAGGAATTACTTTTCAGAAAAGATGTAAAAAAGGAGCTTACATGGGATTTATCCCTTATTTACAAGGACGAGGCGGCATTGCTTGCCGACGCTGACAGGATGGAGAAGCTGACAGCGCAGGTTGAGGAAAAATATAAGGGAAAGCTTGACAATGCGGACGCGATAAATGCGTGTCTTGATATGCTCCGCGAGATTGACGGGATAGTTACTCTTGTTGGGAACTACTGCGAGCTTGCGACATCGGTGGATTACTATGATACCCACAATATGGAGCTTTCGGGCAGAATGAACAGAAAGATATCGGAGTGCATGAGCCGTTTAAGCTTTATAGACAGCGAGCTTGTGGCGCAGTCCGACGAGGTGATAAAGGCGGCAGTGGACGTATCGAAGGAAAATGCGGGCTATTTGAGGAAAGTGCTAAGAAAAAAGCCGCATCTTTTAAATCCTGAGACTGAGAAGGTGCTTGCGGCGCTATCACAGACGACAAATGTGCCTTACGAGATATACAACACGGCAAAGCTTGCGGATATGAAATTTCCCGACTTTGAGGTTGATGGAAAGAAGTATCCTCTTGGATACTCACTTTTTGAGGACGACTATGAGTATGACGAGAGAACGGATGTTAGAAGGGCGGCGTTTGAGGCATTTTCGGCAAAGCTTCACGAGTATGAGAATGTGACAGCGGCGGCATACAATGCAAATGTGCAGTATGACAAGACTATGGCAGATTTGCGCGGTTTTGACAATGTGTTTGACTCTCTTCTCTTTGGTCAGCATGTGGATATATCTCTTTATAACAGGCAGATTGACCTTATTATGGAAAAGCTTGCCCCTCACATGAGAAAGTATGCGAAGCTTTTAGGAAAGGTACACAATCTTGACAAGGTGACTTATGCGGATTTGAAGCTCCCGGTTGATGCAACTTATGCGCCTAAGCTCACGATAGAGGAGTCAAAGGACTATGTTACAAAGGGTCTTTCAATTCTCGGAGATGACTATGTAAAGATGGTTGAGACAGCGTATGAGCAGCGCTGGTTTGACTTTGCACAAAATCAGGGCAAGTCCACGGGCGGTTTCTGCGCGAGTCCTTACGGGAAAAATTCATTCATTCTTCTTAGCTGGAATGGAAGAATGTCGGATGTGTTCACTATAGCACATGAGCTTGGACATGCGGGGCATTTTAAGGCATGCAACGCGGCGCAGTCCATTTTTGATACAAATGTATCAACATATTTTGTGGAGTGTCCGTCTACAATGAATGAGCTTCTGCTCGGACACTACCTGTTAAAGACGAGCGATGACAAGCGTTTCCGCCGCTGGGTGCTTGCAAACATGGTTGGCAACACCTACTATCACAACTTTGTCACTCATCTTTTGGAGGCGGCGTACCAGAGAGAGGTTTACCGCAAGGTCGAAAATGGTGAGAGCGTTCAGGCTGAGACACTAAATGCCATAATGAAGGATGTGCTCACAAAGTTCTGGGGCGATGCTGTGGAGCTCACAGACGGCGCGGAGCTTACATGGATGAGACAGCCTCATTACTATATGGGACTTTACTCATACACCTACAGCGCAGGTCTCACTATTGCCACACAGGTGTGCAAGAGAATAGAAAATGAGGGTCAGCCGGCGGTTGACGACTGGAAGAATGTATTAAAAGCCGGCGGAACAAGGACACCTGTTGAGCTTGCGGCTATGGCAGGCATAGACATCACGACGGATGCGCCTTTGCTTGACACAATCGAGACAATCGGGGCGATGATTGACGAGATATGCCAGCTCACAAACGAACTTGAGGGCAAATAGTCCTCCATGGCTTGCCGTGGAGAGTAATCAGTATGGAGTATGACATGACAAAAAAACAGCTTGCATTGGAAATAATAGAGAGACTTAAAAAAGAATACCCTGATGCCGCATGTTCGCTGGAGTACAGTGAGGCGTGGAAGCTGCTTGTCAGCGTGCGCCTTGCCGCACAGTGTACAGACGCGAGGGTGAATGTGGTTGTTCAGGATTTGTACGCGCACTTTCCGGATGTCAATGCGCTTGCCGATGCTCCTGTCGAGGAGATTGAAAAGCTGGTTCGCCCGTGTGGACTGGGAAACAGCAAGGCGAGAGACATAAGCGCATGTATGAAAATGCTGCGCGACAAGTACAATGGTCAGGTTCCGGATGACTTTGACGAGCTTTTAAAGCTTCCGGGCGTTGGCAGAAAGAGCGCGAACCTCATTATGGGCGACGTGTTTGGCAAGCCGGCGATAGTAACCGACACACATTGCATACGTCTTGTGAACAGAATGGGACTTGTCGACGGTGTAAAAGAGCCTAAGAAGGTTGAGATGGAGCTGTGGAAGATAATACCGCCCGAGGAGGGCAATGTTTTCTGCCACAGACTTGTGGAGCATGGCAGGGCGGTGTGTACCGCGAGGACGAAGCCGCACTGTGATAATTGCTGCATAAAAGATATCTGTGCAAAGAATATCTAGCTTTAGTTATTTTTAATTAAAACAGATAATTTACTTTGCGGTATAATAAGTTGTATTTATGATTTATTTCAAAAATCGAAATATATATATGAGCACAATTTATTATATTTGTAGTTTCAATAAAATAAAGACCGTGTAGGCACACAGCTTACACGGCTTTATTTTTTATTTCTTTCCATTTCTTTGTGAAGAAAAATGCGAGCATACAGAACATTCCGAATGCGAAGCTTATCGGGAAACATGCCATTATGTAACCGCCATCTATAAAATAATTTATGAAATATCCGACAGGAATACGCACAGCCCACAGCATAAGTATGTTGATTATTGTAGGGTAGCGAACCTCGCCGAGACCGTTTGCGAAGCTTATTATTCCGTTGAATACGGCGTAAGTCCATGTAAACGGCAGCACAACGCGGACGTATCTTGTCGCGATTTTTAGGACTTCCGGGTCTTTGTTAAAAAGTGCAAGAAGCGGTTCGCAAAAAAACGTGAGCGTAACGCCCGCGATACATGTTATAAGACCTGAGTAGAACGGAATGCGCTTTGCGCCCTGAACAAGCCTGTCGTATTTGCCGGCACCGAGGTTCTGTCCGGCGAAGGTCGTAGCTGCGGAGGAGAAGGAGGTTATTGCGACATTTGCAATTCCGGTGATTTTTCCTGCCACAGAACAGCCGGCGATGAATATCGTTCCCTGTGCATTCACAAGCGACTGCATCATAATGTGCCCGAAGGAGTATAGCGAATTGTTAAGCCCGAGAGGAAGTCCTACACGGACAATGTCGAGGAGAACGCTCTTGTCAGGTCGTCCCGGCAGCAGTCGGTATTCTAGCTCGGGGTATTTCTTTTTTATGTAAAAAATACTGCAAAACCATGAGGCGTACATGGCACATGCCGTGGCGAGCGCCGCACCTGACACATCCATGCGTACTCCGGCGACAAGAACTAAGTCAAGCACAATGTTGACCACACAGGATATAATAAGAAATAGGAGGGATGCGCGGCTGTCGCCAAGCCCTCGCAGTATTCCCGCATTCATGTTGTAGCCCATGTTTCCGAGTGTGCCAAGAAAAATTATATTGATATATGCGATGGCGTAATTCCAAGCGTCCGCCGGAACCTGCATAAAGCGCAGCACATACGGGCTTATAAGTATTCCAAGAAATGACAGCGGAATGCCGCACACATACAAAAAGAAGGTCGCGGTTGAGATAACCTTTTTAAGCTGCGTCGTGTCACCGCGTCCCGCGCACTGTGAAACGAGTATAGATACACCTGTTCCAAGCCCGAGAAATACGCACAGTAATAACTCTACGGGCTGAGAGCTTGTGCCTACAGCCGCAAGCGATGCCGGACTGCAATAATTTCCTATGACAAGTGTGTCAACGGTGCTGTACAACTGTTGCAGCACATTTCCAAGACAGATTGGGAGCGCAAAAAGTATGACCAGTCTCATAATGCGGCCTTTTGTCATATCAATTTTTTTGTGCGGGTTCATGTAAAAATTCACCTGACCTTTCACAGTTTAGTTTTAAGTCTTGCTTTATAATACATCTGTCTAAGAAAAAAAGAAATATATAATAGTGACTTATTTTTTGTATTTTAACTACTTGGTGTTGCCTTTTAAGTTATAAAAATATATTATTGTACTGTAATTTAACGCTATCGTGACATGGAGGATTATTATGTCAAATATTAAAACACAGAGCGCGCCCGACAAGCCCCACGCAGGCGGCAAGGATTTTTCTAAGGGAAGTGTCTGGAGCAACATTATGGTGCAGGCGTTTCCTCTTATTCTTGCACAGCTTGTACAGCTTCTCTACAATGTCGTGGACAGAATATATATAGGGCATCTTCCGGGGGCGGACAGTCTTGCACTCACGGGAATAGGTCTTGCATTTCCGTTGACCACGCTTGTGGCGGCGTTTACATATCTTTTTGGCATGGGAGGAGCGCCGCTTTTTTCCATAGAGCGCGGAGCTGGAAATGATGAGAAAGCAGAGCGGATTTTGGGAAATACTTTCACAATGCTCTTTGCAAGTTCGTTCATTATATTTATCCTATGCTATGTTTTTCGCAGACCTGTTTTGTATATTTTTGGAGCGAGTGATGCGTCCTATGTTTATGCGGATGAGTATCTGAGGATTTATCTTTTCGGGACGACATTTACAATGCTTGCCACGGGACTAAACGGTTTTATAAATGCGCAGGGATTTCCGAAAATGGGAATGATGACCACACTCATAGGAGCAGTTTTAAATCTGGTTTTAGACCCGCTGTTTATCTTTGTATTTAACATGGGTGTCAGCGGGGCGGCGCTTGCGACAATTATAAGTCAGGCTGTGTCGGCTGTGTGGGTTATGAATTTTCTTTTAAACCCGAGAGGAAAAGCGGCATATCATATAAAGGCATCCTGCTTAAAGCCCGATTGGAAACTTGTGGGGGATATAACGCAGCTTGGTCTTGCCGGATTTATCATGCAGGGAACGAACTGCATGGTGCAGGTTGTGTGCAACGCGACGCTAAAGATTTTTGGCGGAGATTTGTATGTGGGAATTATGACGGTTATAAATTCCGTGAGGGAGATAATGTCACTGCCTGTCAGCGGACTTACAAGCGGTTCGCAGCCCGTTCTTGGATATAATTACGGCGCAAAAAAATATGACAGGGTGAGAAGTGGAATAAGATTTACCGCGGTGATAGGAATTGCGTACACGGCGCTTGCATGGATTGTTGTTCTTCTCATTCCAAGACAGCTCATGGCGATATTTACCGATGATGCACAGACGATTGCCTACGGTGCGGACGCGCTAAAGACATATTTCTTTGGATTTGTGTTCATGTCGTTTATGTTTACGGGGCAGTCGACCTTTACCGCGCTTGGCTATTCAAAACATGCCATATTCTTTTCACTTTTGAGAAAGGCGATAATAGTTGTGCCGCTTGTGATAATCCTTCCTAGAATTGGATTTGGGGTTATGGGAGTGTTTTTGTCGGAGCCGATATCAAATGTTATCGGCGGACTTGCGAGCTTCATAACGATGTACTTTACGGTGTACAGAAAACTGAAATAAAAGGGAAGCGGACGCTTCCCTTTGTTAGGTTATACATTAAATTTCCCTCGAAATTCATCCTTAGAGCAAGGCGGGCTGTAGTAGTATCCCTGTATGAAATCCGGTTCGAGGGCTGCTATTCTTGCCTGTTCATCCTTGGTCTCAATTCCCTCAACCACAAGCTTGATGCCTATGCTGTGTATCATATATATTATATGGGTCATGAGTTCGTGGTCGTACTCGTTCTGGAGTGCCTTGATTGTGAAACTTCTGTCAAGCTTGACGATATCCGGCTTTAGCTTGTTGATGTTTCCAAGGTTCGAGTAACCTGTGCCAAAATCGTCGATGGCGAGACGCACGCCGAGTTTTTTCAGCTTATCCCATACATTTCTTATGGAGAGTGAGTTGTCGAGCTGTCCGCTCTCTGTAAGCTCCACAATGAGGCTGTCGGGCGAGAGCTCTGTATTGTCGAGCGCCTCAAGAATTTCCCCAAAGACAGGACTTTTTAAAAGCTGTACATAGGAGAGGTTTATTGTTATATGGAAACTTGGAAGCTTTTTCTGAAATTCCTTGCAGGTGGAAATTGCCCCCTTTATAATCCATTTTCCGACAGGCACAATAAGTCCGGTCTCCTCCAATATAGGAATAAATTCGCCGGGCGATACACGCTCGCCGGTCTTTAGAGAGTATCTTAAAAGAGTCTCTGCGGCGTAGAGAGTTTCATCTTTTACGGACACTATCGGCTGGTAGTATAGCTCAAAGCCCTCAAAATTGTTGTCGACGGCTTCCCTGAGTGCGATGCCGAGCATACGTCTGCGCAAAAAAGCGGTGTAGTCGTTGGCGTTAAAGTAGTAGAGCTGATTTTTGCCGCGGCGCTTTGCAGTGCTGAGTGCAAACTCGGTGAGCTTTAAGATATACTCAAAATCCGCTGTCTCAAATTGAGAATTTTCGATAACGCCGCCGGATATGGTGTACAAAGCCTGATAATTGTTGACCTCAATATGTCTGTCAACGCCGGAACGTATCTTGTGGTAGAGCGCATGTGCCTCGGCGAGAGTTCCGCCTTTTAAGTCAAATATTATAAATTCATCGCCGCCAATTCTGTACACGCTCTGCCCGTCAACAAGGTTTGTCTCGATGCACTCTGCCACGTTTCTTAAAAGATGGTCGGAATAGTCCTGCCCAAGTCTCTCATTTACAATCTTGAAGTCGTCAATTCCAATTCTAAGAACGTATCCGTCGGGGAGACGCTCATATTTGGAAAGCCTCTCCTTTAGTGTGACTGCCGATAAAAGTCCGCTCACATTGTCCGCGTCCTGTCTCTTTCCGATTTCGTTTATGCAGCCTATGAGAAGATACGGCTTGCCGCTGCTGTCCGCGATTATGCGCCCGCGACAGTTAATCCATATAGGGGAACCGTCCTTTGCAAGCCAGCGGTAACTCATGTCGTGGTCGGTTTTTTCGCCATTTACAAGGCTTTTTAGCTCCGCGGCAAGCTTAGGAAAATCATCGTGGTAGACGAATTTTTTGTGCTGTTCGATGACATCACCAAAGGAGGAGCCGGGAACGGCAAAGCGTTTTGTGGCTCCCTCGGTGATATAGTAAATATCACTTTTTATATCATAAACATACAGATTGTCGTTCATACAGGATGAAAACTGTTCGGCAACATATTTAAAAAGGTCAAAGGAAATTTCTTTGTTATCATTACATATATTAGGCATTGTTCGTCCCCCATGAAGTGAGCAAGTATCGAAGCGGATTGATATCAGGTCGTCTAATTACTCAACATCCACAACACGAATCATGTTGGTAGCTCCGGTAATTCTGAGTGGGAAGCCCGCAACGATTACAACACGGCTGCCGGACTTTATGACTCCTGCTGCTTTACACTTTTCGATAACCTCTGTTATAAGTGCTTCGCCGTCGCCCTGCTCTGTGATGAGGACAGGAGTAACGCCCCACATAAGGGATGTCTCGCGGCATACTTTCTCGTCGGTTGAGCAGCCGATGATGTCGATGTTAGGACGGAAACCGCACACCTTGCGGATTGTGCTTCCGCTGAGTGACACAGGGATAATTGCGTCTGCCTTTATAATGCTTGCGATTGAACATGCGGCACATGCGATGGAGGATGCGAGGTTGCTTCCATTGTAGGTTATCTCAAATTTACCTGTAGTTGTAGTCTTCTCAATCTCGCGGCAGATTTTGCTCATGGTCTTTACTGCCTCCACAGGGTAATCGCCTGCGGCACTCTCGCCGGAGAGCATTACTGCGGAAGTCTTGTCAAAGATAGCGTTGGCGACATCGTTGACCTCTGCGCGGGTAGGGCGAGGATTGTGTGTCATGCTCTCGAGCATCTGTGTTGCAACGATTACAAATTTGCCGGACTTGAGACACTTGTTAATCATGTCCTTCTGAATGGCAGGAACCTTCTCAAAAGGTATCTCAACGCCCATATCTCCTCTTGCAACCATAATTCCGTCGGCAGCCTCGATTATCGCATCGAGATTTTCAACGCCCTCCTGGTTCTCAATCTTTGCGATGAGCTTGGATGTGTTTCCATGCTCCTTCTGAAGACGGCGAACCTCAAGTACATCCTCTGCACAGCGCACGAAGCTGAGTGCGAAGAAATCAAAGCCTGTCTCCATAGCGAACTCCAAGTCGTTCTTATCCACGTCGCTGAGGAAAGGAATTGACAAATGGATACCAGGAACATTGATAGCCTTGCGGTCAGAAATCACACCGCCGTTGATAACGCGGCATACGATATCAGTGTCGGTAATCTCCTCAACTTTAAGCTCGATAAGACCGTCGTTTACAAGTATGCTTGTGCCGACCTTCACATCGTTTATAAGGTTCTTGTATGAGATTGAGCCTATGGTATTGTCGCCGAGAAGCTCTCTTGTTGTGAGTGTGAACTTCTCACCGTTATTTACAGTTACCTTGCCACCCTCAAAGAGACGGAAACGAATTTCCGGGCCCTTTGAGTCAAAAAGTGTAGCCACCGGAAGTCCAAGCTCTGTGCGAAGCTTGACAATGCGGTTATATCTTCCCAAGTGCTCCTCATGGCTGCCGTGTGAAAAGTTAAAACGTGCAACATTCATGCCGTTTTCCATCATTTGTCTGAGGGTCTCCTCATTATCACATGCAGGTCCCATGGTACACACTAATCTTGTCTTTTTTAACATCAAAAATAAATCCTCCTTAATAAAAATTCCATTAATAGTTCTTGTTATATCGCAAGCGTAGTTCACTCATCTCATTGTTGGTCAATGACGCGAGCGTTATGGCTCACACACATCTATTATACCATAACACCGCTTAAAAACAAAGCTGTTTCGGCAAAGCTTCAATAAAGAATGATAAATGTAAAAAAGGCGGTTGATGACGGAAAAGTTGTTGTGTTTTATTTTAGTGAGAATTTTCTATAAAACAAATTATTTTGGTAATTATTTTCTTTCAAAAATGCGGAACTTATACATGTATTTATGAAAGTGAAAAACATATCTGGGCAAAAACAACCACGATGTCAATCGGATATTTGAAATCTGTCTCGCCGCTTGCTCATAACATTATTGATGTAGCTGATATAAAAATATAAATTTGAAAAAGCCATTTGCTTTATGGCATAGTTTATTTAGTTACAGAATTTTGGAAGATAAGATTATGAGATATATAGAAAGCATTTAAAAATATTTTTAAATAGCTGTTGCGTTTTTAATTGGGTGTGATATAATCTATTTAAAGATATCTTTAAATACTGGCAGGATTGGAGGGATTGTATATGGCAATAGCACAGAGCTTTAAGGTGTTGTCGGAGCCTGTCCGCAGGCGCATTTTGGAACTTTTGAGGGATGGGAGAATGTCGGCGGGGGAGCTTGCGAGGACACTCGGGATATCCCCGGCGGCGCTCTCGTATCACTTGAGACTGTTGAAAGAGGCGGAGCTTGTCATCGAGTATAAGGAGAAGAATTTTGTGTACTATTCCCTTAACATGACGGTGCTCGATGAAATGGTCATGTGGTTTAAGGGCTTCACCGATGAGCGAAGGGCTGAGAAGGAGCAGAGCGCGGACAACACGAGTATTTCAGAATACAGATAAATCTTAGTGTGAATGGAGGGGTTGATTATGAAGGAAAGCAGAAAATTTTATCCGTGGCTTATAATGCTTACGGCGGCTGCATTTATAATCACGGCGGTATGTGTGCAGTTCATGGCGGAGAGTGTGCCGATGCACTATAATTTTAAAGGCGAGATTGACCGCTATGGCTCGAGAAATGAGAATTACATCTTTCCGGCTATGATTGCGGCTTTCAATGTGTTCTGGGTGATATTTATAAATGTGTTTGCAAAAAAGGCTGACAGGGCACAGGAGGAGAAGGAGCGCATTGAGACGGTAAATAACTTGAGGGTGCTTGGGTTTACAGCTATCGGCACGACGATAATGTTCACTGTGATGCAGTGCATTTTTCTTATAATGGATATAAATGCGTCCGACGGTCAGGAGCGCATGGCAGTTGACATAAATGTTGTGTCAAACAGCCTGCTTGGTATGATGTTTATTGTTATTGGAAATATAGTTCCAAAATGCAAGCGCAATGGTGTTATAGGTGTCAGAACCAAATGGAGCATGGACAATGACACCACATGGGAGCTTTCAAACAGGCTTGGCGGAAGACTTCTTATGATATGCGGTGTGCTCACAATCATAGAGACGATTATTGTAAAAGGCGCTGCCTCGACCATTATAATGCTGGTGCTTGTCATCGCAATGTCGGTACTGATGACATATTATTCCTATGTGTTTTATAAAAAATATGGCAATAATGCTAAAAAACATCAATGATATTGATTAAGTTTGTACATTGTAAATGTAAAGTAGGCATGTTAAGATATCTACATAAGTTGGACACATTATTTATGAGGTCATAGTGTGAAAAATACATCTTGTATTACGATTTCACATTAGTTCAGCCATGCTGAACTATTAGAAAAGACGTAAAAAGCACGTTTTTCATTACTATTTAAGTCACTGCAAAAGCAGTGACTTGGAGGATTATTGTGAAGTAAATATATATGAAAAAGCTGCCGTTTCTGCTATTTATTGAAAGAAATATTAAGATATATTAAAACAGAGACAGGTTTTACAATAATTATCTTTTGGGACAGCAAATGGCTTCGACAATAGTGTGTAAAAATATGGAGGTATCGTTATGAACACAGAGAAATATCAGAGAGCGTATTTTTTACCGCCGCAGATGAGCTACGACTGGGTAAAAAAGGATTACATAGATAAGGCACCGATATGGTGCAGTGTTGACTTGAGGGACGGAAATCAGGCGCTTATCGAGCCGATGAGCCTTGAGGAGAAGCTTGATTTCTTCAAGATGCTTGTGGATATCGGCTTTAAGGAGATTGAGGTTGGATTTCCGGCTGCGTCCGACACGGAGTACAATTTCATGCGCGCACTTATCGAGCGCAACATGATACCGGAGGATGTGACCGTTCAGGTGCTCACACAGGCGAGAGAGCACATCATCAAGAAAACTTTTGAGGCTGTAAAGGGTGCGCCGCATGCCATCATTCATCTTTACAATTCCACATCGGTTGCACAGCGCGAGCAGGTGTTTAAAAAGAGCAAGGAGGAGGTAAAAAAGCTTGCCGTTGACGGAGCAGAGCTTTTAAAGAAGCTTGCAGCCGAGACGGACGGCAATTTTACTTTCGAGTACTCACCGGAGAGCTTTCCGGGAACGGAGGTTGAGTATGCGCTTGAGGTGTGCAATGCGGTTCTCGACGTGTGGGAGCCGTCAGCTGACAAAAAGGCGATAATAAACATTCCTACGACAGTGCAGATTGCGATGCCGCATGTGTTCGCCTCACAGATTGAGTACCTTAGCCGCAACATGAAGTACCGAGAGAATGTTGTGCTCAGCGTGCATCCGCACAATGACCGCGGTTGTGGTATCTCGGATGCCGAGCTTGGCGTGCTTGCCGGAGCGGACAGAGTTGAGGGAACACTTTTCGGAAACGGAGAGCGCACAGGTAACGTGGATATCGTGACGCTTGCGATGAACATGGTTTCGATGGGCGTTGAGCCGGGACTTGATTTTTCAAATATAATGGATATCAGAAAGAAATATGAGCAGTACACAGGTATGCGCGTCTATGAGCGTTCACCTTATGCGGGCGACCTTGTGTTTACAGCATTTTCAGGCTCACATCAGGATGCCATCGCAAAGGGCATGGACTGGTGGGAGAAGGGCAAGTCAGACGGCAAGTGGACAGTTCCTTATCTTCCTATCGACCCTGTGGATGTCGGCAGAGAGTACGAGTCAGATGTAATCCGCATCAACAGCCAGTCGGGAAAGGGCGGCGTGTCCTACATTCTCAAGCAGAACTTTGGCATCTCAATTCCTGACAAGATGAAGGAGGAGCTCGGCTATCTTGTAAAAGGCGTTTCAGACCGCAAGCACAAGGAGCTCACACCTTCGGTCGTTTACCAGATATTTGAGGATAACTATATTGGTCAGACCGACATATTCTCAGTTCCTGAGTGCCATTTCAAGCAGGAGGACGGAATATGGGCGACTGTGACAATCCAGCAGGGCAAGGAAAAGCGCATCGTTGAGACGGGCGGAAACGGCAGACTTGACGCGGTGAGCAACGCTCTCAAGATGTATTTTGGCATAAGCTATGAACTTGCGGTGTACGAGGAGCACGCAATCTCCAAGGGTTCATCCTCAAAGGCTGCGTCCTATGTGGGTATTTTGTGCAAGGATAAGATGTACTGGGGTGTAGGTCTCGATGAGGATATCATAAAAGCTTCAATATCTGCGCTCGTGGCAGCAGTCAACAAGCTTGCAAAGGACACCAATGTGAAGGAGGGCAGGGAGGAGCGCATCGTCGACATCCTCAACTTTATCCAGAACCACTACACGGATGTGACCCTCGACGAGCTTGCCGAGAACTTCAATCTCTCCAAGCCGTATCTTTCAAAGTATATCAAGGAGAAGTCGGGCATGACTTTTCAGGATGCAGTGAAGAAAGCGCGCATGAAGAAGGCTAAGGTTCTTCTTCGCGAGTCCAACCAGAATGTCGAGACAATCGCGGCGAGCGTGGGCTACGAGAATGTAGAGCACTTCAACAGACTATTTAAAAAGGAATATTCCATGACACCGCTCCAGTACCGCAACGCGAAAAATCAGGAGGCGTAAGCGGCGTTAAAGATTTATCCCGGGAGATAGACAGATATATGAATTAAGGCAGTGAATTTATATTATTTACCTGCCTGAATGATTTGTATATTTGGATATTTTCCGGGATAATTTTTTGCTTAAAAATGTTGTAAAACAGTGAATATTTGTACAAATATGACGATATAAAAAATATATGTATTGCATGTATTTCGGAGCAATGAGATTGAAATATAGAACAAAATATAGAGCAGTTTAAAATTGTGGAGCAAGGTGAACTATATCGTGCATAGCGTAGTGGGTGGAGGAGGAAATTCATGGTAGTAAATTTACATACAAATTATAACCAGTTTTATAAGGGAACGGAGTCACTGAAAAATTATGGCTCGGGCAAAAATAAGAAAGATACATTGGTAAAATATGAGTTTAACACAACAGATGAGCATGGAAATAAAGTGATGGATAAGATGTCCAAAGAGGAAACACTTGCGGCTATGAAGGAGATAGGTTCACAGTATGGGGACAGTGTAATCGTAGAATTTTCCGGTGATGGACTGGCTGCGCTCGTGGACAGCAAAAAGGGCGTACTGGACAATATCGGGTCTAAGCAGGATATGGACACAAAAAACGCTGATTTTCAGAAGGAGATTGTTCATCTTGACAGGTCTGCAAATGATATGCCGGAGTATTCAGGCATATATGCCGCCGATAAGACTATAGCCACTTCCGTGGAAAATTGCAGCAAAGATGAAAAGGCATTTGTATATGATATCATCCGCAAAAATTTTCTTGTCGATAACGCCGGTTCCATGACGGAGGAGGAACGTCAGGCGAATATTTCTCTCGGCATGAAAAAGGCGGAATATGCAGCAAAGAATTTTATTCCACAAGAGCAAAGAAAAGACTTTCTTGATGCCATGGAAGATGTTGCGAAACTGGCAAGCGCAGGAAAAGCAGATGAAAATGGCAATATGGACTACGGCATTAACAAAAGAAGTTATCTGGGTCAGGGAAGCAATCTGGTGTACACGGATGACACTTTGGACATTATGAAAAAAATGGATAAGGATGCCTATGCACAATATCAGAAAATAAAAGCGGATGACAGCAGAGAGAACAGCACCTTGGACGCACTGAAATACATGACAAAATGGTATGCCAATGCAGTCAAGGAAAATCCGGACATGATAGATGAATACCACAAAAAGTCAAATGATTATATGGAAGAAAGTGTAAAAGACCGCAAACTGGATGACACATTTTCAGGGCTTGATGTTGAGAATAAAAGTGCTTTCCTTGATAGTCTGAGTGCTTTTCAGAAGAATAATCCGAGTTTTCTTGCGAATATTATTGACAGTGAGTTGTCATATAAATTCTGGAAATAGGAAAAAAGGTTATAACTTGTGTGAATATGTTAAGAAAGTATAAAATGTAACATTCGTTACTGGATAAAATCCGCATATCTTGTTACAATAAGTAAGAAGTTAAAAACAAGGAGGCAAAATCCTCTCCTCGCATGGGCTCGGATTTTTGCTTCGCAAAAACAAGGAGGATTTATTGATGGCAGCATTACACATTACAAGTGACAATTTTGAGAGTGAAGTGCTCAACTCTGACAAGCCGGTACTTCTTGACTTCTGGGCTTCATGGTGTGGACCATGCCAGATGCTCCTGCCGGTTATAGAGGAACTCTCTGATGAGGTTACGGATGCTAAGATATGCAAGATTAATGTTGATGAGGAGTCTTCACTGGCTGAGAAGTATGGCGTTATGTCAATACCTACATTGGTAGTTGTAAAGGATGGCAAGACGGTCAACACAAGCATTGGTGTACAGCCTAAGGACAAGATTCTTGATATGCTCAAATAGTGTATGATACTTTTTAAGAGAAAAGGTGTAAACCCATTGTTCGGATTTACACCTTTTTCTTTTATATTGGAATATATTTTACAAGATTTTTTACATGATATTGTAAAGCTTTTTCGGATTTTCTTTTATACCTCGAAGAGCAAATCGCCGTAAGTAGGTATCGGCCAGAAATCCTTGTCGACAAGCATCTCAAGTCTGTCGGCAGGAGCACGAAGCGCTGCCATGTCGGACATGATTGTGTCGTGGTAGTAGATGGCTGTACACTTTGGACATTCCTTCTCGCCGTCAGCCTGGTCAGCTTTGAGCTTCTCAAGGGCTGCGTTCATAGCCTTTAACTCAACCGTAACCTTCTCAAGTCTCTCCTTCTGTACACTAGCGTCGCAGCCTACAGCCTCAACGGAAGCGATGGAGTTGGCAAGCTCAGTTGTGTAGCTTATGACAGCAGGCAAAATCTGCTTTGAAGCCATGCTTATCATGGTGAGAGCCTCGATGTTGATGTACTTGGTGTATGTCTCGTATGTAATCTCCTCGCGGGACTCAAGCTCTGCCTTGGTGAAAATGCCGAACTTCTCAAAAAGTGCAACAGCCTTGTCGGTTGTGAGTGCGCTTGCAGCGTCAACCATCGACTTGATATTTGGGAGACCTCTTCTCTCAGCCTCAGCAACCCACTCGTCTGAGTAGCCGTTGCCGTTGAAAACTATTCTCTTGTGCTCGGTCATGTACTTCTTGATTAACGCATGTACATCCTTGTCAAAGTCATCTGACTTCTCGAGAATGTCGGCAGCCTCACAGAATGCCTCAGCGACGATGGCGTTGAGAACGGTGTTAGGGCTTGCGATTGAGTCAGCGGAGCCGACCATACGGAACTCGAACTTGTTGCCTGTGAAAGCGAAAGGTGAAGTTCTGTTTCTGTCTGTGGCATCCTTTGCAAAGTCAGGAAGTGTCGATACACCTGTGAGAAGCTTGCCGCCCTCAATGCTGTGTGTGGCTGTACCTGTCTCGATAATCTGGTTTACAACGTCCTCGAGCTGGTCGCCAAGGAACATTGATATGATTGCAGGAGGTGCCTCGTTAGCTCCAAGTCTGTGGTCATTTCCTACATCGGAAGCGGACTGGCGAAGGAGGTCAGCGTGTGTGTCGACTGCCTTCATTATGCAGGCGAGTACAAGCAGGAACTGGAGGTTCTCGTTAGGTGTGTCGCCCGGGTCGATGAGGTTCACACCGTTGTCGGTCACGATTGACCAGTTGTCATGCTTGCCTGAACCATTTACACCGGCAAATGGCTTCTCGTGGAGGAGACATGCGAGACCGTGGCGGGTTGCAACCTTCTTCATAACGTCCATGACGAGCTGGTTGTGGTCAACTGCTACATTGGCTGTCTCGTAGATAGGTGCAAGCTCGTGCTGTGCCGGTGCAACCTCGTTGTGCTGTGTCTTTGCTGTGACACCGAGCTTCCACAGCTGTATGTTGATATCCTTCATGTAAGCGCCAATTCTCTCCTTGATTGAACCGAAGTAGTGGTCTTCAAGTTCCTGTCCCTTTGGAGCCGGTGCGCCAAAAAGTGTACGTCCTGTATAGATTAAATCCTTTCTCTCAAGGTATTTCTCTCTGTCGACAATGAAATATTCCTGCTCAGGGCCAACGGATGCAGTAACTTTGGTAGCCTGTGTGTTGCCAAAAAGTCTCACGATACGCAGAGCCTGTTCGCTTATGGCTTCCATCGAACGAAGCAGAGGAGTCTTCTTGTCGAGAGCCTCACCCTTGTAGGAACAGAAAGCAGTCGGAATACAAAGGATTGCGCCGGAAGCGTCCTCCTTCACAAATGCAGGTGAGGTGCAGTCCCAAGCCGTGTAGCCTCTCGCCTCAAAGGTAGCTCTAAGACCACCGGAAGGAAAAGAAGAAGCATCAGGCTCGCCCTTTATAAGCTCCTTGCCGGAAAACTCCATAATCATCTTGCCGTCAGCATCAGGATGTGTGACGAAAGCGTCGTGCTTCTCGGCTGTTATGCCTGTGAGTGGCTGGAACCAATGTGTGTAGTGTGTTGCACCTTTCTCGACAGCCCAGTCCTTCATTGCCTTTGCGATTACATCGGCATCGGAGCTTGACAGCTCGCCGCCCTTGTTCATAACATTCATGAGGTTTGTAAATACCTTCTTAGGAAGGCGCTCTCTCATCTTACCAACTGTGAATACATTTTCGCCAAAAATTTCTTCTACATTGATATTGCTCATTCTTTTCCATTCCTTTCATGCTATAAAATTTCCGTGTCGAGGTATGTATGAGTATTGCATGTGTTTATGCGTATGATGTCTGCATATATGTTTATAAACTTATACATAAAAAAAGGGCATTCCAACTAAACGGAACGCCCTTGTTCTCTAACACGAATATATGACCTTGTTCCCTAAATATTGGCTTTAGTATTACAAGACATCATTTATGTTAATAAAATAAACTAAAACTTCCAAAATTGCAAGCCCTTTTTTAAAAAAACTTATCTTTTTTTGGTAATCCGGCATGTCCACTATTAACAGTGACAAAATCAAGCCTTGCCAACTGAACCGAATAACTCCATCTTCTCCTTGACAGTTTCCTTGATTGCTGCTGTACCAGGAGCTAAAAGCTTACGAGGGTCGAAGCCCTTGCCCTCTAAGTCCTTGCCAGCCTCGATGTACTTACGGGTAGCATCTGCGAAGGATAACTGGCACTCAGTGTTTACGTTAATCTTTGCAACGCCGAGGGAGATTGCCTTCTTAATCATGTCGGCAGGAATGCCTGTACCACCGTGAAGAACCAAAGGCATATCGCCTGTGAGCTCCTTGACTGCGGCAAGAGTCTCAAAGCTGAGTCCCTTCCAGTTAGCAGGGTACTTGCCGTGAATGTTTCCGATACCGGCTGCAAGCATTGTAACGCCGAGGTCTGCGATAGCCTTGCACTCGTTAGGGTCTGCGCACTCGCCCATACCGATTACGCCGTCCTCCTCGCCGCCGATTGAACCAACCTCAGCCTCGAGTGACATGTTGTGCTCTGCACAAATCTTAACTAATTCCTTAGTCTTTGCAATGTTCTCCTCGATAGGGTAGTGTGAGCCGTCGAACATGATTGATGAGAAGCCTGCCTCAACACACTTGAGGCATCCTTCGTATGAGCCGTGGTCTAAGTGAAGGGCAACAGGAACAGTGATGTTGAGTTCCTCCATCATACCCTTAACCATGCCAACTACGGTCTTATAACCTGTCATATATTTACCGGCACCCTCGGAAACACCAAGAATAACAGGGGAATTGAGCTCCTGTGCTGTGGTAAGGATAGCCTTTGTCCACTCAAGATTGTTAATATTAAACTGGCCAACTGCGTAGTGACCTGCAACTGCCTTTTCAAGCATCTCTTTAGCTGTTACTAACATAGGAATACCTCCGATATTGTTATTATTTTGACAATATTATAACACATAAAGTCAAAAATGGAATAGGGAAAATTATAAAAACTGTCTAAAACTATTTGGCATTATACTTTAGTATGGTCTTTATCCTGTTTGTCAATGTGCCATTCACATCATACACGACATTGCGGTGCTGTTGTGAGCCACCCTTGTAGCCGTAAGCGATGGTGTCGGTGTAGGTGGAGTAGGCACTGTAGAGTGGGACAAAGAAACTATGCAAATATATATATTCTCTTTTTGTTGGATTTATTACAGTGTTTTTTAAATCGGGGTCGGTGTCGTAGACGGGATTTATAAATTTTTTGATTGAGCCAAAATCAGCGGATACGCTGTTTACATATCCAAAGACATATATTCTGAGCTGACCTTTTTGACCGCCCATAAATGATGTGCCCGATGCGTTGTAGGAGATGTTCTCGACATATGCCTCCATCCGGAAATTGTCGCGGATATATCCGTAGTAAGGGGAGTCGGGGAGAGTGCCGGGATTAGCTGTAGAGTCAGTATCGTCATGGTAGCCGATATCATCTGCCTTTGTCGGTGTTCCATCCTGCGCCGTTCCAAAGTCATACTGTGTAACGGGAAGCGTTGCCGTGTTTCCAAGCTTGTCCCTTGCGATTACCTGCATGCGAACATGTTCGACATTTTCGGAGTCCGCGAGGCTGTCGTACAGATTAAAACGGCAGACATATGTATCTTTGTCAGGTGTGAATGGTATATCGGCGCTGTTCTTGTCATCCGCGGCATCGCTTATGTGGAGTGTGAAGCTCTCAACGCCGGAGATTTCATCATATGGGTCATATATTGTCATCACCGCATACGGTTTGTCCGTTATCGTGTCGTCGTAAAGACCGAGGGTTTCGTTGTTCTCCACATACTTTACGGTTCCCGTCGGGGCTGTGTTGTCAAACACATAGATGCCGTATACATGGCATGATTTTACCGTTGCTATGGCACAAGGGCTTACGGAGCTGTTGCCTGACCTGTCCAAAACCTGCCTGAGCCACAGGTAATAATAACCGTCGAGCGTTCTGCCAAGGTCCGGCAGTGTCACTGTAAAGCTCTCAGGCGATGACGTGTCAGAGTATTTTTCCCATTCGGACGGGAGGACATCGGCGGAAGTGGAGAAGCCGTACTCATATACATTGTCCGGTGCAAGTCCTGAGCCGTGTTCCGTGATGGTTATCGTTACATCAATGCTCTTTACGGCATCATTGTCCGCATCCGGGTTTACCGTCCTTGACGGGTTTACGTTTATCTCAGGCTCCGAAGTGTCACGCCATGCCGGGTACAAATCGACCACGCCGCCGTTTACAGTCGTAAGGTTCCACTTTGTGGTGCCGCTTCCTGCGTATTCCGTCAAAAGCTCATTTGAATACCAGCCGGATATGACGTATTCGGTCAGGGCGTATGTGTTTTCCGGGGCAGGGACGGTACTTTCTGTATCATAAACGAACATGGCACTGTAGTATTCGTCATCCTTCCAAGTCCA
>JBNMKO010000022.1:0-37811 GCA_050874385.1 Eubacteriales bacterium
CACCTACTGTCAGCGTCCCGGTCTTGTCAAAAGTGACGCGCTTTACCTTTGCAAGACGCTCAAGCGCATCTCCCTCGCGCACAAGAAAACCATGCTTTGTGGCGTTTCCGATGGCTGCCATGATTGCCGTCGGTGTCGCAAGCACCAGCGAACACGGACAAAACACAACGAGTATCGTCACCGCCCTTATTATCTGACCGCTGAATATCCATGTGAGCACTGCCGCGGTAAGCGCTGTTACCACAATCCATGTAGCCCACCTGTCCGCAAGCCCCACAATCTTAGCCTTGCCCGCATCTGCTGACTGTACAAGCCTTATCATTCTCTGAATTGATGAGTCCTCGCCCACCTTTGTCGCCCTCATCTCAAACACACCGAACTGATTTACTGTTCCGCTCGACACCTCATCGCCCTCGCTCTTGTCCACGGGCAATGACTCTCCAGTCATAACCGCCTGATTTATCGAGGTCTGACCGCTCACAATCACTCCGTCAACAGGAACCGTCTCACCCGGCAGAACCCTTAGTATATCTCCAAGGCGTACATCCTCTGCGGCAATGCTCTCCTCAGCGCCGTTTACTATGCGCCTTGCCGTTGTCGGTGTCAGGTGCACAAGCTTCTCTATTCCGGCTCTCGCCCTCGCAACCGTTAGCTCCTCCAAAAGTCCGCCAAGCTGCATAATAAATGCAACCTCGCCCGCCGCAAAATCCTCGTGAATACACACCGACGCGATTAACGCCAATGACACAAGCACATCCGCCTTTATGTCAAACGCCGTCACAAGACCTATTACAGCCTCCAAAATTATTGGCAGTCCGCACAGAATAATCGCCACCCATGCAATGTCAAACGGCATATCCGTGAAAACCTTGAATATGCTAAGTAACAATGCCACTCCTGAAATGGCGAGGAATACAATGTCCTTCTTCGTGCCGCCCCACTCCAACAGCTCCTCCAATTTTTTCATAACAAGCCTCTTTTCCGGGCAACAATGCCCTATTCTTTTAAAGCCACTCATTAATATAGATAATTTTCTATTCTGTACTAACTAGCTGGCGTATTATACCTATGGGGGTATACCTTTATTATACCTATAGGGGTATAAGTTGTCAATAAAAAAAGGATTTAAAAATTTTCCTGTTTTTATCACAAGAAAATTCTTAAATCCTTGTACAAAAAATTTTTACTGCATATTTGCGAACCGCTCTATCGCCTTAGTAAAATTCTTTATCTCCTCGTCGTCGCCTTTCTCAAGTGCGTCCTTGATACAATGATTTATATGCCCTTCAAGCACAACCTGGCCGCACTTGTTGAGTGCTGACTTGGCGGCGTTGAGCTGTGAGAGAATGTCCTCACACGGCACGTCCTCATCTATCATTCTGTCAATAGCCTGAACCTGACCTATTATTTTTTTCAATCTTCTGTGAAGATTATCCGCGTCCATACACTGTTTCAAATTTTTTTCCTCCAAAATTAATCTGCCTCAATGTGAAGCATATCATCACTGTTACATGCTTTAGCTTATAGCGATTGTGCCATAGAGCATGTGTGCATTGCATATCATTCCTGTCACACACCATAACTTATAGATGCCATAGGTGCAACAACAAGTTTTTTAATATGATGCGAGTGTCAAAAATAAATTTCACCACTCACTGATGTATGCCGACTGCTCCATTGCCACACAATTTACACTTTTGACACTTACATCATATTATAATTTATTTTTCAATACAACACAAGCAAAGGATTTCAAAGCACTTCAACTTATTATACTCTGAATATACTTGTTAACACGATTTTTTGAGAGTATAATATAGTACAGTTAGATTTATTATAGTAATTTTACGAATTGACGCACATTCTATACAGAGCTTGAGCAACATTTAAAAAATTAGATTATACGAGTTAGAGTGTGCTTGCAACATTTATGGAATTGCTATAATACATCAAAAAATTAGGGAAAGGAAGTTTCACCATGAAGTTAAAGGAATTACAGGATGCCATGATTGCCGCAATGAAAGCAAAGGACAAGTTCAGAAAGGATGCAATCGCAGACCTTGTGTCCGCTGTTAAGAAAAAGGGAATTGACGCAGGCTGCCGCGAGGACATTCCGGACGATATGGCAATCGAGGCAATTTTAAAAGAGATAAAGACAGTCAAGGAGCAGATAGACACATGCCCTGCCGACAGAACAGAGCTTCTCGCCGACTACAAGAAGAAGTATGAGATTATGAGTGAGTTCGCTCCAAAGATGCTCTCAGCCGAGGAGGTTGCCGCAATTTTAAACGAGAAGTTCGCAGACGTGCTCGCCACCAAGAACAAGGGACAGATTATGAAGGCTGTCATGGGCGAATTAAAGGGCAAGGCAGACGGCAAGGTTATCAATCAGGTTGTGGCTGAACTTACAAAATAATCCGCATCAAGTCAGTAAACATTTTATTGCTATGCACAGATAAATCCCTGTGGGTACAAAGGAATTTTATAGATTGCACCCACAGGGACTTTTTAATCCTGCTACACTAATATAACGGCATAATATGTTTTTATGTTACTGGTAAGAGACATGGTCTGTTCCGCAATTCTCAAACATCCGTTCAACAACAGTATCTTCACCAATATTCCACTTTGAACCTACCAGAATATCCTTCACTCCTACACTTTCGCAAAACATCTCCTTCATATTCTTCACATTTGTTGTATCAAAGTTCGTAAGATTAAGTGGCTTTTTTTCTCCCTGTGAATATGAATAGTCGAACCCATAGAACATGCCTTCCATATCCGTCACATTTGTGGTATCAAAATTAGAAATATCAAAATCTATGATATTTTCGTACCCAAACATATAACCCATATCTGTAACATTGCTGGTATCAAAGCTGCTAGTATCTATTACGCAGCTATTTGGTACTCCATAAAAATAGGAAAAACCCAAAGTACTGAACATTCCTCGCATTGTTGTAACTTTTGAGGTATCAAAGCTTCGTAAGTCCAAATACTCGATATAGTTTCTATTTTGAAACATATAGCTCATATCAGTTACATTGCTTGTGTCAAAGTTTTCCAAATCCAGATTGCGCACTTTTCCACAATGAGCAAACATATGGTTCATATTGGTTACTTTAGATGTATCCAATGTCTTGAGTCCTCCGATTTCTTCCACCTCTGACAAACCATTAAACAGATAACTTAAATCCGTTGCTCCCTTTATATCTACATATGCACGCTTAATACTTTCGTAATACTTCAAATAACCGGCATCATAAAAACCTTTATCCGTCTCATCACAAGTTCCGGCTAAAAACAA
Organism: Eubacteriales bacterium; assembly: GCA_050874385.1. Lineage (GTDB taxonomy): Bacteria > Bacillota > Clostridia > Lachnospirales > Lachnospiraceae > CAG-882. The sequence continues at coordinate 3,308 of JBNMKO010000022.1, forward strand.
TGTCCCATCATTTGTCAGCACCCAGCTCACATTTCCAACTTTTCCGCTGTCCATAATGTCTTCCTGCTCCACAAATATGGTTGTCTCCCCTGTCGTCTCATTCATACTAGTCTTATACATATAACCTCTTTTATAATCAAACACATAAAATTGATTATCTATGTATGCTCCACCCTTTGCCATAGAACCATAAATTGGGTCAAAATAATATGTATAACCATCTTTCTCGTCAAAGCCTTTTACCATGCGTCCATTTTCATCATATCGAACCCACTTGCCAGTTCCATCTTCCTTATTATCCGCAAAAATACCCGCCGCTGACTCCATGTACACATCCTTGCCAATAGTCTTTGCACCATACTGAATGTTGTCGAGCCAATACCAGGCATCACTTCCTGGGTCATATATTTCTTTTCCCCTGTATGACACATCCAAATTTCCATAGCCGTCCGTTTTATAACCCTGACGGATATTGTTTTCATACCAGTACTCTTTTCCGTCCCAGCCTGTCTTCCACCCTGTATATCCATCTGATATCAGAACACCTGTAATCTCGTCAAACTCATACTCGCTTCCGTCTATAGTAACTTTTCCCTTTGCCATGGTTCCATAAACGGGGTCAAAATAATAGACTCCATTATCCGACTCAGCCCATTCCTTCACCATAAGACCATCTTCGTTATAGCGCACCCATTTTCCGGTTCCGCTTTCCTTGTCCTCTGCCCACTGACCTGCTGCACTTTCCTGATAGACATCCTTATTAATGGCACATCTTCCTCCTAAAGTGCCATCAAGCCAATACCATTTGCCATATATCTCTACTTCTTCTCCACGATAATTCGGATTATCCCTGTCGACACCTTGAAGTACACCATTTTTAAACAAGTAACGACAATCATTATTCACCTTAAACCAATGGTAATCATAGTCGTAAGACTCTCTCTCCAAAAGCCCACTGTCCTCATTAAAAAAATATTCACTTGATGACTCATTTCCATCAACATATGTCCAACCCGTCACCATTTCACCTTTAGTATCATCACTGCTTTGGCTAAAATATCGCACACCCTCATCAAAAACGACCAAGCCTGTTGCCATCTCTCCATTTTCATACCAGTAAGTCCTTCCATTTTCGCTTTTCCAGCCAGTATAGTCATCTTCGTCAGCAGAAACATTTATCGCCTGCCCAAGACCTGCAACCAATGCGACACCAAAAACCGCTCCGGACAACACCTTCTTAATCTTCATACACTTTCTCCTTTCAAGACCACAAGTTTACAAGCAATTCACAAACCAACCAACAGTGTTAAGGACGAACAGCACCATACTTTTATATATACTAATTTCGCTGACATTAAACATACTATTATATGAACTGCACATATTCGTCCACACCGTAAAGTTAACTCTGATATTATTATATCATATCTAATTTTTTTAACAATATGAGGTATTAAAAATAGTAAAATGTATATTTGTAGTTCTTTCTATTGTTCTTTGAAGACTTATTGAAATAATGCTACCGCAATCCCACTGGCTTTAGAGAATGGGTAGTTCACAAATATATCATATTATAAAAAAGCCAATAACCTCATAGTCACCAGCTCAACCATTATTACACAATCCACAATTTATAGATTTTTGTTTATATAATAATGACGAGAATATGTGCCATTGACTTATCTTTAAACTATACTATAATAAGATAAAGATTATATCAAATTACATATATAATACGTCATAATCATATATAAAAAAGTGGAAGGAGGCATGGCAATGGACAAGAAAGCCCATTGTCAAAAGATATGCTGAAAAAATTAGGAATTTACTTTATTGCCATCGGCGCGGTAAAATTGTGCACAGCTTTTGCGATGCAAATTAATAATAGGAAAGAAGCATAAAACAAATCCGTTGGATGCGGACAATCAAACTTATTATTTATTGTGGATTGATAACCGTGTGCAGACCGATATTTCATATATGTTTGAATGCAAATATTTAAATATTTTACTCACTAAAAAACAGTAGTCTAGGAAAATTTTTTCTCCTTAACTACTGTTTTTCGTTTACGAATTATATTTTCACATCTCTTTTTTGTAAAAAATTGCATGAAAAAAGCGCGAGACGGGAATCGAACCCGCGACCCCCTCCTTGGCAAGGAGGTGCTCCACCGCTGAGCCACTCGCGCATTGTACTTTGTGAAGCTTTTCGCTCTCACAAGGACAAGTAGTATATTACTACATGTCCTTTGAAAAGTCAACACTTTTTTGAAAATTTTTTAAAAATATTTTTATGGCATTTTTATTGTGAAATCGCAATACATTTTAGGCAATTTTTTACTACCTTAGATTTACTTTATTTTTCACACCAAATACATTTAACAATCCTAAAACAATCTTAAGTCCCCACCTCTTTTTCTCTCCCCAAATACATCATTCTTCCCATGATAACTCTCGCCGTACTCACAACAGCCATTGCAAATGTCACAACCCTGACACCTTCGACAAAAAACAGATACCATATTATACCATTGTTATGTCTTGTCATTCCACGTTCAACTTCCTCTGTAAACAAACGCATATATACATCCGTTTTAGGAAACATCTGGCAAAATAACAACACCAAAATATACACCACCCATGCGGTCACAAGCGTTCCCACGGCTTTCCTTGTGCTGTCAAAGTTCTTTCTAGGCAGTCTCACAACAGTTAAGCCTATCAATACAGCAAGCGACACCAAAAGTATCAATACAACAATCACCGTTGTGGCGTTAAAGCCGGCTTGTCCAGATTTTAAAGCAAGACCTCTTATTATTCCCCCAGTAACTCTCATATACATATCCACGCTCAAATACAACGCCCATATACACCAAAGTCTTGTATTTCTTTTAAATATCAGACACGCCATTCCACAAAGAAAAAACGGCAGTGCGTAAATAAGTGATATATTTCCGCCCATATATGTGAGCATCAAACCACTAATCACACCTGCGCTTATCAGTATCGCCCCCACAATAAACCTTGTCGATGATGTATGTACGGCACTGCCTGTGTCAATATTTCCTTGGTGAAAATTCGTTGTCTCCTCTGATACAACAGTCATATAATCCATTATATTATTTTTACTATCTCTTACATCAATCGTATAATCTATTATATTATTTTTATTATCTCTTATATCGTGCCTGCTATCTTCCCTGTCATCCTTAGACTTGATTTTGCTACATTCTTTCCCTACACTTATATTTTGCCTGTTGTCTCCCCTATCATCTTTATTATCTATTATGTCGTCCACCATTTTGTCTGAAAATTTATCCGACGTTTCACCTTTCACAAGCTCGTCAAGCGATATGCCAAAAATTTCGCCGAGTTTTACCAGTTTATCCAAATCGGGAACCGCACTGTCATTCTCCCATTTAGATACCGACTGCCTTGAAACCTCAAGCATCTCCGCCAAATCTCCCTGAGAGAACTGTTTTTCTTTCCGCAATCTGTAGATTGTCTCTCCTAATCCCATTTTTAAACCTCCTTATCTGTAGATTATTACCTGTCAATCAGCACCAAAAATCTATACTTATTTTTGTCTCTGCATTATGACCGTTTGCTTCAAAGAAATATTTAAAATTTTCTCTGCTGCCTGTTCATAACACTATTTATTGTTTGCTATCGCAGCACATCAGGAGCAGTTTATACTCCAATACCACTTTTAAATAAAATCAGGTCCACACCACTTATTGCTCTACAAGGTAGAAATGGGTGACTTTCTTTATAGTGCTAAATAATTGTAACATTCTCACTAAAAGGTGTCTATCAAATCGGCTTTAAAATTTAGCAACCAGCAGTTGCACACCCTATAAAATGATATCTTTTTCTCAAATACCGCTGTTTTTCTCAATTTTTTTCCAAATATTCTTTTGTAATCTATTTTAAATTTAAATGAATATCATCTATTCCTGTGCAATTTTTCGTTCTTGCAATTTATTTTAAATTCAAACAAATATTATCTATTTCTGTGCAGCTTTTCATAATTGCTCATTTATAGTCCTTTGATAATCTATAAGAACTTCCCCCTTCTTAATTTTACATTTTCAAAAATCTCTGTCCACAAGATTTATTTGCTCAATCGCAAAAAAAGGCTGCCGCCCAATGATTATTAAAATCACAAGGCAACAGCCAAAAACTCCGTCCCCAATATTAACTAAAGCTGTTCCACATCGTTTCTCAGATTTCCGGTCATCTCCTGCACAAACGCTGTCTGTGATGAAATCTCCTCCGTGTTAGCCGCGATGGCTGACACCTTCTGTGTCATCTCGTTCATGCTCACAATAAGGTTCTCTATCGACTCCATGCTCTTTGTGATTTTAGGAAGTATAGCTTCCGCCTTCTCGTCATTCTGTGAGAGAAGTGTCTTGGTCGAGTCCGAGAGCTGTCTTATCTCCTGCGCCACAACTGCAAAGCCGCGCCCATGCTCGCCTGCTCTAGCCGCCTCAATGGATGCGTTCAGCGAGAGAAGATTTGTCTGTCCCGCAATGGAAGATATATCCTCGTTGCTTTTCTTATACACGCTTATAAAATCAGACATTGTAGCCACAGACTCATTTAACTCGTCGCAAAGCTTTGAAATCGTCTTAATATGAAGCGCAAGGTCAGTCGCCTCCCCGGCGGAAGTCTCATTTGCGGTGTTGAGCTCATTTATGTTGTCACTCAGCTCACCAAACCTCTGTGTGATATCGGCGAGCTTATTGTTGTGAATTTCCTGCTCCTGCTTCTCCTTTTTGCGGATTTCCTCAAGAGCTTTCATCTCCTCCTGCGCAAGACTTTTCACATAATGTATACAGTTTTCCTTGGTATTTACCTTATTATATATAGCCCGCACCATGTCACGACAAGTCGAATAGCCGCATGACTCACAATCCCTGTGCTGCTCATCGTGGTTGTCCTTGTTCATTGAAAGATATATCTCGTTTATCTCGCACTCACTAGGCTCATGGATTTTAATTTCCCTATTGTCATAGTGGCGTATAAAATCATCAAGTCTTAGTTCCTTAAATGCGTCCATAAGATTTTTAAGGCGCTGTTCATTTGTTAGCCTGTCATCCCACGGACTTGTGCTCTTTTTGCCAAGCAATCCCTTAGATACCTGTGCCTTTTTATTTCGCATCTTAGAAAGGGTGAGCATCACATCATCCGTGTTGCGCTCCGGCTCCGTCGCCGTTCCATAGATACATCCCTTTGCGCAGTTTAAAATGTCGACCATGAAAGGCTGCTGCTTTCCTGCCTTTATGCGCGCCGCATATTCTTTGAGATAGTTGTAAGCCTCATGTTCGCCCTCAACCTGACGCACAATCTGCTCTCTCCCAAGAAAATGCTCCACATTCTCCCGAAGTCCGCCCGGCATCGGGTAGAGTGAACCCATTCCATACTCAAGCTCATCCGTGTACGGCTCACAGTTTGCATATTCTTTTCCTATTTTTTTCATAAGTTTTTGAAAAGTGATATTATAAGATACATATCCGGCGCAATTTTTGTCCGTAATCTCAAGCTTTTTGGCAATACATGGGCTGATAAATGCAATCTCGTCCGCAACCTTCATATATTTTTTCATATAGATTGCAAGACACATCATAGGGCTATGTACCGGCATGAGCTTAGGCAGAAGCTCCGGAATATACTTCTCGATATAAGTTACCACTGCCGGACACGGCTGCGAAATTCCGCCCTTAAAATTGTGTTCCGTGATATACTTTAGATATCCCCATGTAGTGATATCCGCGCCAAACGACACACTGCATATGTGATTTACGCCCTTTTTCTTCAAATATCCCAAAATACGCTTGTACTCCTGCGGATAATTTGCCAGAAAAGCGGGCGCAAGTATCACGGAAATCTTCTTTCCACGCGCCAAATCGTCAAAAAACCTATCAGTATCATCATAATAATCTCTCGCATTATGCGGACAGGCATCAAAGCAAGCTCCACACGCAATACATTTATCCCCATCCACTCTTACCTTTCCGGCTTCAGTAGCGACATTTGCAGTCAGAACCGGACATTCACGCACACACTTGTTACACCCCGTACAGGAATTGTTTGTAAAAATCAGTTCCATAACACACTTTCTCCTTCTGCTTTCTGTGATAACCATAAAAAATACGCTCTGTGGTTTTCCTATGGTTATCGCTTCAGTCGCCAAGGTCTCATGCAAACATGGACTTTGGCTCATTGCCCGTGTAAATAAAAGCGGACTATATAAGTCCGCTCGATTTGATATTGTGGTACAATTATAACGCAATGTGTGGCAAAAATCCATATTACATATTTCTTATTTTTTCATCTATACACGCATTAATGAACTCCGTTACATTCCTATATCCATTACTTTTTGCAAGCTGTGTAAGCCTTTCCTTCTCACCTCTTTTTCGCAATATAGTTATCCTGTCATAATTCTCTTTTTGATACTTATTTATGTAATCATAAGCTTTTTTCTTACTATCTTCCATGTCCATCCGCTCCTTTATAGTTGTAAATATATATTATCCCCGTTTCTAACATTTTTCAATAATAAAGCCGTAATTTGTCAACAATATTCATATAATATACTATAAACAGCCGTATAACACATAAAATAAAGTGAAAATATAAGATATAAAGAACACTCACAACGATGGAAAGGAGGTATCACAATGGGAAAAAGCCCGTACCACATTCCCATTGCCAAACAAAGAATATGTTGTTACAAATAAGTATTCTATTAGTCGCACTTGGCTTTGCTAAATTTAGTGTCGCACTGTTGATACAGTTTGCAAACCAGAAAAGCATATAGCAAAAGCATCCAACAACAGTGAGATTTTAAAGATGGCTGAAAAGAAGATAAATAAGATTAACCAAAAGATTATGTTTTAGAATTAAGTAGTTCAAAATTATAAAACCCCCAGCAGTCCGTCTGCTGGGGGTAAAAATAAAAAAGAAGCGCGAGACGGGAATCGAACCCGCGACCCCCTCCTTGGCAAGGAGGTGCTCCACCGCTGAGCCACTCGCGCATTATACTTTGTGAGGTCTTTTGTCTCTCACAAGGACATTAAGTATAATACTATATGTCCTCGTGAAAGTCAATACCTAAATTAAAAATTTTTTAATTTTTTTGAAATTACTGGATTGTTTTAATTATTAGTACAATTATATACTTTTTCAAAACGTAATCTCCGCTATTCTTTTCTCGGAAACCGCCTTAAAAAATTTCTATAAATGTTTCTATTAACATTCCCATGAATATTTTCTATGCTTACCATTGATTATTCAGCAAGCAAAGCTTCCATCTCGTCGAGAAGTCCGGCAAACACATCAAGACCTGTCTTTATTGCGTCAGGCTTTGACATATCGACACCCGCAATCTTTAAGAGCTCGATTGGGTAGTCTGAGCCGCCGCTTGACAAGAACTTCATGTAACGGTCAACCGCAGGCTGTCCTTCCTTTCTAATCATTGATGCTATGGCAACCGCTGCCGAGAAGCCCGTCGCATACTGGTATACGTAGAATGGTGTGTAGAAATGAGGTATTCTTGCCCACTCAACCTCGATATCACGGTCAACAACCATATCCGGTCCGAAGTACTGCTTGTTGAGCTCGTAGTACATCTCATTGAGTGCCTTTGCAGTGAGGCTCTTTCCATCCTCTGCCATCTCATGTGCCTTCTTCTCGAACTCGGCGAACATTGTCTGACGGTATACAGTTCCCTTAAAGCTGTCAAGGAAATGATTTATGAGATATGCTTTCTCATTCTTGTCCTTTGCATTCTCTATGAGGTAGAAGTTTAAAAGTGCCTCGTTGCATGTTGATGCAACCTCAGCGACAAATATTCTGTAGCCGGCATACACATAAGGCTGTGTGGAGTTCGACTTATAGCTGTGAAGCGCATGTCCCATCTCATGTGCAAGTGTGAACATGGAGTCTAAATTGTCCTGCTGATTTAAAAGAACATAAGGATGAACACCGTTTGGTCCCCATGAGTAAGCTCCGCTTCTCTTGCCCTCGTTCTCATACACATCAATCCAGCCGCCATTAAAGCCCTTGTCAAGAAGTGCTATGTAATCCTCTCCAAGAGGTGCAACACCCTTCTTTACAATCTCCTTCGCCTCCTCGAATGTGATGTGCATGTCAAAATTCTTTACCATAGGTGTGTATACATCATACATGTGAAGCTCATCTAAGCCAAGCGCCTTCTTGCGAAGCTTTACATAGCGGTGCATAAGCGGAAGTCCGTCATGTATTGTGTCGATGAGATTGTCATACACTGAGAGTGGGATATTTCCGTCAAAAAGATATGACTCGATGCTTGAGTTGTACTTTCTTGTCTTTGCCGAGAAAATATCGCCCTTTACAAGTGACTCATAGTTGGCTGCAATAGTGTTCTCGAAGTTCTTGAATGCCCCATGCATAGCGTGGAAAGCCTCCTCGCGCACCCTTCTGTCATTGCTTCTTATAAAAATTCCGTAACGTCCGTGTGTTACAGTTGCATCCTCACCGTTCTCATCCTTGATTGTGCCAAGCTTTACATCGGCGTTGTTGAACATTCCGAACACCTTCTTAGGTCCGCCCAGAACATCGTTTGCGGAAGCCATGACAGCCTCCATGTCAAGAGAGAGAACATGCGGCTTCTTTCTTGCGATGTACTCCCACTTCTTTGCGTAGAGCCTTAACTCCTCGCACTCAGCCATATATTTCTCAACAACAGCGTCATCTATTGTGAGCAGTTCAGGATTGATAAATGATGTCATCTCACCGGACTTAACCATGATATTCTCTGCCTCGCCCGAAAGTGCCTGTGACTCTGCATTTGTCGTGTCCTGGTCGTAGAGCTGATGTGCATAGCAATATATGCGCTCAAGCAAAAGTCCAAGCTTGTCCTCAAGCTTAAACACTGCAAGCATGTTTGCGCTGCTCTCACCGATTTTTCCCTTGTAGCTTTCTATCTCCTCGGCTACCTTTACCGCCTTGTCATACTCCTCTCTCCATGCGGCTGTATCAGGATAGATATCCTCAAGTCTCCATGTATAATTCTTATCTGTCTCACTTCTCTTTAAAACCTTATTTGCCATTGCGCCCTCCATAATCTGAAATTATAATAGGTAATATCGGAATTAAACCGACACTAATAATATACATTAATTTGACACTAAAAACAAGTCTGGAGGCATACATGCAAAACCCTAACATTATATCCCTAAATGACATAGACTCTTTTATAAAAAAATGCTCACAAGGTGCAAATGACGACTACGAGCCATACATAGATTATGACCTTGAACCCCAAGCCATAAAATCAAGCCGCACTCTCCCATTGCTTGCGAATACCGGGATTGAGCTTTTCGAGGACAAAAATAATCTGGCGCTCTATATTGTAGAACGCACACACGGCATTATCGGCTGCTGCACAGCATTTCCATACTACGACGATGATGACATTCTTACCTATGAACTTTCAGTCCTTGTAGCTCCCGAATACAGAAGACACGGGCTTGGGCGGATGCTTGTGATGCAGATGATGTTTATTATTGAGGAAATTAATGAGAAAAACATTAAAGAAAATATTGAAAAAAATAATGCAGAATTTACACAAAATGAAACTTCCGAAAATTCAGAAAACGAATGTGGCGCTGACAACTCTTCCATTAACTCAGATGATATCTACAGTCCGCACATTCTCCTTACCGGAAGCAACGAACATTTTGCCCAGGGCTGTGGTTTCTCATACTCTCACAGCGAACATTTTATGACCAGAAAACCGTACAGCCAACTAGACACCACACACACATTAGCTAATCACAATGACATTGGACAAGAACAACACATTAAACATGGTAACATTGCCGACTGTAAATCCAACCATAGCAAGTGCTCCATAGCCATAACCCGCACCTCACACAAAGCGCCCGGTCATCACACCTACAGACTTTTTTGTGACGGCAGCAGTGCATCCAAGTGTACAGTTCTTGAGTGCAGTGACTATGTGAACATTGCCAACGTCTACACCAACAAAAAATATCGCGGGCGCAGGTTTGCCGGGCAGCTTATAAACACCGTAGCTACCGATTTTCCGCAAAAAAAGCTGCTTCTGCAGGTGTCAGGCAGCAACACCGCCGCCATACACGCTTACACAGAAGCAGGATTTACATTTCTTAAAACATTTGACTACTATATACTTAATCACTGAAGATTGGTATACCCCATCAGGTACTCGTCGACCTCTTTCGCCGCGTCACGACCCTCGCGGATTGCCCACACGACAAGGGACTGTCCTCTGTGCATGTCGCCCGCGGTGAACACCTTGTCGACGTTGGTTGCATGTTTTCCCGGTGCGGTGTCGACATTCGTTCTGGCGTTGAGTGTCACGCCGAAAGCATCGGAGACATACTTCTGACAGCCGAGGAAACCTGCGGCGATAAGCACAAGGTCTGCCTCAAGCTCGAACTCACTTCCGGCAACCTCCGCCATCATCATGCGTCCCGTCTTTTCGTCCTTCTTAGCCTCAAGCTTAACACACTTTACCTTGCAAAGTTTACCGTTTTTGTCCTTTATAAACTCCTTTACCGTGGTCTGATAAAGTCTTGGGTCTTTACCGAATACAGCGATAGCCTCCTCCTGACCGTAATCTGTCTTGCAGACTCTCGGCCACTGCGGCCATGGGTTGTTCTCGGCGCGCGTGTCAGGGAGCTTTGGCATCATCTCAAGCTGAACAACCGATGCACATCCAAGGCGGATTGAAGTTCCCACGCAGTCATTTCCCGTGTCACCACCTCCGATGACAACGACCTTCTTGCCCTTAGCGTCGATGTACTTCTTGTCAGCAAAGTTGGAGTCGAGAAGGCTCTTTGTGACGGATGTGAGATAATCCACCGCAAAATATATTCCCTGTGCGTCCCTGCCCGGAGCTTTTATGTCCCTTGGATTTGCCGCACCACAGCAGAGAACAACCGCATCGTAGTCTTTAAGTACCTTCGCAGCCTTCACGCCCTCTCCGACATTCGCGTTGGTGATAAACTCAATTCCGTCCGCCTCCATGATGTCAATTCTCCTGTCGATGATGTGCTTTTCAAGCTTCATGTTAGGAATACCGTAGCGCAAAAGTCCTCCAACCCTGTCGGCGCGCTCGTACACCGTAACCTTGTGGCCGCGCTTGTTTAAAAGGTCTGCCGTTGCAAGTCCCGATGGCCCTGAACCGATTACAGCCACCTTCTTGCCCGTCCTTACTTTTGGCGGATTAGGTGCGACGTAGCCCTGCTCAAAAGCGTTCTCTATGATAGTCTTTTCATTTTCCTTTGTCGTCACCGGCGAACCGTTCAGTCCGCATGTACATGCAGCCTCGCACAGAGCCGGACACACCCTCGAAGTGAACTCGGGGAAATTGCTCGTCTTTGCAAGTCTGTTGTAGGCTCTTTGAAGATTTCCGCTGTAGAGAAGGTCATTCCATTCAGGTATGAGGTTGTTGAGAGGACAGCCTGAGACCATCCCCTTTAACACCTTTCCGGACTGGCAGAACGGAACGCCGCAGTCCATACAGCGCGCCGCCTGCTGCCTCTGCTCCTCTATCGTGAGCGGAGTGTGAAACTCATTGAAATTCTTTATTCTGTTTTTTGGCTTGACAGCCTCGCTGTCAACTCTCTCATAATCTAAAAATCCTGTCGGCTTTCCCATGAATTTCCCTCCTTACTTCGCTGCTTTGTTTGCATAAAATGCTTCAATCTGCGCCTGCTCACTTGAAAGACCTTTCTCTTCCATCTGAACAATCTTCTGCATCATTCTCTTGTAGTCATGCGGCACAATCTTCTTGAACTTAGGAAGATAATCCCCAAAGTTGTCGAGTATCTGCTTGCCCTTGACTGAATTGGTGTACGCCACATGCTGCTGTATCATTTCCTTGAGTTCTAGGACATCGTATTTGTCCGTGACTTCCTCGGTTGATACAAGCTCCTTGTTCATCTTCTTGTAAAGGCTGCTGTCCTCGTCGAGCACATAAGCGATACCGCCGCTCATGCCCGCCGCAAAGTTCTTTCCGGTCTTTCCAAGTACTACCACGCGTCCGCCCGTCATGTACTCGCAGCCGTGGTCACCGACACCCTCGACAACCGCCTTTGCACCTGAGTTGCGGACACAGAAACGCTCGCCTGCTACACCGTTTATATACGCCTCACCGCTCGTTGCACCGTATAGTGCGACATTTCCGATTACAATGTTTTCATCCTGCTTGAAAGCTGAACCCGTAGGCGGATATACGACAAGCTTACCGCCTGAAAGTCCCTTGCCGAAGTAGTCGTTGCTGTCACCCTCAAGGCACATTGTAAGTCCTTTTGGTATAAATGCACCAAAGCTCTGTCCGCCCGCGCCGTGGCACATGATTGTGAAAGTGTCCTCGGCAAGAGTGTCGTCATACAGCCTTGTAATCTCCGAGCCGAACATTGTGCCGAAGGAACGGTCAGTGTTCTTTACATCTATCTCAAGACTTCTCTTCTGCTTCTTCTCAAGGGCAGGGCCGAGCTTCTTTAAAAGCACCTTCTCGTCGAGTGTCTTTTCAAGCTCAAAGTTAAACACGTTCTTGTGGAGATAGTCAATCTTCTCCTTGCCCGCATAAGGATTGTCAAGAATTACGGAGAGGTCAATCTTTCCCTTCTTCTTTCCGTTTCCGTCCTTGGCCTGAAAAAGCATATCTGTTCTTCCGACCATCTCATCTATGGTTCTGAAACCGAGCTTTGCCATGTACTCGCGAAGCTCCTGTGCAACAAACTTCATAAAGTTCATAACATATTCAGGCTTACCCGTAAATCTCTTTCTGAGTTCCGGGTTCTGTGTTGCAACGCCGACAGGACATGTATCAAGGTTACATACCCTCATCATCACACAGCCGAGAGTTACAAGCGGTGCTGTGGCAAAGCCGAACTCCTCTGCTCCAAGAAGACATGCAATCGCAACATCACGGCCTGTCATAAGCTTTCCGTCGGTCTCCACAACGACCTTGTTTCTAAGTCCGTTCATTATGAGTGTCTGATGAGCCTCCGCAAGTCCAAGCTCCCAAGGAAGTCCCGCATTGTGGATTGAGCTTCTAGGTGCTGCACCCGTTCCTCCGTCATAGCCCGACACTAGAATTACCTGTGCGCCCGCCTTTGCTACACCCGCCGCAACCGTTCCGACACCTGCCTCAGACACGAGTTTTACGGATATCCTAGCCTTCTTGTTGGCATTTTTAAGGTCATATATGAGCTGTGCCAAATCCTCAATAGAGTAGATATCGTGATGTGGTGGTGGTGAGATAAGCCCTACACCCGGGGTTGAGTGTCTTGTCTTTGCAATCCAAGGATAGACTTTTCCTCCCGGAAGATGTCCGCCCTCGCCCGGTTTTGCTCCCTGTGCCATCTTAATCTGGATTTCGTCCGCGCTCACAAGGTATCTTGATGTCACTCCAAAACGTCCCGATGCAACCTGCTTGATTGCGGAACAGCGGTTTAATCCGTCCTCACCTATGGTAAGTCTCTCGATATCCTCGCCGCCCTCACCAGAATTTGATTTTCCATGGAGCGTGTTCATGGCAATCGCCATAGCCTCATGCGCCTCCTGCGAAATTGAACCGTAAGACATAGCACCCGTCTTAAAACGCTTCACAATAGAGTCAACACTCTCAACCTCGTCTATCGGAACTCCGCTCTCAGGATATTTAAAATCCATAAGCCCTCTGAGGTTAATAGGCTCAAGCTCCTCATTTATGAGCTTTGAGTACTCCTTAAAAGTAGCGTAGTCGCCGTTTCTTGTCGCAAGCTGTAAAAGATGTATCGTCTGCGGATTGTAGAGGTGCTCCTCCTTGCCGCTTCTGAACTTGTGGCTTCCCGCACTGTCAAATGTCGTGTCAGTCTGTAGTCCGAGCGGGTCGTAGGCGCGGTCGTGGTTTGCATTGATATCATTCTCGATATCTTTTAATGTAATTCCACCGACACGGCTCACTGTGTTTGTAAAATATTTGTCCATGACGCTCTTGTCGATGCCGATTGCCTCAAAAATCTTAGAGCCCTGATATGACTGTATCGTGGAGATACCCATCTTTGATGCAATTTTTACGATACCGCCGAGCACCGCATTGTTGTAGTCATCGACTGCCGCATAGTAATCCTTGTCAAGCATGCCAAGGTCGATAAGCTCCTTTATGCTGTCAAGGGCGAGATACGGGTTGACCGCACTCGCGCCAAATCCAAGAAGTGTCGCAAAGTGGTGAACCTCCCTCGGTTCTCCCGACTCAAGGATGACCGAAACCTTGGTTCTCTTTTTTGTCCTTACAAGATAGTCCTGCATAGCCGACACAGCCAAAAGTGACGGTATGGCGACATGGTTCTCGTCGACACCTCTGTCGGAGAGGATGAAAATGTTCACACCATCGCGGTAATGTCTGTCAGCCTCGACAAAAAGTCTGTCTATAGCCTTCTCCATGGACGTATTTTTGTAATATATAATAGGAAGAACCGCTACCTTGAAGCCCTCCTGCTTCATATTCTTAATCTTTAACAAATCCGTATTTGTAAGGATTGGATTGTTGACCCTCAAAACCTGACAGTTTTTTGCCGTCTCCTCAAGGATATTTCCGTCAGCGCCGAGGTACATCGTCGTGGCTGTGACAATCTTCTCTCTAAGCGCATCAATAGGCGGGTTTGTCACCTGTGCAAAAAGCTGTTTAAAATAGTTAAAAAGAGGAACTGTCTTTGTTGACAGCGCCGCAAGCGGTGTGTCCGCACCCATCGCAGCTATCGGCTCCGCTCCGCCGAGTGCCATAGGAAGAATTGATGTCTTGAAATCCTCGTAAGTGTAGCCGAACGCTTTCTGTAATTTTGCGCGCTCCTCCTTTGAGTACTCCACAACTTTCTGGTTAGGAATTTTTAAATCCTTTAACATGACAAGATTGCTGTCAAGCCACTCACCATAAGGACGCTTTGACGCATATTTTTCTTTTAACTCGTCATCGTCGATAACCTCGCCCTTGACCGTATCGACAAGAAGCATCTTGCCCGGTCTCAATCTCTCCTTCACCTTGATTTTTGATGTCGGAATGTCGAGCACGCCGACCTCGGAGGAAAGGATAAGCTGGTCATCATTTGTTATATAGTAACGCGATGGTCTGAGTCCGTTTCTGTCAAGCACCGCTCCCATTATGTCTCCGTCCGAGAAAAGAATGGATGCAGGACCGTCCCAAGGCTCCATCATCGTCGCGTGGTACTCGTAGAAATCCTTCTTTTTCTGGCTCATGCTGTGATTGTTCATCCACGGCTCAGGAATGAGTATCATAACCGCAAGCGGAAGCTCAAGACCACTCATCATAAGAAACTCAAGTGTGTTGTCTAACATAGCCGAGTCCGAGCCCTCCTGATTTACGATAGGAGTGACCTTGCTCATCTCGCCCTCAAAGTACTTGGTCTCCATGGACTCCTCGCGCGCGTGCATCTTGTCAGCATTTCCGCGGATTGTGTTAATCTCACCGTTATGTACGATAATTCTGTTCGGATGAGCCCTCTGCCAGCTAGGATTTGTGTTGGTGCTGAAACGCGAGTGCACCGTGGCTATCGCTGTCTCATAGTCGGGGCTGTTGAGGTCATCAAAGAATGTCCTTAACTGTCCAACAAGGAACATGCCCTTGTAGACTATGGTTCTGCTAGACAGTGAAGCGACATAAGTGTTGTCGTTGCTCTGCTCAAACACTCTTCTAACAACGTAGAGCCTTCTGTCAAAATCAAGCCCTTTCGCCATTCTCGCCGGCTTCTTTATAAAGCACTGCCAGATACTTGGCATACAAGCTATCGCCTTGGAGCCAAGCACATCCGGATTAGTCGGAACTTCTCTCCATCCAAGGAACTCAAGCCCCTCCTTCTGTGTGATTATCTCAAACATCTTCTTTGCCTGATTGCGCTTAAATTCGTCCTGCGGGAAGAAGAACATTCCCACACCGTACTCTCTCTCGCCGCCGATATTTATCCCAAGGGACTTTGCCACCTTTGAAAAAAACTTGTGGGATATCTGGAGCAGAATACCGACACCATCACCGGTCTTTCCCTCCGCGTCCTTGCCCGCGCGGTGCTCAAGATTTTCGACTATCTTCAGGGCATTCTCGACAACACTGTGCGTCTTCACACCCTTGATGTTGACTATCGCACCGATACCACAGTTGTCGTGCTCAAAATCCGGGCTGTATATTGACGGTTTCACTTCACATACATTGCTCATACATCAATCCTCCATTCCTCGTCATTGCGACTTGGCAGTTACAAGCCCACTATTAAGTTGTGGGGACTGTACCCTGTAACTCTCTATGCCTTGTAAAAAACTTGTACTCAATATACACTTTTTTGTTTTTGATGTAAATATTTTTTTGTTAGAGTTGT
Organism: Eubacteriales bacterium; assembly: GCA_050874385.1. Taxonomy (GTDB): domain Bacteria; phylum Bacillota; class Clostridia; order Lachnospirales; family Lachnospiraceae; genus CAG-882. The sequence continues at coordinate 19,713 of JBNMKO010000022.1, forward strand.
CAGATTATTTGTTAATTATTTATTTGTTATGTTATTTTCAGATATTTTTATATGTAAACAAATTAAATAATGTCTGACATATACAATATAAGCATCTTAAAAGCGTAAGTGCACAAAATGAGCCTTTACAATAAGTATCTTTAAAAGCACTCAAAATGTATGTTCTTTGTTTTTGTCTTAATTGTACATTCAATTTCAAGGTGTGTTTTGGAAGGTTTGAAAAATGTAAAATTTGAGGTTAAGAATATTAAGTCATATCATAGTTTGAGTTTATTTTTTTATGTTCAAAATAATGATATTTAAGAATAACGCGAGAAAACAAGAGAAAATTTGAGGATTTTATAATGATTTTCTCAAAAACTGCTGCTACACAGACAAGTCTCACACTTATTGAACTACCTGATTTTAAGTATGAGACTTATACTATTTTATAATAAATGTGTAAATGTCAATCAGATATCCGCAATCAGCTTCCAGACTTACTCATAACACCATTTATTTTAAAAGGCATATTTACATAATTTTTTAACTGTATTAGTTCACCATACAAAAATATTTTTTTTGAACTCTATTTTAAATTCGAATAAATAGCAGATATTTTTGTACAGTTTTCTATAATTGCTCGTTTATAAATTATTAATTAATTTGTCATTCATAATTTGCACATTGTTGCATTTTTAAAATTACATGGTAAGAATTTCCTTGCAGAACCACTCATCATTTGTCTGAAAAACCATGTCATCCTGCTCGACAATCGGATGCCCCGCATCGTTTATCGGGATGTATTTGATAAATCCTATCTTGCCATCAGACATGAGCACTTTCTTTTCTATGTACTGCCTGCGTATGTTCTTTAAAAACAGCATTACAAGCTTTCTGTCAAGCCCCTTGAACTCATCCCTGTAAAGCATGTCGAACACGCCAAACGGAAGATTTGCCTCCTTGTAGCTTCGCTTTGAGACCATCGCGTCATATATGTCAGACAGCGATGTTATTCTTGTGAAAAGTGATATCTCATCCCCCTTCAAGCCGTCCGGGTATCCATTCCCCGTAAGCTTCTCATGGTGGTGTCTCGCCGCATCGCGCACAGCCTCGCCGAACTGATTTCCGAGCATCTCGTCCGAAAAAACCGGGTGCTGTTTCATCACATTAAATTCCTCCGGTGTGAGCCGTCTCGGCGCATTTAAAATCTCCTCCGGAATTTTTGTCTTGCCTATGTCATGCAAAAGTCCTGCAAGCACAAGCACCCTCACATCATCGTCCGACAAATTGAGCCACCTTCCAATCATGCCATTCATAAAAGATACGTTGAGTGAATGTCTCTGCAAGCCCTCGTCCATCGGTCTCGGAAAATTGATGCACGAAAAGATTGTTATCGGGTCTATCTCGACAAGCTTATCCGATATGTTGTCGGCAAGCTTGTGTAGTTCATCCGTCTCAAGCTTCTCATCCGCGTGGTGCAGCATACCTCCCACGCTATCACTCAAACGCCCATACCCGGAAAGTCTCTCCGTCAGCTCCTGTCTCTTTTCAGGCGATATGTGCTCATCCGCAAGAATATCATAAAATGTACTCTCGTGAACCATGATGTTCTTATCACCCTTGTTAAAATTATAGAGCTTTTGAAGTTTATCATGGGTAAGTTTTTCCCCCTTTGGAACTAAGAGCGTTGCCCCTGAATGGTCATAAATATTGTCCTTTAAAACAAGCCCTTCCCACAAATATTCTATTGGCAGTTCCCTCAAATTTGTCTCTTCCATCTCAGATATATCATCCTTCTATATTTTAAGTTCAGTGCATTATTTTTGCCTGCTCTTTCACACTTTTATATTTATTCTTGTAAATTTTGTGTCCAGCACATTTATATCTGCCTGTTCTTTGGCACTTTTATATTCAACATATTATGTATTGCCTATGCTTTCACGCTTTTATATTCATCCTCGTACATTTCGTTTTGTGTTCATTGCATCATATATTTGCCTATTCTTTAACACTTTTAGCTTTCATATATTTGCTGTATCTAATTTATCTCACTGCATATTTATCAAGCGAATATCTGTAAATCATCTATTAGCTAAGTTATTTTCTACGTTATCGATTATATTCTCATCGCCCAGTTCAAACTGCGTCCCCACTATCTCACAACCATACTCCTCAGTCAGCATGTCATCGTTTTGTATTCTCACAACCGTACAGAAAAAAGTGAGCGTTCTGCCCTCAAACATGATTGTCATGCGGAAGCAGTCCCCTTTTTCAAGACTGCCACTGTCCATTCTGACAAGTATGCCCTTCGAGCTCATATTAACAGTCATCAAAGCCATAGGTTTGTTAAGCTTTACCTGTCTTTCGCCAAAGCAAAGTTCCGTCACAATCCCTTTTGTGGAGATTGCATAGCGCTTCTTGCCCCTGTCCTCTTTCTCCTTATGCCTGCCAAGCAGCACTGTCACAGTGTTGGCTATCACGCTGCCCGACATATTTCCCTCAAACTCATACAGCTTATCCGGTCCAAATATCAGCGCTGTAATTCTATAACTTCCCTTATCCGCCAAACTGTCGGCGGATATATAACATACATTTCTGTCCTTGTTATATTTGAGAATTTTGGTGTCCGCCACCACTTTTCCATCATCTGTTTTCTTTATCAAAATTCTGCGGCTTCTCAAAATATTGTCATTCAAACTTACCGCCTCCCCAGCCTGCCATTTCATTTTCTCTGAGCAGCTTAACTATTAAATATTATGCTCATAAATGAATAATCACTACATCTACCACTCTATACCACTAAATCAGAGCGTTTCATCAATTAAAAGTGTTTTATCAATTTGGTAACTATAATTCTAACAAAATTTGCCTTTTATGTCTATGATACAATTTAACTATAAGTCAAAACATAACATCATTTGTTTAAAGCTCATTAATGTTGACAATATCTCAACCTCTCATGCAATATTGGGTATTTTTTCATATACGCACTCCCTATGCCCAAAGTACTTCCAAAAAATCATTAATCTTATCTATATTTCACATACTATTGGGTATTTCTTCGCAATTATAGCTCTCTATACCCAAAATACTTCTAAAAATACATTAATCTTATCTATATCTCGCTTATTATTGGGTATTTTTTTCATGCACACGCTCTCTATACCCAAAATACTTCTCAAAAGTCATTAATCTTATCTATATTTCACACACTATTGGGTATTTCTACGCAGTTATGACTCTCTATACCCACAACACTTTTAAAAATACATTAATCTTATCTATATCCTGCTCATTATTGGGCATTTTTTTCATGCACGCGCTCCCCATGCCCAAAATACTTCTCAAAAGTCATTAATCTTGTCTACATCTCGCACATTATTGGGCATTTTTTTCATGCACACGCTTGCCATGCCCAAAGTACTTCCAAGATTTATGATTTGGGGGTATAGAAAAAATTTCCAGCCTGTATTTGCCCATTTTCATCAAAAAAACACCACTTTTCTGTATACTACGGGTATAATGAGTTTATATTAAAAATTTATGCCCGCGGGAGGTCTACATAGCTATGCAAAAAGACATAAAAGAAAGTCTAAAACAATATTTCACAAGGCAAAGAAAACTCTACTACATATATATATCGGCACTCATTGTCATAACAGTAGGGCTGAATATCGCGGCGAGGCGAAGCACAGCGTTTGCTGAATGGTACTCGACACATATATACAAGGTGCTTGTCGCCACCGTCGGAAGAATTGTCGGCTTTCTGCCTTTTTCGCTGTATGAACTTCTTATAATAGTTGGAATAGGGCTGTTGATTTTTGTGATATACAGAACAGTTTATTTGATAATAAAAAAGCGCGGTGTAAGAATCCGCACCATGTACGCGAGAATTTTTGCGTTGCTGTTGACCGTACTCGCACTTTTCACGGTAAACTGCGGCGTAAATTACCACAGAAAACCCTTCTCATACTATTCAGGTCTTGAGATAGCAAAACAGCCCACAGATGTGCTTGTCGACCTGTGCAAATCACTTATAGCTGAGGCAAACGCACTTGTGCCATATATAGACACTATTGAAGTCCCGGACGATGAGGACGGCACTGTGTACGGAAAAATTTTTTCACTGCAAAACACTGACACAAAAGCCGAGGCAGTGAAGGCTATGAACAAGCTCGGAACGATATATCCTGTGCTTGCCGGTTACTATCCAAAGGCTAAACCTGTGCTTTTTTCAAAGGTAATGTCCTACGAATTTATAACGGGCGTGTACTCCTTCACCATCGAGGCGAACTACAACAACGACGTTCCCGACTATGTTAAAGCTGACACCATATGCCATGAGCTGTCCCACCTGCGCGGCTTTATGCGCGAGGACGAGGCGGGCTTTATCGCATATCTTGCCTGCATAAATTCCGACAATGTGAATTTTCAGTACAGCGGCATTTTAAATGCGCTCTCATACGTCCTAAATTCCGTGTACTCCAACTGTGGAGCAACAGTTTACACAGAGCTTTACAAGAGCATGGATAGACAAATCATGTGTGATTATCTGTATGACAGCAAATACTGGGATAAATTTGAGACACCTGTCGCCGAGGTGGCTGATGCCGTGAACAACGCCTATCTTGTGGCGAACGCACAGACTGACGGCGTTAAAAGCTACGGAAGAATGGTAGACCTTCTCTTAGCCTACTACTCTTCCCAAAATAATTGATCCAAGGTCTTGCCAAGCACCTTGCAGATGGCAATACAAAGCTTGATTGTCGGGTTATAATCCCCCTTTTCAATGGCATTTATTGTCTGCCTCGACACTCCGACAAGCTCGGCAAGCTGCTGCTGTGACAAATCCATAGCAGCTCTTGCCGATTTTAATTTCAGATTTTTCGTGCTGACAGGCTTAATTTCACTCATCCAGTAAAAGCTCCATTTCTGATTACTGTCTCACCGCATCCATCACCGCCGCACACATTAAAAGATATGCGCCGCTGCCGTGAAGGTCATTCTCACAAGTTGGTCTTGCACAATAAAAGTCATAGTCACCCACACCTGTTCCAATGCAGATATTTCCTATTATAAGGTCGTCCCCGCGCCATGTGAGCGAGTTATTGACAGCCGCATAGCCCTTAGCCGCAATATCAAGGTAGCTCTCCGGCAAAAATCCCTTCTTCACCGCGCGGCATATAGCTGCGACAAAGAGACAACTGCATGAATTTTCAAGCCAGTTACCCTTCTCACCGCCCTTGTCCACAACCTGATACCAGCGACCTTCCTCCGACTGGTAGCGGCATATATTTTCCAAAAGCTCCCTCATAATACCAACAAGCTCATCATAATCCTTGTGGTACTCAGGAATATATCTCAGGTCATCAAGTATCGCCATCGGAACCCATCCAAGACTTCTGCCCCAGAACTCAGGCGACTGCCCCGTCACAGGGTCAGCCCAAGGAGCTTTCTTGTTGATATCCCACGCATGTTTCCAAAGACCTGTAGCCTTGTCCTCGGTGTGCTTCTTCATAAGCTTAATCTGCTTTGCGACCATATCGAACCACTCCGGTCTTTCAAATGCACTTCCATAGTGCGCCGTAATCGGCCCTCCCATATAAAGACCATCGAGCCACATCTCGCCCTCACACCATGCCTTGTGCCAGTAGCCGCCGTCCTCATTGTGAGGATAGCTCTCCATATCGGCGATAAGCGTGTCGAGCGCCCTCTTGTATCTCAAATCGCCCGTCCTCTCATATATCGGATAGAGAAGCACTCCCGGCTCTATATCATCCATCTGTCCCTTGTCGTAGAGCTTTATATTGCCCTTCTCGTCTATCGTGGAGTCAACCCACGCCTTGATATAATTATAATACTTCTCGTCGCCCGTCAAAACATATGTTCTGTACATACCGCTCAAAAACACGCCCTGATGATAGTGAAATCTGCCCTCCGGCGGAAGCTTCTCAGCGTCGAACTTTCTCATCATGGTGTCGCAGCAAGCCCTCGCATACTTTTCCGGATTATACTTTTCTGTAGCCTCTAAAATGTTCATAAACCCTCTCCATATCTAAAGTTTTTAGTATAAATATTACTTTCGTAAAAATTTTCCCACAATCATAAGTATACTAAAAACCACGAAATTTGCAAGCACTATGCTCGCCCCCACAGGAAGATTAAAACTGTATGAACTGTAAAGTCCCACAAAAAAGCACACAACCGACACAATACCCGATATAATAACAACCTTTCTAAAGCCTTTCACAACCGCACTAGCCGATAGCGTCGGAAATATGATAAGACTTGAAATCAGCATCGTACCCATAATTCTCATTCCCACAACTATTGTGAGCGCTGTGAGCACCGCGATGAGCATATTGTAAAATTCCGCCTTAACGCCCGTCGCCTTTGCAAAATCGCTGTCAAATGTGATTGCAAAAATCTTGTGGTAGAACACAAAAAACAGTATGAGAACAACCACCGAAAGCGCCGCACTTATATACACATCCGTCTTGCTCATGGCAAGTATGCTTCCGAACATATAGCTGTATACATCTGTGTTAAGTCCGCCACTGAGCGATGTGACCGTGACACCGACTGCGATTGCAACCGAGGACACAAGCGCGATTGCGGAGTCAGACTGAACTTTGCTGTCCTTGCCAAGTTTTAATATGAAGAAAGCCGCGATAATAACGACTGGAATTGCCACCGCAAGCGGTGCTACATTCATAACAGCCGCAACTGACAGCGCACCAAAGCCCACATGTGACAGACCATCGCCTATCATTGAAAATCTCTTTAGTACAAGGCTCACGCCAAGGAGCGCACAGCACAGCGCCACAAGCCCGCCCGCAACCATGGCGCGCACGATGAAATCATACGAAAATAAAAGTTTCAATGTATCAAACATAGCGTTCTCCCTTCTTCACCTCATCCAAAAGATTGTTCTTCTTATCACTTTTGTGATTGTCATTTGTTTTATTGCTGCTATCGCCTTTGGCATCATCTTTATTTTTACAATCAATTTTATTATCAGTGCAATCTACATGCTCACTATTTAACATTTCATTACTGCTTTTCTTGTTTAATTTGTCTGTGTCAGTATGATTATCTTTATAATCAAGCCCTAAGAAATGCCTTGCCGCCTCGCTGTCAAGATACTTGTCTGCTGGTCCGAAATACCCACATCCCGAACGCTTATTCACATGCAAAATAAGCCCTGCATCCGACACAGCCTTGTTTAAATCATGCGACACCATGAGGATTGTCGTCTTTTTTTCGCGGTTCAGTTTTTTTAACAGCTCATAAAGTTCCTCCGTAGCAACCGGGTCAAGTCCTGTAGTCGGCTCGTCGAGGAGCAAAAGCTTGTCCGTCGCACAAAGCGCCCTCGCAAGAAGCACCCTCTGTTTCTGACCTCCCGAGAGACTTCCAAACGATGCTTTCACATAGTCAGCCATGCCGAAATCCTGCAAAATTGCCATGGCTTTCGCCTTTTCAGCCTTGTTGTAGTAAGGTCTGAGCCCCATTTTATTGAGAAAGCCCGACATTACAACCTCCTTCACAGTCGCCGGAAAATTCTTCTGGTAGTCCTTCTGCTGCGGAAGGTAGCCCACATCCGCCCTGCTTATGCCGTCGCCATACTCAATTTTTCCGCTCTGTATCTTTGCAAGCCCAAGTATTCCTTTCAAAAGACTGCTTTTTCCTGCTCCATTTTCACCTACTATACACACATAGTCACCTCTGTTAAGCTCAAAGCTCACATCGGAAACCACTATTCCGTCCTCATATCCGACACTTATATTCTCGCATTTAAGCTGCGCCATCAGTTAAGTCCCTCCTCAAGATTTTTTACATTCTGCCACATTATATCAAGGTATGTCACGCCGTTTTCGTACTCCTGCCGGCTGACATTGTGCGCGGAGTGAAGCAGCAAAAGCTTAACCCCGGTCTCCTCCGCTATTGTCCTTGCAACCTTAGGGTCGACAAGCTCCTCATAAAAAACTGCCTTCGCACCGCTCTTTCTTATCTCATCAATCATTTTCATAACACTGCTTATCGACGGCTCGGACTCAGCCGAACAGTCATGGTACGCCGACACACACCCAAAGCCGTACTCCCTCACAAAATAAGTCATCGCAAAACGCCCGCCAAAAAATATTGTTTTGTGCAAAGCCTCCTCGCTCACCTGCCTGAACGCGGCATCCACCTCGGCAAGCTTGCCTATATATTCCTCCGCCCTCTGCCTGTACTCCGCCTCGTGCTGAGGGTCTTTTGTTACAAGCGCATCCAATATATTTTCTACCATCTGCATTGCGTACACAGGGGATGTCCATATATGCGGGTCGTACTCGTGATTATGCCCCGCATGTGAATGGGAACTGTGCGACTCGCCATCTTCATGCTCATGTTCGTCTGCATCGTCGTGGTGCTCGTCATGGTCATCATGCTCATCCGTATCGCTGTGGTATTCATCATGTTCATCCGCGTCATCATGTCCGTCACTTACACCTGTATCGCTATGCCCGTCATGCTCGTCAATCTCGTCCACGAAATAGTCCTCCTCCTTCTCAAGAACTATTCCATCAGAAACGTCCACGACCATAACGCTGTCATCGAGACAGTCGATTATGGTCTGCGCCCAAGTCTCCATATATTTTCCTGTGTATATGAACATATCGCTCTCTCTTATCTCAATCATATCCGACGGTCTCAAATCATACGAATGGCTCTCCATCCCCGGCGGCAAAAGAAGCGTCACATCCGCATAATCTCCCGCTATCTGCCTGGCAAAATCATACTGCGGAAAAAGTGTCGCAACAATCTTTATTTTTTTATCGCTATCATCCGAATTGCCCTGAACATCACTCCCGCTTCTGGCACAGCCGACACTAAAAATGCCAATCCCGACAATAAACATACACAACGCAAACACGGATAATATTCTTGAACGCAATTTATTCATAAATTTATGTCCTTTCCTCTAAACCTTTTCAATCAATATTAAGAATATATCAATAATCCACTCACAATTCTTGATGCTGGCAAACGGATATTGACAATCAGCTCTGCTGTTCACTTATAAACCTATCTGCTGCCATTAAAACATATCAAAATAAATTTATATCTACTTTGATACATACAAATCACCACTACCACTTATTTTTCTTGACAACAGAAGCATAGTTCTTCCTTAATATTGTTCCACTCATTTTCAAAAACATATTTATATAAACTTCATTTGAATTTGAAAACCGATTTCATATTTGCTTTTCTATTATATCAACAGTGTGTGCTTTGTCAAGAAATAAATATAAAATTTGTAAAATAAAAAATGCCAACTTTGATATCTAACCAAAGTTGGCAAATCCTTTTTTCAGTTAATTATTTCAGATTAAATGTCCTTGTGCAAAACCCCTCCCCATCATAGTCATGTGAGATATAGAATATTATATGTTTGTCCCTCTCATCATACAGCTTCTGTGTGAACTGTCTCCACAACTGCCTTGTATTTTTGTCCAAATCGTTCTCAATCTCATCGATAATTATGATAGGTGCCTTGTCGTACATGAGCATAAGCTTTGACAAAAGAAGTTTTCTCCTCTGACCGCCGGAAAGCGACATTCCAAGCTCCTCTATAGTGCGCTCCATGTCCGCCTCAGACAGTCCAAGTCCTGACACTACCTCCTTTATCCTATCCCTGCCACATGAGGATGCTGTGATAATATCCAGATATTCCATGACATTCTCATTCAGCAGATTTTCATCCTGTCCCACATAGAGCACAGTCTGACATTTTGACTCAGGGCTTATATCCTTCCAGTCCGAAGTGCCAAAACGAATACAACCGGAATCGGGCTCTAAAAGTCCGTTTAACAGCTTGATAAAAGTCGATTTTCCGGCACCATTCTCACCCTTTACATGAATTATCTCACCATTCTCAAACTGCGCATTAAGCCCTTTTATAATATTTTTCTTATCATCATAGGAAAATGTCACATCGTCAAAACTTACCTCGTCAACGCTGTCAACAACACCGCTTTTTTTCTCGGGCATAAGCTCAAAAATAGCTCCGACATGCTCAAATGAAGGCTCATTTCTCACTATCTGGTAGACAGAATTTTCAAGATTTTTGCTCGCATCAAGCACAATGTCGAGCACGAGCATCGCAAACACTATGTCACCCGCGTCGCCCTCCACATACATGGTCGTGAGTGCGATAAGAAGCATTGATGCCCATTGGTGGAACTGTGACACAAGATTTTTTAGCGATATAAGTGTGTTGTCAGCCTTCAAGGATGTGCCAATGAAATCATCTATCACGTCATTTTCCTTTTTGACAAAATAATCTATGAGATTATTGCTTCTCGCCATCTCGAGAGAGTCCACATACTCGCTCACATTTTTATTGTCAGCCTTCATCTTGATATTTACAGACCTTGATGCCGCCGCAATGCGTCTACGGGTCAGCATGGCAAGTGCAAAGCCAACCGCCGCCGCGAAAAGAAGCCCTGCACCGAACAGCACATTTATGTTGAAGGCTATCACATCAAATATACATATAATTATAAAATTTATGATTATATTCACCGTATGTACACTGATACACCCAAATATATTGATTGTATCCATGTATATGATGTTCTTGATTTTCTCCGTACCCTCACTCAGCACTTTTTTGTAAGGTGCATAATATATGGAACGCATAAGTTCCTCTCTCATCTTCGACAATATCGCGCCGCCCATACTGTCGAGAGACTTCATCCACAGCACATCAACAAAATTGTACACTGCCAGCAATAACGCATATAACACCAGCGATACAACCAACAGCTTCACCGTCGCATTCTCCTCAATCCCGTACAAAAACTGTCTCACTGCGAGCGGCATAACAATCTGTAAGCCCACAATAAACACCGCCAAAATAAGACACGGAACACATTTTTTCCATATCATCCTGACGTACCTCGTTACCAACTTAATGCTTTTCATAAATAAACACCTCTTTCTTTTTTTATTTCGTCACACTTTTATCACGTTACTTAGATAAAGCGCAGACAAGCAAATATTATACGCCTTTAAAATTCTTTTTGCAACAAAAAAAATCCCCGCCCACACCGAAATGTGAACGGGTATTTTGCAATCCTATTCTTCTACTTTTTTGTATCTGCTGAACACCTTGTCCTCGCCTACTACCTGCTTGGTTCCGTCATTGTCGACTATTATATAATCGCCGTCCTGAATAAATGTTCTTCCTCTCCTGTGCCTTATGTACGGACACACGATAGAACCGTTATCCCTTTTTACCTGCATGAGATTGTCTGTCACAATCCAGCCCTTGGTGATGACATCGGACATAAGCTCGAAACCATCCTCCAAGCCCTTTCCAAGCTCGTATTTTGTTACTTCCGCCTCAAGAGGAATTCTTGTGCATTTCATAAAACCGCCTCCATTCTTCTATACTTTCTTAAATAAATACTTTATTCAAAAATCAATAACATGAACAGGCTATAAAAAATAGGAATATACCTTTGCCCCATCATTTACTTGTATAAGTTTACCACATTTCCCACACTTTTCGCAAGCTTATATGAAAAAGAATGACAAACAACTTTTTTATTAGATTTTTAAGGAGCTATGCCTTAATTTTCTTACATTTTTCAATCGGATACTCACAATCCGCTTTTGCGCTTGCTCATAATATATTAGGCAAATTTCCTCCGCCATCCACTTATTGCTTCGCACAATAGAAGCAGATGACTTTCTTAATCAGGCAAATGTCCACCCACCCATACTTATTGCTCCAAACAATAAAAATGAGTGACTTTCTTTATAATGTCAGATAATTTTTACATTGTTGAATATGTAGTCTTGGTCTTGTAATCCCTTCACCTGTACATTTTTCAAAAACAGCCCGTCCACATTGTTGGCTTTCATTCCATACAGCCCCTCCGCCTTGACATTTTCCAATGTGATATTCTCCAATGGGCTCTCGACAAGTCCCGTTATGAAAACCGCATTTCCGGCAACCGTCTTTGTGTCGATGTTCTCGAAATGTACATTTCTTATGTGCGGCGTTCCCTCATTCACGGGCTCGGCGCTGTTCTCATCAAACTCCTCAACGCTGTAAAACTCATCGACATACAGCGCCCCGCGAAACCATCTGCAATCATGGTGCTCCGTCGAGGTGTTCTCATGCGCGCAGTTCTCGTATGTGATGTCCTCCACCATACTGCCTCGTCCCCTCGGCGACTTTACACTCGCAAAGCTGTAGGTATCCTTAAAAACACAGTCCTGCACAAGCACCCTCCTGACATCGCCCGAAGTCTCACTTCCCACGGCAACGCCAAATCCGCTTGTGAACGAACAGTTGGTTATCCTGATATCCTCTGATGGTACTCCAACAGCCCTGCCCTCCGCGTCGCGCCCCGACTTTATCGCGATACAGTCGTCCTGACTTCCTATCAGACAGTTAAACACATACACGTTGCGGCATGAGTCCGGGTCAAATCCGTCGCCGTTAAATATATCCTCGTACCTTCTCCCGTCCTCGGCATACTTTGTGAATATCTTCACATTGTTGAGTGCCACATTGCGGCAGTATATGGTGTGCAGACACCACGCCGGGGACTGCCTTATGGTTATGTCCTTAATGTACAGACCATCGGTATTTCTTATGCACACAGCCCTGCCGCGCACAACTTTTTTCTCCTTCATCATTTCCATAAAAAGCTTGCGCCCGTTGGCATCTATCGAACCCTTGCCGCATATTGTTATATTCTGATGCGCACCGTCCACCGTGTTGATAAGAGAGGCATAACAGTCACTCTCCCGCCCCTCAAAGCGGTATATCATAACCGGATAATCTATAAGCCTGCTGCTGCCAAAAAGTCTTCCGTCAACCTTCAAGGTCATATCACTCTTTAAAAACAGCGCCCCTGTCACAAAAGTTCCCTCCGGCACATACACCGTGTCGCCCACGCCGCACTCATCTATGGCTCGCTGTATCGCCCCGGTACAGTCAGAAAGTTTTCCCGTGTCCGCCATAATCGGATTATCTATCTCACTTGGAGCAGCGCCAAAGTCGGTTATATCGAGCACTCTCCCGTGCCCTGCGGTGTGAAACACAACAGGCTCACTTTTTGCCCTCTGACCATCCTCACCTATGGCGATAACATACACCTCGTACTCCTCACCCGGTTCAAGCCCCTCCACCGTGTAGTCCGTACTCTCCGTAGTCGCAAGGAAAGCATTCTCCACGAACACCTCATAGCCAACAGCACCGCCGACTTTCTCCCACAAAATGGCAATGCTGTCATCTGTACACGCATTGTCAAGAGCGATAATGACAGGGCTTCTCAATTCATTTTCCATTTTTTACACCTCTTCACAGTTCAATGTTTTATCCGAATACCACATCCAATGTCATCATTATAGTAAATCCCGCCGCAAATAGCAATGTTCCTATATCACTCTGTTTTCCTTTTCCCTGCGCCATCTCAGGTATAAGTTCCTCGACAACAACATAAATCATCGCGCCCGCCGCAAAGCTTAGAAGATACGGCAGCACCGGAACTACAACACCTGCTGCCATTATTGTGAGAAGTGCTCCGACAGGCTCCACCGCGCCCGACAATACTCCGTACAAAAATGACTTTCCTCTGCTGACACCTCGGCTTCTAAGAAGCATGGATATAATCGCGCCCTCCGGAAAATTCTGTACGGCTATTCCGACGGCTAGCGCCATCGCCGACATTATCGTTATACCCGAATTTCCGCTTATGTAACCAGCATATACAGCCCCGACTGCCATTCCCTCCGGGATGTTGTGAAGCGTAACCGCGAGGACGAGCATTGTCGTCTTTTTGAGATTTGCCCTCGGTCCCTCAGCCTGCTCAGTGTCCGAATGAAGATGCGGAATAACATTGTCGAGCAGAAAAAGAAACAGAATACCTGCCCAGAACCCGACCACAGCCGGAACAAACGACCACTTTCCCATATCCGATGCATGACTAAGTGCAGGAAGCAAAAGGCTCCACACCGATGCCGCCACCATAACTCCGGCGGCAAATCCGGTTAGAGCCCTCTGTAGTCTGACATTCATCTCTTTTTTTACAAAAAGAACACACGCAGCACCGAGCGATGTGCCCGCAAATGGTATGAGAAGCCCTGACAGCACCTCCATCATGCTCCGATAGCCCCCTTAAAACCATTATCGTTTGTATTCTCAAGCTTCTTTAAAATTCTTCTTGTGATAACCTTGACCGCCCTGCACGCGACAACTATCACAACCGCTAAAATTATACCGTTCATAGTAACCTCCCTTTCCGGCATCTTACGATACCTGCTATACTAATTACCAACAGCAACACAAAACATTTTTTGCTTCATATACGTGGGTTATTATGTACTTTGCAGCCTGTAAAACCCTTATACCTATTATATGCAAGCTTTTAATGTGTGTGATATTTGACAAGTTCTTATTTTAACGTGTAGAAGTTAGTTGTATCTAACTTCTATAATTAGTATACACTAACACATTAAAAAAATCAATAGTATGAAAAATATTTGCCGCAAATATATTTTTTCCCCGCACATTTTGAATATCTGATACGTTATACACTGTAGATAGCTGCATATCCACTATTAAAGGAGGTCGCCCGGCGCATGGACATTGAAGAACAATACGACAAAATATACCACTACTGCTATTTCAAGCTGTACGACAAGCAGGCGGCACAGGATATCACGCAGGAGACCTTTCTAAGATTTTTGCGGCAGAATTTAAATCTCGACAAGGGCAGCGAACTCCCATATCTGTACACGATTGCAAAAAATCTGTGTGTGGACAGTTTCCGCAAAAGGACGCTTGAGAGTTTTGACGATATCCCCACAGAAGCATCACACGACCCCACCGAGGAGTGGATAGGCAGTCTGACAATAAGGTCTGTTATGGCAAAGCTCACAAAAGAGGAGCAGGAGCTTATTTTTTTGCGGTATGTAAATGAAATCCCAGTAAATTCAATCTGTAAAATCACTGGACTTTCGCGATTTGCAGTCCACCGAAGGCTCCAGAAATCACTAAAATATCTAAAACATGAATTAAAAAAGGAGGGATTTTAAATGAACAAAAAGCTAAGACAGAGTATCAAAAAAGCATTTGAAGCGCCCGAACCCAATCAACAGGAAAAGGCAAGATTTTTAAATTCACTGCCACAGCCGCATATAAGTATGAAGCAATTTATCATTGTACAGGCGGCCTATATCAGAAAGCGCACATGGCTTTTTGCCATAGCTCTTCTAATTTTGGCACTTTTTGCCGCACGATATTTAGGCAAGGATGCAGTGTGGATTATATCATCATTTGTACCATTTCTTGGGCTGACCGCCGTAGCAGAAAATAACCGTTCCGTAATCTATGGTATGAGTGAGCTCGAGACGGCGACACACTTTTCGCTAAAGAGCATACTGCTTGCAAGAATGAGTGTTCTCGGCACGCTTGACGCGGTGGTCTTAATCTGCCTCACTCCACTGTGCAGTGTCAGAAGCGACCTCTCAATAATACAGACCGGAGCTTATCTTTTGGTGCCGTATCTTTTAAGCATAAATATCAGTCTGTGGCTTGCCCGCCATCACCACAACAGGGAGATAACCCACGAATGTATGGCAGTCTCGTTGCTCGTCAGCGCCGCCAACACTTTATGCCATTTTGCGGCAAATTTCATATATCACATTTCCTATGTCGGAATATGGTATATTGCCGCCGCATGTCTGACAATGGAACTTGTATACGAAATATACGGCACAATCAGATATGTACAGGAACTGACATAAAAAGTTTTTTCATATTTTTTCATAGTAGTAAATTTACATGAGAAAGCTTTTACACAATGATAATTTTACAATTATTACAACACAATTAATGGAGGATTGACATGGAATTAACAATCGAAAATATCTCAAAGCAATATAAAAACCACACTGCAGTTGACCACATTTCCCTAAAATTACACAGTGGAATATATGGACTTCTCGGCTCGAACGGTGCCGGCAAAACTACCCTTATGAGAATGATTTGCGGCATCCTAAAGCCCACAGACGGTTCAATCTCATTTGACGGCATGGACGTTAGTGAGGAAAACTACCGCGCAATGCTCGGCTATCTGCCACAGGATTTTGGCTATTACCCGGAATTTAGCGGGCAGGATTTTCTTTTGTATATGGCGGCATTAAAGGGGCTGACCAAATCACAGGCAAAGCAGCGCACAAAGGAACTTTTGCAGCTTGTGTCCCTAGAGGATGCCGCAAAAAAGAAGGTAAAAACCTACTCGGGCGGCATGAAACAGCGCCTTGGAATTGCACAAGCGCTACTAAATCAGCCAAGACTTCTTGTACTTGACGAACCCACCGCCGGTCTCGACCCAAAAGAGCGTGTGAAGTTCCGAAACCTGATTTCCGACTTGGGAAACGAGAGCATTGTGCTATTATCCACACATATCGTATCCGATATTGAGACTATCGCAGATACCGTGCTTATAATGAAAAACGGGCGGATTATCTACAATAATAAATGGGATGAAACCAATGGAAACCTTGAAGAATTTTACCTACAGCACATCGACAGTGACATAACCCCCACCATTTGAAAATTAGCTGAATTTATGTCAATCAGACATTAACAATACGCTTTGCTACTTGCACCCCACCCCTATTTGCTACTACCACACAAGCAAGTCCTCACCCCACTTATTGCCACACGCAATAAACGCGAGTAACTTCACTGATAGTGTTAATCTGCCCAGTAAAAGTGGCAGACTTACTTGATAGTATTAAATGAAAAGATTTACATTTCAACTACCCATCGCCTAAAGACAGTAGGTCTTAGCTCACGATAGATGAAAGGAGAATTTATGAGTAACTTTTGGATATTGTACCGTTATGAATTAAAAAAACTGATAAAAAATAAAATTGTGCTCCTGACCGCAGCCGCTACCCTGTTGATTATAGCCGCGTGGGGCATATTCAACGTGCTTGCCGCCTCCCCCGTGAGTTTTTCAGACGAATATGACATCGAATGTAATACGCGCTATGACTTCTATCAGCTAAGAAAAAAAGCTTCATTGCAGACAACCGGGCGCATCATTGACAGCACGCTTCTCGACGAGATGAAAAGTACCGATGAGGGCACACAGGCTTATTTTCCCTACTATGATATAAGACAATTTTTATACTCCATTGTCGACAGCCGCTCAATAGTGGAGAACAAAATAACTGAGCAAGACGTGTACGATGCTTTTTCATCATATATGAAAATACGCTATCTAAAAAACGGAGACTTCTCCGCCAAAGAGCAAGCCTACTGGACACAACAGGCGGACAAAATCCTGTCCTCCCCTATTGTATATGGCGGTTATCACGAGGGCTGGCGGCAGATTTTGGAAATGGTAAAGGTTCTAGTGTACATGTCGGCACTTTTTACGGCAATCAGCCTGTCACCGATATTCACGGTTGAAAATATCCGCAAAACAGACCAGTTGATTTTCTCCACCAAAAATGGAAAACAAAGGCTCTACCACGCAAAAATATGTGCCGGAATTACCGTAAGCCTTTCATTTACGATAATATTAGCCCTGTTTTTTGTCGGCGTGACAGCCCTTGTATTCGGTCTTGAAGGCTTTGACGTTATACTGCAATTTGTCCTTCTGCGCCCATATAACCTGAGCGTCGGAAAAGCCGCCGTTATTTTGCTCTGCCTGCTGCCCGCCGCCTCAGTACTCACAGCCGTTTTCACAATGACCATATCACAGCTCACAAAGAACAACATAGCCACCATAAGCATTGTCACCGCGCTACTCATGCTCTCCCTATTCGTGAACGAGATACCCGACACAATCCGCTGGGTTTATGAACTTTAGTATCTGCTGCCCGCCAACCTAATCAATTTAAACGGAGCGTTCAGATACACTGTGCTTTTTATCGGCTCGCTAAAACTCGTCCCATACCAGTTCGCATTTCCAACATACGCACTCGTGTCCGCAATTCTTGTTTTTGCCGGAAGCCGCATATATAACAAATACCAGATTAATGCACGATAACGCAAGATGACGCAAAAAATCCCCACCTGATAATTGCATC
>JBNMKO010000023.1:0-36988 GCA_050874385.1 Eubacteriales bacterium
ATGTTGTTTCGGAGTTCTGTTTGAAATCTGTCAGCTTGTTGGCTTTCAAGTCTCAAAATCATCGGCTGAAATCTAAGTTCATTTTTCTTAACTTTGCTTTCCTCTCGCGAGGACGTGTTATATATTAACATGTTCCCAGAGGTTTGTCAACAGTTTTTTTAAGAATTTTTTCTTTTTTCTAAAAACTGTTTACAATTAAGTCCAGCTTCTCAAAAACTTGCTCATTACTTGCTTTTGGAAAGCTTGTTAATACTAACACATGGTTTGTGTTTTGTAAAGCCCTAAAATATAAATAGTTTTTTTAGCCATATTTTTTAAATTGTCAGACTTTTATATCAAACTTCCCAGCTAAGTGCTTTGTAACCTAAGTATTGCACAATGCACTCTTTATTATACTGAAATTTCAAAACCCAGTATCAAAACAATCATCCACATCAAATGATTGCAGGTCAATCAGACATTCACAATACACTTTTCAACTTGTTAATAACTCTCTTTTCTGTTATCAAAGTATATCATAGAGTTTATATCCGTCTAAATACAAGCAGTTTCCCAACCAAACTATCATTGCTATACGCAATCAAAGTGTACAACCACCTTGATAGTATTAAGCTAACATGATTTCAAGATTGGCAGTCTTAAAATTGTTGCGTTAGTTGTACTAAATTATTTAACAAATTTATATACATATTATTTTCTATGGACTATAATTCATAAATGCAATGACTTATATACACTTTCTTATCAATCGGATATTCTAAATCCGCTTTGCAACTTGCTTATTTAACTATAACAACGGGAGGATTTAATTTATGAATAAAAGAAACTATCAGAGAGAACTTGAACAGCTTATCTCAAATATAGAACCGGGACATGTTCCAACATTGTTGCTGCATGCGTGCTGTGCCCCATGCAGCAGTTACTGTCTTGAATACCTTTCACAGTATTTTTCAATAACAGTGCTTTTTTATAACCCTAACATCTCACCCGCCGAGGAGTATCAAAAGCGTGTTGAGGAAATCAAGCGGCTTATATCGGAGCTTCCCGCGCGGAATAAAATATCACTCATAGAGGGTCGATATCTCCCTGAAGAATTTTACAGCGCCATAAAAGGACTTGAGCTTGAGCCTGAAGGTGGCAAAAGATGTCCTGTATGTTTTGAGCTGCGTTTAAGAGAAGCCGCCGTCACAGCAAAAAAGCTTGGATTTGATTATTTTACGACGACACTCAGCATAAGCCCTCTAAAGGATGCAGAAAAATTGAATAATATAGGGAAAAAGCTGTCGGATGAGTATGGCGTATCATATCTGTATTCTGATTTTAAGAAGAAAAATGGATATAAGCGCTCGATTGAGCTTTCAAGGGAATACAATCTGTACAGACAAAATTTCTGCGGATGTGTATTCTCAAAGCGCGATGCCAAGACGGACTAATTTATTTTTGTGCATACTTCTATTATTACAAACTTACAAAAACGCCGGAACCGGATTTTTCCAGAACCGACGTTTTTTATAAGATACTTATTTTACAGTTTACATTTTTTATTGTGGATACATAAGTGTTATGTTATTCTCAAAATTTTTTATCTGTAATCCCATGGGATACAGCTTTTGCTTATATTCCCAGTCGCCTTCAAACAATATATAACATGCATTATATTCCGGATTATCCGGGAGTCCAAACTTATATCTTCCTACTCCGGCATCTATATTCTGCATATCTATGTCATATGGCGATGGAAGTGCACTCACTAGATGGTATATATAAGATGTGTCCCCTATGTATACAGGAATACCCAAAAAACACTCATTGTCTTCAATGAACTCAACAACCTCAGAATATGTATCACCCATAAAGCGATGTCTGATATGAGGTTCTTGAATAAAATAATATCTAAGAAATGAAACTGCTAACACCGCATACACAACCACTATCACGGCTGTTGCCGTTTTCTTAAACTTTATAAAATCCACTGTCGTCAAAATTCCGCTCACAATATAGTACAGCACACTGAAATATATTCCATTCATCTTGTATGAGGTAGCTCCGGCACCGCCAATCATCATCCCGACAATCCACTCTGCCACAAACCAGATAAAAAGCCCGTCATACATATCAAAGTTTCTGTTGTGGAGATTTTTCACCAAATCAATTATTCCTCTGACAAATCCCACCGCAAAAAAGGGAATGGAAATCTTAAACAGTGTATAATACTTACTGTTTGAGCTGAAACCTACCCAGTCATACATAAATACGGCTTTGAATACCCTTGGAAAATTACTAAGCCTCGGCATGGACAGCTCTCCAACTCTGTACTCGGGAAGTTTTATTAGGGTAAATTTCCACAGTTTTATGGTATCTAAATCAAATATATTTATTACCTGAACCACGATAAGCGGTGCTGCCATAACCGCAACGGGAACGCAGAAACACAACGCCTGCCGCAAGGTCAGCTTTTTCATATACAGGAGATACAAAAACATCATAAAAAGAAACAGTATCATTATAAAGTAGCTCAACACATAGGTATATAGCACTGCCCCGCACGTCACACCGGCTAGGACAAACCACCTGCAACTGCCATCCTTTAGCGCCCACGCAAGACACAACATGAATATTGCAACTGCCCCGAGCATAAGATTGCAGTCCTGCCCCAGCCTTCCTGCCATAATGAAAAACGGAAGTATTGTATAGAGAAATGCCCACCATATTCTTGTTCTTCTGTCAGAGCCAGATATCTTCAAAAATCCAAGTCCTGCAAACAGAACCATCATCGACATTATGACCGATGGTATTCTGATTATGTACTTTGAAAATCCAAAAAATTTTATCAATATGACCGTCATATATGCGTACATCACACTCTGACCACCGCCAAAGTTAATAAGATACACAGGATAAGAATATCTGTACCTGTCAACTCCATAATGTGCTATCGACCATGCATCATATGCCATTCCCGCCTCGTCTATATTCCATCCGCCCGGTATCTTATCGAGCATGATAAGATGAAGCGCCAAAGCACATATGCTTATCAGGGCAAGTGTTATAACCTCCATGTGCTTTTGGACAAACATGGTAATCTTTTTCATCTGTATTTCCTCCGACTTTTCCTCGACATAAATTTATTTTCACACTATTTTGCCTGTCCTGTCAACATCAGCATTTATCCTATCACCGATTATGACAATAAAAAAGAGACATCCGATAGATGTCTCTTTTCATGTAACGGAGAAAGAGGGATTTGAACCCTCGCGCCGGTTGCCCGACCTACACCCTTAGCAGGGGCGCCTCTTCGGCCTCTTGAGTATTTCTCCGAATTCACAATCCGTATTAAATTGTGGCTGCCAAGGGTTCAATGTGATTTACATTATCACTTGACACGATAGATATCATACCACATTATAACACGTTTGTCAATTAGTTTTTATTTTTTTATTTTGGCAACATTTTTGAGGCTCTTTTTCGGGCATAAATTGCTGTTTTTGGCACAATAATGTATGCCAGCAAAGCTATAAATGCAAACAGAGATATCACATCCATGACATGCCACATGGTCTCTCCTGCATAGTACACCTTGATGTCTCCTTCATATCCTGGTTCAGCTATTATTCCCAGCCTTGCGCCTCCGCCTATTTTAAATGGCTGAAATTCTTTCCCCGTATTGACATCTACAATCCTATAGCCTCTGTAATATAAAAGCGGAAATTCCACAATGCCTACATTATCTTTGCTTGAAACTATATGTGCCTGAATGTTAGTGTATTGTTTATTGTAATCTGTAACATTTGCATTGGTTGTATAACAGGATTTAACTTCATAAAACTCATTTAAAAATGGTATACTCCCCTCAGTGGTCAATGGAATATACTCCATATTTCCTATAGAGTTGGAAAAACCAACGTCATTGTCATTAATTGTGAGGTATTTTGAATACCTGCCGTTGACTATAAATGAAACACCGCTGAAAATCGTCTGAAATATCATTATAAAAATAATCACATTGCCCGCATATTTTATTGTCTTATCCTTGCGATTATACACAATACATGCTACCATCGTTATAAACAGACTGCTTATAATCATAAATCTGAACGCATACTGTATATTTACAATACATCTAAGCAATATATCAATTACCTTTTTAACAATATTATTGTTGAAATTTCCATCACTGAAATAGCTGATTATATTATTCCATGGGAATAAACTTGTCGAAACTGTTATTGATATTGCTGCAAAAATCGTCACAAACAACAGTCTCTTTTTTTCCTGCTTATCAAATTTTTTTCCCACAAAACTATATATAGCCATAGCCATGATAACCACAAGCGATGGCCCAAATCCTGCCCTTAGTACATAATACCATGTATCCGCTTTCCAAAAATTATATGCAAACACACCAAACAGTGATACATCATTTGAAATTTCATGTGCCTCAAGCATATTTCTGCTTATAACAGTGTCCTCAAGAATATAGTTTTCAAAAAACGGATACAAAAACCACAGATTTAATATTATCGTATATAACACAATCTTGCAAAGTACTATAAAAGTATTTTTTCTGAATGTCTTTTTAAACAAAGCAAGGCATATTATAACCGTAAACAGTCCGCTTATCTCCGTGCTGAGTATATGCGACTGTATTATTCCGGTGTAGCCTAATACCGGCAAAATCCACAATCTTTTATATTCCTGTGACTCCGGTGAAACCGTATATATCTTCCATAAACCTGCGGCAATCAAAGGCAAAAACGTGATAGCGGTATACTCTCCCACCGCTCCGCGCTGGTATAAATCAAACAGTCTGTACAGCGACAGGCTATATAATATACTACCATACACTGCCGTCCTATCATTTCCAAACATTATTTTGAAACAATAGTATGATATCAGTATTGTCGCGATATTTATAAATACAACATATATCTTATATGCTCCCTGTATGCTAAAGCCAATCAATCTTGCAATCGCCGCAACATTGTAAAACAGTCCGCCGTAATATGTGGAAAATGCATATCCATATCCGCCATTGAACGCTGGTTCAACCCTGACCGGAAGCTGTCCTGCTTTATATCCCTGCATAATGCCTTCTATGCGCACAAGGTGTATTTCCAAATCCCAGCCCACAAGTAAGTTTGTATGAAACAGCGGAATACATGATATCAACAATACAATGGCAAAAATTGTTATCTTTTTAAACGCATCTTTCGATATCACTATTGCCTTTGATTTCACACATGAACACACATAGGTAATTGAGACAAATATAAGCATTATAACCAGACAGACAAAACGCGTGTACTTTGAACCTTTTATTATAACCGAGTCTATCTGTACTGATTTTGATTCTTCTTTTTGACCAAATTGCCTAACACTTACTGTTATATCCTTAGTTAATCCATTTACCCAGAACTCCGTTGAAAAACTATTGTCTGCATCGTCCAGATAATTATCTACCTGTTTTATTCCCTTCACTGAACCATTTTTACTTTGTATAAAAACAAAATTGACATCATCTGTACTGTTATCAACCTGATATTCACAAGTAACATAATAGTGCCCATACGGAAGCTTTATTGTCTCACCACGTTGTATATGATAACTCTTTTCCGGGATAAAAAGTGTCAAGAAAACAACTGCCGTTATTATAAGCTCCAACAAAATTGCCACCGACAGCGGTGTAAATTTCTTACCTTGCCGTAATTTCTTCATACAAATCTCTACCTTCCGAGTCAATCACGACAATCACCGGGAAATCCTTCACTGTCAGTTTTCTTATCGCCTCCGTGCCAAGGTCATCATACGCGATAACCTCCGATGAGGTTATGCACTTAGACAAAAGCGCACCAGCGCCTCCAACTGCCGCAAAATATACCGCCTTGTCCCTGACTACAGCCTCGTGCACAGCCTGATTTCTCTTTCCCTTGCCAATCATTCCTATAAGCCCGAGGTCAAGAAGTGACGGCGCATACTTGTCCATTCGGCTTGCCGTTGTCGGTCCTGCCGAGCCGATAGGTCTGCCCTCCCTCGCCGGTGACGGCCCCATGTAATAGATTGTGTTGTTCTTTACATCAAATGGAAGCTCCTCTCCTTTTTGAAGAGCCTCATACATTCTCTTGTGCGCAGCGTCCCTCGCGGTATAGATTGTTCCGGTAATGTACACATAATCTCCTGCTTTCAATGTGGTCGATACGCTACTGTCAAAAGGTACATCGATATGCTTGTCCATTTTTTCTCCTTATTTTTTCTGCAAATGTCTATATAAAGCCTCAATATATTCTATTGTTTTAAAATTATTGTATCCTTGTCAAAGTACTTTTCCAAAAGACAGTCGTACTCTAACTCCTCAAACACGGCATTTTCATCCTGAAGATAGAAATAGTCCGCGGCAATCTGTGTTCCCCCGAATATGTAGAATGCTTTTTCTCCCATGGTATCCGCATCGTTGAAAAAGAACACGCTCGGAATACTGTACGCATAAGTCAGTTCCATATTTCTCGTGCCTGTGTCATAGTAGCCTGCAAATCTTTCATCAATTATCTTGTCAAATCTCACCGCATCACCATTTTTCAAGTGAACGTCCGCCGCAAATGAGGTCGTATTGAGGTAATTGAACATCGAAAATACAATGACGGCCAAACCTGCCGATACAGATACAGCCAATAAGGCTATC
The DNA here is from genome assembly GCA_050874385.1 of Eubacteriales bacterium. Taxonomy (GTDB): domain Bacteria; phylum Bacillota; class Clostridia; order Lachnospirales; family Lachnospiraceae; genus CAG-882. Next base: position 6,677 of record JBNMKO010000023.1, read on the forward strand.
TGATATTTTGTGGAGGTGAGTGTGTTTTTTGAGGAAACCTCAAGCCTTCTCTTTATGCACACACTCAAATAGCCCATGACGTACACGATACATGCCATAGTCGCAATCACCGAATTAAAATATATCAAATCGAGTACTCTCGCGTAATACGGTATGCCCGTAAACTCAACGGGCGCAAGCGATGCACAGTATATAAGATAAGCGGCTGCCACAAAGAGCAGCGGCTTTTTAAACTCAAATTTACAGTCAGATTTCAAAAACAAAGCCAGAACCATGACCGCTATGAATATATAGTATGGCATTGTTCCATTTTTGTGGTAGGAGACAAAGAATATACTTCCGTTTTTTATCGATGTCCACACTGTCGCAAAAAATCCAAGCTTTCCGACAGTCTGTGCGCCCCTTATATAATTGCCCGGAGCAAGAGCACTCAACATAAGGCTTATCAGGCTCAGTATAAATATAATTATAACGCCGTTTTTCTTCATGCCGCTCTTTTTTGCCATGTAAAGCAGCTCAAGAAAAAGTATACATGTTCCCGACAGAGCCGTTAGAAGATTTCCCTGCCCCAAGATAAACGCCAGTATGGACGCAATGACAAGCCATACTATCCTCCATGCTCTCCTGCCGGTATTCATGTACAGAAGCGTGAACGCCTGTGTCAAAAGAGACACAGCAAAAAATATAGTGTAATTTGAAGCACCCGGCCACCAGTAAAAACCTTCTCCGGGCGATGGAAGATAATTTACCAGAAGAAATATTGTCAAGCATGCGACAGCAATCACAGCCGCAACGGACTGCTTTAAGATATTTCTCATAACCACATATGAAATTATCGCAACAGATACAAACAATATGATAAGAGTCGCATATGCGGCATACATGTAATATTTTTCATCAAACGCCACAGGTGACAGCGCCGTGACAAACATGCTTATAAAACATCCACTGTGATACTTCCACGCGAGCACTGCCGTGTGAAACGCCTCTTTTATGGCTCCCGGTAACGAATGTGTCGACTCCCATACCCTGTGAACCGAAAAACTCATCCAGTAATCGTCCGTAGTCGAATGAGTGTACTGTGCGATACACATAACAGGATACATTTTCCATACAAGCCATACCAGAAAAGCCATGCCGATAACGATTTCGACAATCAGGTAAAAATTTATCTTCTTTTTCATACTAAACCCCATATTAATCATATGTGCCTCTAGACGGCGGCACAACAGTAATATAAAACCAGCTGCGGCAATAATTTTAAATTTGAGTTTCGTGATAATTAGATTATCTATATAGTTCTATGTGCATGTCGGTTGACATGGCAGCAGATGTTGACCGCCACCGGAAGTCCGGCAATATGTGTCGGATAAGTCTCGACATTGACAGCCAGGGCAGTCTTAGAGCCGCCAAGCCCTCCCGGTCCTATTCCAAGTTCATTGATTTTCTCAAGCATCTCATCCTCAAGCTCGCGCACATATCCTGAAGGTCTAGCGCCGTCTAAATCTCTTGTAAGAGCCTTCTTTGCAAGAAGAGCACACTTCTCAAATGTGCCTCCTATGCCGACACCAACGACCATAGGAGGGCATGCGTTAGGCCCTGCATCCTTGACCGCCGTGAGTATGGCATCCTTAACGCCCTCTATGCCGTCAGCCGGCTTCAACATGAACACGCGGCTCATATTCTCGCTTCCAAAGCCCTTAGGTGCAACTGTTATGTCAATCTTATCACCCGGCACAATGTCATAATGAATTACCGCCGGGGTGTTGTCCTTGGTGTTCTCCCTCTCAATCGGGTCTTTTACCACGGATTTTCTAAGATACCCGTCAACATAACCCTGTCTCACGCCCTCGTTGATGGCATCTGTAAGTGAACCGCCCTCAATATGTACTTCCTGTCCAAGCTTTACAAACACTACAGCCATTCCGGTATCCTGACAAATCGGTATCATGTCGCTACCGGCAATCTCAAGATTTTCCCTCAGCTGACCTAAAATCTGTTTTCCAAGCGCAGAGGTCTCCTCATCTGCAGCCTTCTCAAATACTCTTTTCATATCCGGTGACAGAAAATGGTTCGCCTCTATGCACATTTCTTTAATGTTGTCTGTTATAACCTCAGCACTAATATTTCTCATCGCTATTCTCCTGACCTTTATTCCCTTATGATTACATTCTTTCTGTAATAATCCGCTATTGCCTGACGTGAAGAATCATCATCATGGTAAAACATAGGCACATAAGGGGTTCTTGTGATATACACATCCCAATAAGGACTGTTTGTTAGTTCTTCATAACGCTCATCAAGTATTCTGCCAAACTCCTGAACAGTTCCAAACTGAAGAGCTCCTGCTGCCATGGATGCTACCGAGGAATTAAGATAATACGGTTTTTTAAGGGTCCGTACACTAAATACAACCGTACACAGTGCAATAAAGCCCACAATATAGTTGACAATATCCCTGTTAAACCTGCTTTTTATCCACAATGCCAGCCATGCACACAGATACATAATAACGATTGTAAACATCGACATCATCACAAAGAAATTGGTGTCAAGCACTCTTCCGTAATATGCCGACTGCGTATACTTAGTAGGCGAAAAGGAGGCATAGCAAAGGCATATAAGCAGCACAGACACAAGCAAAGGAAGCTTAAAGCTTCTCTCATTTTTATCTGAACATCCATAAAAGCTCCAAAATGAAATAACCGCCGTCATTGCGTAGTAAAAATACATTGAAGGCTTTGTAATTGCCCTCATCATTATCGCACCTTCGACAAATGATGCCTTGATTGTCTCAAAAACACTCAGATGCCCTACCGGCATTCTGTTCTGATTTCCCGGTGCTGCAATCACAATTATCAGACCTGCAACCGCACATACAAACGGAATCCAGTTAAATGTCTTTGCCGTCTTTTTCTCATAAATTGTAAACGCAACCTCATACGCACACAGGCATGCACTGACAAGTGATGTAAAAGGGTTTCCAAGTCCAACCAAAAACATAAATATACCTGCTATCACAAGAAATACCTTCTTATGGCTTTCCCAATACAGTGCAAATATAGCATGTGCAAACATAAACATGGCAAAAAAGAATGTATAGTTGGCTACACCCGGCCACCAGTACAGCGCTTCACCTGCATCGACAAGATAATTCATAAAAAACGCAACAAACATCAAGGTCATGCTCACACAGTTAATTATAGGCATACGAAATCTCTTATAGAGTATGGCATACATTGCAGTCAGTGAACCTATACAAAATGTCACAAACATAAAATAAAATGTGAATGGATACGCGTAATCCCCAAATACATTAGGTGACATGCTTGTGATAAACATGCTAAGGAAATTACCGTCCCATGTTTTATAAATGCCTATAGTATATTTCAAGGCTGCCGCAATAAAGCCGAGAATTGAATGGTTCTGCTGCCATTGTTCGTGCACATAAGTCGTCATCCAATAGTCATCCATTGTAGGATGACTATATTGTGCGACCTTTATTATCGGGTTAATCATGTCATAAAAATACTTAATTACAACAAGCAGAATGATAATCTGTGCTGCATAGTTAAATATGCTTTTTTTATTAATCTTCAACTGTTTCATCAGTCTGTTCAGCTTCCTTTGTCTCATCGCCCTCGCGAACCTTCGCGACCTTTGCGACCTTGACACCTTCATCGAGATTTATAAGCTTAACTCCCGACGTTATTCTTCCAAGAACGGATATTCCGGCAACCTGCATACGGATTATAATGCCCTCTGTGGTGATAAGCATGATCTCCCTGCTCTCATTTACCGCCTTTACACCTATGACATTTCCGGTCTTATCGTTAATCTTGTAGCACTTTATTCCCTTGCCACCTCTGCGCTGAACAGTGAACTCCTCTTTCTTTGTCCTCTTTCCCAGACCATTCTCCGAAACAATCAAAAGCTCATCGCCCTGTGTGTCAAGCTGCATTCCTACAACCTCGTCACCTGCCATAAGGTTCATGCCGATTACACCCATAGCGCTTCTTCCGGTAGGTCTTACATCCTGCTCATTAAATCTTATACACATACCAAGCTTTGTGACAAGTATTATGTCCTTGCTGCCGTCTGTCTCCTTAACCTCGATAAGCTCGTCGTCATCGCGAAGCGTTATGGTCTGTATTCCGGTCTTACGGATATTAGCGTACTCCTTTGCCGGTGTTCTCTTTACAATACCGTTCTTTGTGCACATGAAAAGATAGGAATCATCTTTGATACCGTTTACAGGTATGATTGCACTTATCTTCTCACCCGGCATGAGCTGTAGGAGGTTTACAATGGCTGTTCCTCTCGCTGTACGGCTCGCCTCCGGTATCTCGTAAGCCTTCAGGCGGTATATACGTCCAAGGCTTGTGCAGAACAGAAGGTTCTTGTGGGTTGTGGTCATAAACAAGTCCTCTATGTAGTCCTCATCGATGGTCTGCATTCCCTTTATTCCGCGCCCGCCTCTGTTCTGGCTCTTGAAGTTATCCAGAGTCATTCGCTTTATATAACCGAGGTTAGTCATGGCGATAACGGTGCTCTCATCAGGGATAAGGTCCTCCATGTTAATCTCAGACTCGTCATAGCCTATTGATGTTCTTCTGTCATCACCGTACTTGTCGGAAATTGCAATAATCTCCTTGCGGATTACCATGAGAAGCTTCTTCTCATCGGCAAGTATTGCCTTCAACTCGTCAATTCTTGCCCTGAGTGCGGAAAGCTCCTGCTCAATCTTCTCTCTCTCTAAGCCGGTGAGCGCTCTAAGACGCATATCGACTATCGCCTGAGACTGCGCATCTGAAAGTCCAAAACGCTCGATGAGCTTTGCCTTTGCGGCTGCCACATTCTCCGAACCCCTGATAATGCTTATAACCTCGTCGATATTGTCGAGAGCTATCATAAGACCTTCTAAGATGTGTGCCCTTGCCTCCGCCTTGTTGAGCTCGTAGCGTGTTCGTCTTGTAACAACATCCTTCTGGTGGAGGAGGTAATACTCTAACATCTGCTTAAGATTTAGAACCTTTGGCTGCTGGTCAACGAGTGCAAGCATGATTACACCAAAAGTGTCCTGCATCTGTGTGTGCTTGTAGAGATGGTTGAGAACTATGTTAGGATTTGCATCCTTTCTCAGCTCAATGCAAATTCTCATACCCTGTCTGTCGGACTCATCCCTCAAATCTGTTATTCCATCAATCTTCTTATCCTTCACAAGCTCCGCTATCTTCTGGATGAGATTTGCCTTGTTGACCATATAAGGAATTTCAGTCACAATGATACGGCTCTTGCCGTTAGGCATAGCCTCTATGTCCGTCACCGCGCGAACCTTAATCTTGCCGCGCCCTGTGCGATATGCCTCCTCAATTCCCCTTTTTCCGATAACCATGCCACCTGTAGGGAAATCAGGGCCCTTCACAATCTCCATAAGCTCGTCTATATCCGTCTCACTGTCGTTCTCAACCTCGTTGTCGATAATCTTTACGACAGCGGCAATAATCTCTCTAAGATTGTGAGGCGGAATGTTAGTGGCCATACCTACGGCGATACCGGATGTTCCGTTCACCATAAGATTAGGGTATCTAGATGGCAGAACTGCCGGCTCCTTCTCCGTCTCATCAAAGTTAGGAGTAAAGTCAACAGTGTCCATGTCGATATCTGCAAGCATCTCCATGGAAATTCTGCTCAGTCTCGCCTCCGTGTATCGCATTGCGGCAGCGCCGTCACCGTCGACAGAACCAAAATTGCCGTGTCCGTCGACAAGTGGATATCTTGTAGAAAAATCCTGCGCAAGCTTTACAAGCGCATCGTAGATTGACGAATCTCCATGTGGGTGGTATTTACCCATTGTATCTCCGACGATACGCGCACATTTTCTGTGCGGCTTGTCAGGGCCGTTGTTGAGCTCTATCATCGAGTAAAGTATTCTTCGCTGTACAGGTTTAAGACCGTCCCTCACATCAGGGAGCGCTCTGGCAGCGATAACGCTCATAGCGTAATCTATATATGAGTCCTCCATAGTCTTTTTGAGGTCTACATCATGAACCTTATCAAAGATATGTTCGTCCATTAAAATTTCCTCCACGTCATTTATAATTTATATATCAAGGTTTTTCACAAACTTCGCATTCGCCTCGATAAACTCTCTTCTAGGCTCAACATTGTCTCCCATGAGAGTTGAGAAGGTTACATCTATCTCGGAAGCATACTCCTCGTCGTAGAAAACCTTCTTGAGTATTCTCTTTTCAGGGTCCATTGTCGTCTCCCAGAGCTGCTCGGCATCCATCTCACCAAGTCCCTTGTAACGCTGAATCTTGTTATTCTGGTCGCGTCCAACCTCGGTGAGTATCTCGTTTAGCTGCTCGTCAGAGTATGCGTACCAAACCTTCTTGTTCTTCTCAAGCTTGTAAAGAGGCGGCTGTGCAAGGTATACATAGCCCTGCTTTATAAGCTCCGGCATAAAACGATACAGGAATGTGAGCATAAGTGTGGCAATATGCGCTCCGTCCACATCGGCATCGGTCATAATGATAATCTTGTGGTATCGAAGCTTGCTTATGTCAAAATCCTCATGGATACCTGTTCCGAACGCTGTTATCATAGCCTTAATCTCGGCATTTCCAAGTATACGGTCAAGTCTTGCTTTCTCGACATTTAGTATCTTTCCTCTAAGCGGAAGGATGGCCTGTGTCGCACGGCTTCTGGCAGACTTTGCTGAACCGCCGGCGGAATCTCCCTCAACGATAAAGATTTCACAGTTCTTAGGGTCTTTGTCTGAACAGTCTGCAAGCTTTCCCGGAAGGCTCATCGACTCAAGCGCCGTCTTTCTTCTTGTGAGGTCTCTAGCCTTTCTTGCAGCCTCCCTTGCCCTCTGAGCGAGAAGCGACTTCTCACATATCATCTTCGCGACAGCCGGATTCTGCTCGAGGAAGTATGTAAGCTGCTCTGTGACAACATTGTCAACCGCACCTCTTGCCTCGCTGTTTCCAAGCTTCTGCTTTGTCTGACCCTCAAACTGAGGATTTTCAATCTTTACACTGACGATTGCTGTAAGACCCTCCCTGATGTCCTCACCTGTAAGATTCTGCTCGCTGTCCTTTAACAGCTTATTAGACCTCGCATAGTCATTAAAAGTCTTTGTAATGGCGTTTCTAAAGCCTGTAAGGTGCATACCACCCTCAGGTGTATTGATATTGTTGACAAACGAGTAAATGCTCTCGTTGTAATCGTCGTTGTGCTGGAAAGCGACCTCAACCGAGATATTGTTGACAGTGCCTTCACAGTAAATAATATTCTCATAAAGAGGTGTCTTGCTGCGGTTAAGATACTGCACGAACTCCTTAATTCCACCCTCATAGTGGAATGTCTTTTCTTTCTTATCCTCCCTGTCATCCCTGAGAATTATCTTGATACCCTTGGTTAAGAATGCCATCTCCCTGAGACGGTTTTTTAATATATCATAATCATACACGGTCTCCTCAAAAATCTCCTTGTCAGGCAGGAAGGTCACCTTTGTTCCTGTCTTATCCTCATCACAGCTTCCGACAACCTTGAGAGGATACATAACCTTGCCCCTCTCATATCTTTGCTGGTATATCTTTCCATCACGGCATACCTTGACCTCAAGCCACTCCGAGAGCGCGTTCACAACGGACGCACCAACTCCGTGGAGACCTCCAGAAACTTTATATCCTCCACCGCCGAACTTGCCTCCGGCATGGAGAATTGTAAATACAACCTCTACCGCCGGAAGTCCCGACTTGGCATTTATTCCCACAGGAATACCTCGTCCGTTGTCCGTTACGGTTATTGAATTGTCAGAGTTAATCTGCACATCAATCTCGGTACAGTAGCCTGCTAAAGCCTCATCCACCGAATTATCCACAATCTCATATACCAAATGATGAAGTCCCTTTGATGATGTACTGCCAATATACATTCCCGGTCTCTTTCTCACTGCTTCAAGACCCTCTAAGATTTGTATCTGGTCAGCTCCGTAGTTATTTTCCATGCTTTCCTCATTTCTGCGCTAAATAAAATATTCTAAAAGTATTGATATATGCGGCAACAGCGCTTTCCCATATATCTGTATGGTTTTACAGGGCAGAATGTACTCTGCCGCTGTACTACATAATTAGTTTTTCTCAACAACATGCCCGTCCGTCACATAGAAAACCTTGTCTAAGTGAAAACGGCAATTGATAAATTCATCCAGTCCCGTGCATGTCACAATGGTCTGGACATCGCTTATGCTGTCAAGCAGATAGTTCTGCCTGTTCGCGTCAAGCTCCGAAAAAACGTCATCGAGCAACAACACAGGCGTATCCCCGGTTAAGAGCTTTACAAGCTCAATCTCCGAGAGCTTTAATGACAGCGCACACGTTCTTTGCTGACCCTGTGAGCCATATTTTCTTACATCCATTTCGCCAAGCATAAAGCTCATATCATCCCTGTGAGGCCCATACGCTGTGTTTTTCTGTCTGATATCCTTCTCCCTCGACTGCAAAAGCTTAACCTTAAACTCCTCCTCCAAAACGGAAGGCTCATACACAAGCTTTAGCTGCTCCTTATTGCCTGACAGTCTGCCATGTATATTATATATAATACCATTCAGACTGTCTATGAACTCCCGCCGTATTTTTACAAGCTCATTTCCGTAATTTACAAGCTGCTCATCCCACACATCAAGCGTATCTTCAAGCACCGGGTTAAAGGAGATATCCTTTAAAAGCTTATTTCTCTGCAAAAGAGCCTTGTTGTAGTTGACAAGATTGTGAACATACAGCTTGTCAAGCTGGCACAGCTCCATATCCATGAAACGTCTGCGCTCTGATGGCCCGCTCTTGATTATGTTGAGGTCTTCTGGCGAGAAAAAGACAATATTTATTATGCCGAGAAGGTCGACAGCCCGCTTTATGGGAATACCGTCTATGGCAACTCCCTTTGTCTTTGTCTTTTTAAGATGCATGTCTATTCTGCGCGAAATATTGTTCTTTCGCACAATCATCTTGATATGGGCTTCATCGCTGTTAAACGCGATAACCTCGCGGTCTTTGCTCGCGCGGTGGGACTTTGTCGTGCCTGCCACATATATCGCCTCAAGTATGTTGGTCTTACCCTGCGCGTTATCGCCGTACAGGATGTTGGTTTCCGGCGAAAACTTCATGCTCAGGAGCTCGTAATTTCTGTAATTTTGCAAATCAAGAGCTTCGATAACCATATTGCACTAACCTTCTATCTTGATAGTCTCTCCGTCATACTCGACAACATCGCCCGCATGGAGCTTCTTGCCTCTCTGAAGCTCGACGGCACCGTTTACTTTCACCTGACCATCAAGGATGACAAGCTTTGCATCGACCCCGGACTCAACAAGTCCAGCCGCCTTTAACGCCTGCCCAAGCTTTATAAATTCATCGCGCAATTTTATTATTTCCATAGTTTTCCTTTCTAATCACCACACAAGGCACATGGTCAATGAATTAATAATTATTCATTTTAGATTAATAAATATACACTGTGCATAATTATTCATTTACCATCCACAAGCCTGTATGTCATAAAACATCTGTAATTGAGTTATATTTAACCAAATCAAGTAAGTCCCCTGCTTCAATTGCGAATATCCGCTTGACTACCACATCCGTGTAGTATGTGAATGTGGCATTAATAATTGTTAAAGTTGACAGGCAGGATGAGATAGATGTACTCATTCTTGTCATCGCGGATAAAACATGGTGCCTTAGGGTTCATGAGATAAATTGAAATCTGCTCATCGTCTATAACCTTTAGGGCATCCATCAAAAATCTGCCGTTGAAGCCAATCATGATATCCCTGCCCTCTTTTGTGATATCGATATCCTCATTCATCGAACCGATGGTTGAATTGATTTTTATCTCAAGCGAACCGTCAGTAATATTTACAATAATAGGCTTTTTGTCGCCCTCCTTTACGAGAAGCATTGAACGGTCTATACAATCAAAAAATTCTTTTTTGTTGATTACAACCTTGGTCTCATAATCTTTTGACAACATCTGGTCAATCTTGAAAAATTCTCCGTCGATAAGTCTTGATACAACCTTTGTCTGGTCAAACTCAAACAGGATATTGTTGTTGGTAAAGAAAATGCTCACCATCTCATCTATCTCAGCCGACAAGATTTTGCTTATCTCGTTGAGAGTTTTTCCCGGAACGATAACCTTGATAGGCTCATAAGAGTTTTTAAGTCTTATGTTTCTTATGGAGATTCTGTGTCCATCTAGGGATACCACTCTTAAGTTGTTCTCCTTAACCTCGAAAAGTTCACCTGTCATAATCCTGTTGCTGCTCTCATTGTCTGCGATTGAAAAAATAGTCTGTCTGATTATCTCTTTGAGTGCGAACTTGGAGAGTTCAATATATCTATCTTTTTCAACGTAAGGAAGGTAGGCGAAATCCTCACCTGACTTACCCGATATTGTGAAGTTAGCCTTCTCACAGGTAATTCTAGCAACATAGTTTTCATCTGTCTCTATCGTGACTTCGCTGTCAGGTAGTTTTTTTATTATATCAGAAAAAATCTTGGCATCAATAGCAACCTTACCGCGTTCTATTATTTCTCCCCTGATAATTGTCTCTATACCCAGTTCCATATCGTTCCCGGTGAATTTTATCTCTCCGGCTGATGCATCTATGAGGATGCACTCAAGTATTGTCATCGTTGTCCTTGAAGGTATAGCTTTTAAGACTATGCTGACACCTGACAAAAGGTCTGATTTGTTACAAATGATTTTCATTTTAGTGAACTCCTTTCAAAAAATAAATGGGCAGTTGAGCGCCATTTATGTATATATGTATGTAGTAATATATATAGTAGTAGTAGTAGGGGCTGTGGATAAGTGGATAACTCCCAAAAACCCTTTAAATAAAGGCGTTTGCGGGGTGTCAAATTTGTGGATAACTTGTGGATAACCTGTGGATAACTTGTGGATAAAAAAAACGCAAAAAATGGCATGTGGATAAGTGGATAAGTTATCCACAGGTTATCCACCGAAAAATGGCAGTTATCCACAGGTTATCCACATACTTATCCACAATGAAAAATGAGTTTCTACCTTATTATAATGGCATTTTTCATTGTGGATAACTAAAAAGCTTATGATGGACTTATTTTCTTTATAAGGATATCTATAAGCTCCTTAGTCTGCACATTGTTTTTAAGCTCATCTGAAATCTTATCCGCGCCATGGATAACGGTTGTATGGTCGCGGTTTCCTATAATCTTGCCGATGGTTGCGAGCGGAACGTCTGTCATCGCACGGCAAAGATACATGGCAATCTGCCGTGGGTAGACGATTTCTTTGTTGCGCTTGTGCGATGTAATGTCGGCAGGCGTTATGCCAAAATGGTCGGAAACAATCTTTATTATGAGTTCAGGTGTGACATCCCTTGTCTCGTTGGGAAAAATAATGTCACGCAGAGCCTCCTCGGCAAGCGATATGCTTAAATCAGTGTGAGTAAACTTTGCGTATGCCGTGAGCTTTGTCAGAGACCCCTCAAGCTCACGGATATTGGATTTGATATTGTTGGCAATATAATCTAATATCTCATTAGGGATATTGAGTTTTTCAGATTCAGCTTTTTTACACAGAATAGCCATTCTGGTCTCGTATGAAGGCGGGGCAATATCGACGGTGAGACCCCATTCAAATCTTGAACGAAGCCTGTCCTCTAAGGTTGCGATATCCTTGGGTGGACGGTCTGATGAGATAACTATCTGCTTTTTGGCTTCGCGCAGAGTATTGAAAGTGTGGAAAAACTCTTCCTGTGTACTCTCCTTGCCGGCAATAAACTGAATATCGTCTATGAGCAGAACGTCGACCTTGCGGTACTTTTCACGAAAACTTTGGTTGGTGTTGGTGCGGTCATTCTTGATGGACTCGACGAGCTCGTTGGTGAAAGCCTCGGAGGTCACATACATTACCCTTTTGGCAGGGTCTTTGGTAAGAATATAGTTACCAATTGACTGCATAATATGTGTCTTGCCAAGTCCAACGCCTCCGTATATGAATAGAGGGTTGTAAACCTCACCCGGCGATTCAGCAACGGCAACAGCGGCAGCGTGTGCAAAGCTGTTATTATCCCCAACAACATAGGTGTCAAAGGTGTATTTCTTGTTGAGTCCCGCCTTTTCAAATATTTCATCGGAAGGCGATGCTTGGTTTAAGTCCAGTTTGACACGGTTGACATCGGAGGACGAGTTTACAAGCATGTCAATATCGTTGGTCTGGCTTGGAAATATAAACTGTATTTCAAGCTCAAGTCCTGTACATTCAGCTACGGCGACTTTGAGAGGAACGGTGTATTTTTTGTCTATATAATTGATATAGTTCTGACCCATTCTCTCATCGGAAAGCAGTATAAACAGTATGTTATCATGTATATCATAAGGCTCAAGAGGCAGAAGCCAAGTCCTGAATGATACATCACTGACCTCGTGTTCAGTCTTTATAGTCTCTAAAATAAGAGACCATTTTTCTTTAATTTCATCAATCATCGATATCTCTCCCATTTTGTGTCATTCTAAGTTATTATACCTTAAAATCCGCTTTTTTTCAATGGAATATATGTGTAAGGGGGAATAATTTGTCCGTATTGTTAAACCTAAATTTTTTTGTGGATTGTTTTTTATTTTGTGGAAAAAAGAAGAAAAAATGTATTGTGGATATTGTGGATAACTCAAAAAATGGTTTACATAATATCACAAAAATAGTTGCATATAATATATTTTTTAGAAAAATTAGAGATTTTTCAGAAATTTATTGTGGATATTGTGGATAACTTAATCCACAATATCCACAGCCGCAAAGCCTTGATTTGTGGATAATTTTTGAGAGTCAAAAAAGTTATCCACAAGTTATCCACAAGTTATCCACAATTTGGGGATAACTTATTTGATAATTTGGTGTTTATAATTTGGTTGTCAATAATATTATTGCAAAAAAAGCTTGACTTTACAAGCAAAAATGAATAAAATGAGAACGATGTTTTAATTATTATATGATATGCTTACCGATTTATGCCATATCATTATCAAAAAGGAGGTGCACGAGAATATGAAGCAGACATTCCATCCAAAGAAGAGACAGAGAAACAAGGTTCACGGTTTCAGAGCGAGAATGAGCACAGCAAACGGCAGAAAGGTTTTATCTGCTAGAAGAGCTAAGGGAAGAAAGAGCTTAACAGTATAGGCCGCAGGTGTGTGGCCTTTTTTCTTATGAAAATCATAGGAAATTATAGGAGGCAGTTTGACACATGAGCAGTTATGAAACTTTGAAAAAAAACATCGATTTTCAAAAGGTATATAAGAGTGGTAAGTCTTATGCCAACAAGTATCTGGTCATGTATGTTTTGGAGAATGGAACGGATACTACCAGAATTGGTATATCTGTGAGTAAGAAGGTCGGGAACAGTATTGTCCGGCATCGTCTGACGAGGCTCATAAGGGAAGCGTGCAGACTTAATTACAGTAGTATACAGTCAGGCTATGACATAGTGATTATTTCAAGAGCGGCGCATAAGGGTAAGAACTTTGCCGACACGCAGAGTGCGCTTATTCATATATGTAAGCTGCATGGGATTTATCGAGGTGAGTGATTGTAAATGAAAAAGCTCCTTATAGCTATGGTAAGTTTTTACCGCAAGTTTCTTTCACCGATGAAGAAATATCCAACCTGTATATACACTCCAACCTGTTCTCAGTATGCCATCGAGGCGATTGAGAAATATGGCGCTCTTAAAGGGAGCTATTTAACTACAAAGAGGATTTTAAGGTGCAACCCTTTTGCAAAGGGTGGATATGACCCAGTGCCATAAGTCACTCAAAAATTACAAATGAATTATTATCCGGTTGGGAAATAATGGGTTATTTTCATTGAGCGTGATAATGACCGGGAAGGAATAGGATTAATAATGATTTTATTAAGAGTGCCTATTCTTGGTGATATTATCGATTTTATCGCCTTGTTAATGGGCTATATTATGCAGGCGTTGTTCTTTATAACCGGTGGATTTAACATTGGTTTATGTATTATTCTCTTTACGATTATTGTAAGGCTTATGATGATGCCTATGACAATAAAGCAGCAGAGATTTTCCAAGCTGTCATCGATGATGCAGCCGGAGCTTGTTGCTATACAGAATAAATACAAGGGCAAGAACGATACGGCTTCAATGCAGAAAATGCAGGCTGAGACAAAGGCCGTTTATGAGAAGTATGGAACATCTCCAACTGGTGGATGCCTTCAGATGTTCATCCAGCTTCCTATTTTTTACGGAATTTTCGCGGTAGTTCGTGATATTCCGGCTTATGTTCCTAGAGTAAAAGCCCTGTTTGAGCCGATTATCAGTGCTATTACAGGTGTCACAAACTACAGTCAGGTGCTTATCGACAGTGGACTTACCACTGCGACATACGACACTGAGGATGCACTCCTCAAGTTTTTAAATGCGTTTTCATCAGAGCAGTGGGATACATTACAGAATGCATTTACAAGCTATGGAAACGGAATTTCAGATACGATTGCACAGCAGTCGGAGAAAATTTTGCATGTTAACAATTTCTTTGGAATTAACTTGGCAACTGCGCCGGGCTTCAAGTTAAGCCTTGCACTCTTAATTCCGCTCCTCGCAGGTCTTACACAGTGGCTTTCTGTCAAGCTTATGCAGTCTAAGAGCCCTGTCAACGATGACGACGAGAGCAATACAGCAGCTCAGTCCATGAAGATGATGAACGCCATGATGCCTATTATCTCGGCTGTTTTCTGTATTTCCATGCCTAGTGGTCTTGGTCTTTACTGGATTATGGGTAGCGTTGTACAGTGCGTTCAGCAGGTATTTATTAACAAGTACATGGATAAGGTTGATGTGGAGCAGCTCATCGAAAAGAACATGGAGAAGGTTAATAAAAAGAGAGCAAAGCAGGGACTTCCTCCTAAAAAGGTTGATACAAGAGCTGTCACTGACTACGAAGAGGCAGTTCAAAGAAAAGAGGAAGAGATTGCCAGAAGAGGCGAAAGAGCTAAGGAAATCAAGGATTCAACAGAATATTATAACCAGAATGCCAAGCCGGGTTCACTTGCTTCAAAGGCAAACATGGTTAAGATGTACAATGAGAAAAATTCAAAGAATTAGTATTGGAGGAGAAATTTCATGGAATATATAGAGATTACCGGTAAAACGGTAGACGAAGCCATTACTAATGCGACTATTAAGCTATCAGTTACAAGTGACAAGCTTGAATATGAGGTAGTTGATAAGGGAAGTAACGGATTTTTGGGAATTAACAGAAGACCCGCTGTTATCAAGGTTCGTATTGCAGAGAAAGAAGATGAGTTTGCACAGGTTGTAAAGAATGTTTCTGAGCAAAAGACAGAGGAAAAGCCTGTGAGTGCTAGAAAACCGGAGCCTAAGAAGGAGTATCGTGCTCCTAAATATGAGGCTAAGAATGTACCTGATAATCATTCTAAGCCGGTTCGCGCCGAGAAGCCAGTTCAGCCTGTGAGCGCACCTGTTGTTGCAGACACACATGATGAGCCAGTTGTTGAAAGACCATCTAAAAAGCCTGTTGCAGGGCCTAATATGGAGCCGGCAATCAAGAAGTTCCTCGGCGATGTGTTAAATGCCATGGGAATGCAGGCAGAGGTTAAGGTTGTCATCGATGAGAACGAGGGCTCGGTTGATGTTGAGCTTGTCGGTGAGAACATGGGTGTCCTTATCGGAAAGAGAGGACAGACACTCGACTCATTGCAGTATCTTGTAAGCCTTGTTGCCAACAAGGAAGCTGAAGGTTACTTCCGTGTGAAGTTAGACACAGAGAACTATCGTGCAAGAAGAAAGGAGACTTTAGAGTCTCTTGCAAAGAATATTGCATACAAGGTTAAGAGAACCAGAAAGCCGGTTTCACTTGAGCCTATGAACCCATACGAGAGAAGAATTATCCATTCAGCTCTCCAGAATGACAAGTATGTAGATACAAGAAGTGAGGGCGAGGAGCCATTCCGCCATGTGGTTGTGTATTTGAGAAAAAATGTGTAAAATATTCTTGCAATAACATAAAAAGTAACATATTATCAAGATGTGTGCGTATGCGTATATGCACACATCTTTTTAAGTTGTGTAAATGTATGTAAAAAAGTGAGGTAAGTATGGAAAGTCGTGAGACGATTGCTTCGATTGCCACCGGAATGGGCAATGCGGGCATTGGTATTGTGCGGATAAGCGGTGATGGCGCGATTGAAATCGCGGATAAGATTTTTAGGGGAAAAAATAAGAAAAAACTGGTGGAATCTAAGAGCCATATGGCTCATTATGGACATATATATGACGGCGAGGAGCTTATAGACGAGGCACTTGTGCTGGTTATGAAGGCTCCAAACACATACACGAGGGAGAATGTGGTCGAGATTGACTGTCACGGCGGGGCTTATGTGACAAGGCGGATACTTGAACTTGTGTTAAAGAGCGGTGCAAGGGCGGCAGAGCCGGGAGAATTTACCAAGAGGGCATTTTTAAACGGACGAATTGATTTGGCGCAGGCGGAGGCGGTCATTGATGTAATCAATGCAAAAAATAATTATGCGCTGAAAAGTTCCGTCAGCATGCTAAACGGAAGGTTATCCACAGAGATTAAAAAAATCCGAGGAGAATTAATCCACAATATAGCATTTATTGAGGCAGCTTTGGACGACCCTGAGCACATCAGTCTGGATAACTTTGTGGATAAGTTGGGTATTTTTGTGGATAAGTGGATAAATTCTGTGGATAAGTTGTTGACAACTGTGGATAACGGCAAAATTTTCACCGAAGGCGTGAAGACTGTTATACTTGGAAAGCCAAATGCCGGAAAGTCCAGCCTTTTAAATACACTGCTTGGCGAGGAAAGAGCCATAGTAACGGACATTGCGGGCACTACGAGGGACACTCTCGAGGAGCAGCTAAACATACATGGAATAATACTAAAGCTGATTGATACAGCCGGAATAAGACAGACTGAGGACATTGTGGAAAAACTTGGTGTGGATAAGTCGAGAAAATTTGCAAAGGATGCCGACCTCATAATATACGTTGTGGACAGCTCGACAAAGCTTGACGACAACGATATGGATATTATATCGATGATTAACGAGGGTGTTGCGGGCAAGGTGATTGTCCTTTTAAACAAGTCAGACCTAGACACAAAGACCACCGAGAATGATATAAAGGGCTTTATTGACTGTCCTGTCATAAATATCTCGGCGAAGGAACAGTCGGGAATAGATGAACTTGAGAAAAAGCTTGAGGAGATGTTCTTAGGCGGAGAGCTCTCATACAACGATGAGATTATGATTACAAGGGCAAGACAGAAGGATGCACTAAATCAGGCGAGGGAGAGTCTTTTGCTTGTGAAGGATGGAATTGGAATGGCTGTTCCGGAGGATTTGCTGACGATTGACCTTATGAACGCTTATGAGGAGCTTGGAAAGATTGTCGGAGAGTCCGTTGAGGAAGACCTTGTGAATGAGATTTTCAGTAAGTTCTGTATGGGAAAGTGATATAAAAATTTAATTTATTAAAAGAGAGAGGCTGCACATAAGTTGTGCTGTGGGAAAATGGGAAATTATCTTGAAGAAAATTATGATGTGGTGATTGTTGGCGCGGGTCATGCGGGCTGCGAGGCTGCGCTTGCGTGTGCAAGGCTCGGGCTTGAGACAATCATGTTTACGGTGAGTGTGGAGAGCATTGCGCTCATGCCTTGTAACCCGAATATCGGCGGAAGTTCAAAGGGACATCTTGTAAGAGAGCTTGATGCGCTCGGCGGTGAGATGGGCAAAAATATTGACAAGACCTTTATTCAGTCTAAAATGCTAAATAGTTCAAAGGGGCCTGCTGTCCATTCGCTGCGCGCGCAGGCGGACAAGGCGGAGTACAGCAGGGAAATGAGAAGGACTCTTGAGAACACTGAGCATCTCACCATCCGTCAGGCGGAGGTTGCGGATATTTTGACGGATGAGGACAGGAATATTACAGGAGTTAAGACTTATTCGGGTGCGGTATATCACTGTAGAGCGGTGGTTTTGTGTACCGGAACATACTTAAAGGCTAGGTGCATATACGGCGATGTGAGCAGCTATACCGGGCCTAACGGGCTTCAGGCTGCCAATCACCTTACCGACGCGCTCAAAAGGCTTGGAATAGACATAAGGCGCTTTAAGACGGGAACTCCGGCGCGTGTGGACAGGCGCTCAATCGATTTTTCCAAGATGGAGGAGCAGTTCGGGGATAAGCGCATTGTGCCGTTCTCATTTACAACTAACCCCGACGACATACAGAAGGAGCAGGTTTCATGCTATCTGACATACACAAATGAGGAGACGCACAGGATAATAAGGGATAATCTTGACCGCTCGCCTCTTTATTCTGGAAAAATAGAGGGTACGGGGCCGCGTTACTGCCCGTCCATAGAGGATAAGGTGGTAAGATTTGCGGACAAGGACAGGCATCAGGTCTTTGTCGAGCCGGAGGGAAATTATACCAACGAGATGTATCTTGGCGGTATGTCGAGCTCGCTTCCCGAGGATGTTCAATATGCGATGTACCGCACAGTTCCGGGACTTGAGAATGTAAAAATCGTGAGAAACGCTTACGCAATCGAGTACGACTGCATCAATCCGATTGAACTAAAAGCGTCCCTTGAGTTTAAAAATATTCATGGTCTTTTTTCTGGTGGGCAGATAAACGGAAGCTCGGGATATGAGGAGGCGGCAGTGCAGGGACTTATAGCTGGAATAAACGCCGCTATGAAGCTTCTTGACAGGGAGCCGCTTATACTTGACCGCTCCGAGGCTTATATCGGTGTGCTTATAGATGACCTTGTGACGAAGGAAAGCTCTGAGCCGTACAGAATGATGACCTCGAGGGCGGAGTACAGGCTTCTTTTAAGGCAGGACAATGCAGATTTGAGACTATCGGCTAAGGGACATGAAATCGGGCTTATTTCCGATGAGAGATATGAGAAGGTTGAGGAAAAGAGGAAAGCCATAGATGAGGAGATAAAGCGCCTCAGTTCGGTTTTCATAGGAGGCACAAATGAGGTGAGCGATTTCCTTGCAAGGCATGACAGCTCACCGCTCAACAACGGCGTTTCGCTTGCAGACCTTATAAAGCGCCCGGAGCTTGACTACGAGGCGATAGCGGAGCTTGACAAGGACAGACAGCCGCTTGCGTGGGATGTTATCGAGCAGGTAAATATAAATATAAAGTATCAGGGCTACATCGAGAGAGAGTTAAGACAGGTGGAGCACTTTAAGAAGCTTGAGAAAAAGCTTATACCTGATGACATTGATTACGACGAGGTGGGAAGTCTGCGCCTTGAGGCGAGACAGAAGCTAAAAAGCTTTAGACCGCGCTCGATAGGTCAGGCATCGAGAATATCGGGAGTGTCCCCGGCGGATATAACGGTGCTGTTGGTGTATCTTGAGAGCAGACGATAAAAATTTTAAGGAGAGTGCAGATGGCAGATTTTTTGAGAGAAAGTCTTGAAAAGATTGGGATTGAGCCTAGTGATTTGCAGTGTGAGCAGTTAAATAGTTTTCACAAGATACTATGTGAGTGGAATGAGTTTATGAATTTGACGGGCATCACGGAGTACAACGAGGTTGTTATTAAACATTTTGTGGACAGCCTTGCGGTAAATTGTGTATATTCCTTCAAAAATACAGACTGCGTTGTGGATATCGGGACGGGAGCAGGGTTTCCGGGAATACCATTAAAGATTATGTACCCGGAGACAAGTTTTACATTGCTTGACTCACTGAACAAAAGAATTAAGTTTCTCGATGAGGTTATAAAAATTAATTCGCTTGAAAAAATTGAGACTTTGCACGGAAGGGCTGAGGACTATGCTAAGAATAAGGATTACCGTGAGAAATTCGATGTGTGTGTGTCCCGCGCGGTTGCAAATTTGTCCACACTTAGCGAGTACTGTCTGCCTTATGTAAAGGTTGGCGGAGTTTTTATCTCGTATAAGGCGGGGCAGATTGATGAGGAGTTAAAGGCATCCGAGAGGGCAATAAAGCTCTTAGGCGGAGAGATTTCAGAGGTTCATAAGCTCACACTGCCGGACACGGACATCGACAGAACATTTGTGGTCATAAAAAAGACGGCAGCCACCTCGAAAAAGTATCCGAGAAAGGCGGGACTGCCGTCTAAGGAACCGCTGTAAAATTAAAAAAATCTGTCAAGTGCAACAGCGAGCTTATCAGGACATTCAAGCTGTGGAGCGCTGATATCTTCAAACAGGACGGATGAGATGTTGTCCTTGTCCATGTCGAAGGTTGAAAGCGCTTTTTTTGCCTGCTTATTTGCAGTTCCCGTCACGATGAGAACAGGTGTTGAAAGCTTTAAAAGCATTCGCTTGATGTCTGAATTTAACAGATTTCCATGTATGCTTGCGAGCAGAAAACGACCATAGAAACCGCCTGTGTGTGCCGCCTCATACATGGAATCTGCAAGCTTATCGCGCTCCGCTTCGTCAAGTCCAGGTATTTTGGAAAGTCGGTCTAAAATAGCATTTTTGTTGTACTCAAGATTGTACATAAATGAGCCGATAACAGGAGTGTTGTACACTGCGCGGAGAGCCTTGGCAAATTCAGGTCGTGTGGATGCATTGCAGTAGGTCGACTCCATTGCCTGTGGATTTACAAATGCAAGACCGGCGTAGAGTTCCGGCTTTAAAATTGCGCCGCATATAAGTATGGCTGCGGAGGTTGATGTGGCAGCAGCGTATATGCCTGAGGAAGGGGTGTGGCTTCGGCATATTCTTGTCTGGATAAAATCGTTGACTGCCATGGCATACATGTATATGGAGTAGTCGACGATATTTTTATCCGAAAATCCACAACCCGGGAGGTCTATGACATATACCGAGTGCGAAGCCGCAAGCTCAGTGGCTGTAGGAAGCCATTCAGTCATGTTCGCTGACGGGTCAAGTGCGTGTAGCAGTATGATAGGAGTTCCTTTTCCATAGCGCTTATAGTATATGTCGCCGAAACGTCCCGTGTACATGCGGCAATCTTCAAGGTGATTATTGTTACCGGATGTCGCTTTTTTGTATTCAAGTGTGTTATATACAGCCATGCAGCCGAGCGCGAGACCGGCAGCTTTCAAAAAAGGGTGTTTGTTTTTGTTGTTACTCATTGCAGCCTCCATTTCGCAGATTTTATAATTTTTAAGAGTGGTGTAACCGAATAAAGGAAGTCAAATGCTTCAATTTTTTATGACAATAATTTTTCATATTATAAACACAGTATAGTATATTGTGAATTAACTGACAAGCATGTTTGCAAGAAAAAATTATTTACTTTTCAAAAGTAGATTAATAGTATATAATCTAGTATTATAGGACAAATTTACTATTTTTTATTTGTTCTGCGTTGTTTTGGGTGATATATTGTGATTACAAAAGTAAACCATATGCTTTCAAGGTGGGATATTAAAGGCTTATGTATTGTAATGTACTGATGGCATAATCGAAAATTGTGCTGGTGTATTGAAGGAGGAAAGTAGATGCCGATTAATGTTTTAATTGCGGATGACCATACGATAGTGAGGGAGGGTGTTAAGTGTATTCTCGATAGTACAGGTGACATAGATGTTGTAGCCGAGGCAGCAGATGGCTATGAATGTCTCAATGCGGTCAATAAGATGAACCCGAATATTGTACTGTTAGACATTAATATGCCTAATATGGACGGACTGAAAGTGCTCGAGATAATGAAAGACCAGAAGGTCAGCGCAAAAGTCCTTTTTCTAACTGCAAATGACAGTCCGGAGTCGCTTATGAAAGCTGTGGACATGGGGTGTGATGGATATATACTGAAAAAATCAGATTCCGTTGCCCTTAGAAAGGCTATACATGCGGTATATAATGGAGAATTATACATTCAGCCCGAGTTAAAGCCCATATTGAGAGAGACCGTATCGATACGGGACACAGCTATGGATAAGCTGAATGATTTGACAAAAAGGGAGATTGATGTTTTGAAGCTCCTTGCCGAGGGACTTTTCAATAAGGAGATTGCAAGCAGACTAAATATCAGTGAGCGGACAGTTAAAAATCACGTTTCCAATATATTTAAGAAGATTTCAGTGTCAGACAGAACACAGGCAGCGGTTTTTGCCATTAAAAATAATTTGATTAAAATTTCTTATTAGATTAGAAGTACTTTAGTTAGAAGCACTGTAAAATTATTGAGTATGTGAGGATGCTACCTATAAAGGAAAAAAGTATAAGATTTGTGTCTTAGAAAAATGTATTGATGAAAAAATATATTAATCAAAACATTGTAATATTTATTAATGGTGAAAGAAATTAGAAATTGATAATTAGATGCTGTGCATTTGCAACTTTAGTCGTGTTATGTGGGGCGGAGCTTCACATTTATGGCAATTCTACAAATTAATACTCTTCTTTATGTAAAAATATTTATTTTAAGAAATGATAGTGGGTATATAACAATTTATGGAATTGCTATAAGAAAAGATATATAATTAATTATGTATAGACAGTAAAAATAAATTATAGGATTGCAGAGGTCAAGGATGGAAAATGTTTCACGTGAAACATTTTCCGTCCTTTTGTATTTGCAAAGAAATATAATTATTGGTTAGAAAATTAAATTCATTAAAGTTTGGCACATAATAAGGGAATTGAAAATTTTGTAAATGAATATGGATATAGTGTGATTTTAATAAATGGCAAGAAAAAATGTTTCACGTGAAACATTATGATAGATAACATAAAAAGTTTCACATCAAGATATTGCAAAAATAATATAAAGAGTTTTGCAAGAAATAATTATAGAAAAAATGATATGGAATGTTTCACGTGAAACATTGTAGTAAATTTATAAAATGTTCACATGGGAATATCGCAAAAATAATATAAAAGTTTTGCATAAGATATTATAGATGAAAAAGATGTGGAATGTTTCACGTGAAACATTGTGATAAACATCATAAAAAGTTTCATGTGAAACATTTTACAATAAAAATTAAAATCTTTACAATCAAGTTATAGTAATTAGAAATTAAAACTGATATAATGGATAATAGTGAGCCAATTACAGTTAAAAAATTTACAAATATTCAAGCATAATAGTGTAAAAAGAACATATAAGTCAGAAAAATATGATTATTAATGTGTTTTAAGTTTTACATAGGAAGGACATCAAAATACAGTGTTTTTCACTATTATTTTGATATTATTGTATAAATATTTTTAAACAGAAAATGGCTTTCAATAAGAGGAAAAGGTAGGATATGTATATGGGAAGAATAATTGCGATAGCAAATCAGAAGGGTGGCGTTGGAAAGACCACAACTACAATCAACCTGTCATCCTGCCTGGCAGAACTTGGACAGAAAGTGCTTGTTGTTGACACAGACCCGCAAGGAAATACAACGAGCGGCCTTGGAATAGACAAGGAAGCACAGGAAATGACAATGTACCAGTTGATGATTGGTGAATGTCAGATTGGAGAGTGTCTTGTACATACCCAGTTTGAGGGGCTGGATATTATTCCATCCAATGTAAATCTTGCCGGGGCAGAGATTGACCTGATAGGAACGGATGACAGAGAATATATTTTGAAAAATGCTATTTCTGAGATAAAGGATGAGTATGATTTTATAATACTTGACTGCCCGCCGTCTTTGAGCATTTTGACTGTTAATGCGATGGCAGCAGCCAACACGGTTCTTGTTCCGATACAGTGTGAGTACTATGCGCTTGAGGGGTTGTCACAGCTTATGCACACCATAAATCTTGTGCAGGACAGACTAAATTCGGAGCTTGAGATGGAGGGTGTTGTATTTACCATGTACGATGCAAGAACAAATCTTTCATTACAGGTTGTCGAGAATGTCAAAGAAAATCTTAAAAAGGATATCTACAAGGCAATTATTCCAAGAAATGTAAGGCTTGCGGAAGCACCTAGCTACGGACTTCCTATAAATTATTATGACAAGAAATCAACCGGAGCGGAAGGGTATAGAATACTTGCGCAGGAAGTCATCAACTATGGAAAAAAGAAGCGCGTCAAAAAAACAGCGGATAAATAAAAATAATACCAAATATTTAAATGTATAGAAAGAAAAGAGGTATATGATGGCAGCAAAAAGGGGACTCGGAAAAGGGTTAAATTCACTTATACCTGAGGACAGCAAAAAAGCTTCACAGGAAAAGCCAAAGGTTGTTGAGAAGATAGTGGAGAAGGAAGTTATAGTCAAGGAGCCAACCGAGATAAAGGTAAATATTAACTCGGTGGAGCCTAACCGCAATCAGCCAAGGAAGGTGTTTGAGGAGGATGCGCTTGAGGAGCTGGCGGAGTCCATAAAGCAGTATGGCGTATTGCAGCCGCTTCTTGTCCAGAAGAGAGATGGCTATTATGAGATAATAGCCGGGGAGAGAAGATGGAGGGCTGCGAAAAAAGCGGGAATTAAGGAAGTGCCTGTTGTTATAAGAGATTACTCGGAGCAGGAGATTGTCGAGATAGCACTTATCGAGAACATTCAACGGGAGGACTTAAATCCCATTGAGGAGGCACAGGCATATCAGAGGCTTGTGAAGGAGTATAATCTCAAGCAGGATGAGATTGCGGAGAGAGTATTTAAGAGCAGAGCCGCTATCACAAATTCGATGAGACTTTTGAAGCTAGATGAGAGAGTACAGCAGATGCTCATTGACGATATGATTTCAGCAGGACATGCAAGAGCACTCCTTGCCATAGAGGACGGTGACAAGCAGTACAATGTCGCAATGAGAATTTTTGATGAGAAGCTCAGTGTGAGAGAGATTGAGAAGCTTATCAAGGATATAGCGAGCGGCAAGGAGGAGAAAAAGGAAAAGACAGTTCCGGCAAATGATTTTGTGTACAGACAGTATGAGGAAAAACTAAAGACAGTGTTTGGAAGCAAAGTCATAATCCATAACAAGGAAAACAATAAAGGTAAAATTGAAATTGACTATGGCTCAAGGGAAGAATTTGAGAGAATAATTGAGCTTATTGAAAAAGGGCAATAATAAACGGAGGTATAATTTACTGGTATGGAAAATTTAATCGATTCAGGCATGTTGATGTTGATTCTTTGCATTGCCGTTGGAGTGCTTGCGGTGATAAGCATAGTGAGTCTGGTGTTACTCATAGTGACAATGGTCAAGCTTAAAAAGATGAGACAGAACTATCGCCTGTTTATGAACGGAAAGACAGCAGAAAATCTTGAGGATGCGATGCTCGACCATTTTGCAAAGATTAAGGATTTGGTTGAGATTACGGATGAGCACACAAAGCAGATTGAGGCTATAAATGAGGAGTTAAAGACTGTATACACTAAGCTTGGTGTAATCAAGTACGATGCTTTCAATGAGATGGGTGGAAAGTTAAGCTTTGCACTGGCAATGCTCGATAACAGTAACAACGGCTATATCATAAATTCAATGCATAATAGAGAAGGCTGTTATACATACGTCAAGGAGATAATAAAAGGTGAGTCATTTATCACACTTGGCGATGAGGAGAAAAAGGCACTCGACAGGGCTATGGGAACCGATATAGAAGTGTAGAAAAACAGATAATTGGACAAAATATTAAACCTAAAACCTATTGAAATATCAAAAAATGTGTTGTATCATAAACAACAGCAGTATCATTAAAAAGTGATTGAGGAAAATGAGCACAAGCGTGCAGAAAAGAGGAAAAGAATATGTTAGATATGAAATTTGTCAGAGAAAATCCGGAAATCGTAAAGGAAAATATCAGAAAGAAATTTCAGGATTCCAAGCTTCCTTTGGTTGACGAGGTTATAGCGCTTGATGAGCAGAACAGAGCTGCAAAGGCGGAAGCTGACGGACTTCGTGCAGATAGAAATAAGCTTTCAAAGCAGATTGGTGTTCTTATGGGACAGGGCAAGAAGGAGGAAGCCGAGGCTGTGAAGAAGCAGGTTGCCGATAATGCGGCAAGACTTGCAGAGCTTGAGCAGAAGGAGAGCGAGCTTGAGGAGAAGGTTAAGAAGATTATGATGGTTATCCCTAACATCATTGACCCAAGCGTACCTATCGGTAAGGATGACAGCGAGAATGTCGAGATAACACGCTACGGCGAGCCGATTGTTCCTGATTTTGAAGTTCCATATCACACAGAAATCATGGAGGCATTTGACGGTATCGATTTAGACAGTGCAAGAAAGGTAGCCGGAAACGGTTTCTACTATCTTATGGGAGATATCGCAAGACTTCACTCAGCAGTTATCGCTTATGCGAGAGATTTTATGATTAACAGAGGCTTCACATACTGTGTACCGCCTTTTATGATTAGAAGCGAAGTTGTAACAGGCGTTATGAGCTTTGCCGAGATGGATGCCATGATGTACAAGATTGAGGGCGAAGACCTTTACCTTATCGGAACAAGCGAACACTCCATGATTGGTAAGTTCATCGACACAGTTCTTCCGGAGGACACACTTCCAAGAACACTCACAAGCTACTCACCATGTTTCCGCAAGGAGAAGGGTGCTCACGGTATCGAGGAGAGAGGTGTGTACAGAATACACCAGTTTGAGAAGCAGGAGATGATAGTTGTATGTAAGCCGGAGGACAGCAAGATGTGGTTCGATAAGCTTTGGCAGAACACTGTTGACTTATTCCGCAGCATGGACATTCCTGTGAGAACACTTGAGTGCTGTTCGGGAGACCTTGCTGACTTAAAGGTTAAGTCAATCGATGTCGAGGCATGGTCACCGAGACAGAAGAAGTACTTCGAGGTTGGAAGCTGCTCTAACTTAGGCGATGCTCAGGCAAGAAGACTTAAAATCCGTGTCAAGGGCGAGAACGGAAATTATTTTGCCCATACACTCAACAATACTGTTGTTGCACCACCTAGAATGCTCATCGCATTTTTGGAGAACAACTTAAATGCCGACGGTTCAGTTAACATTCCTGAGGTGTTAAGACCATACATGGGCGGCATGGAGAAGATTGAAAAGAAGCATTAATTAACAATAGGCGATAAATCACATATAATAAAGTGTTTCATCGCAGTGTAACAGAGAGGAGTGCTCATGCATTTATATTTAAAAGCGGTGGGCTTAGGAAGTATAAATACACGAAAGGATTACGATAAACTCATAAAGTACGTCATCAAAGAGGGTATCGAAAGAAGCACTGTAGAATATTCGGACATACACTATCTCCCAGGGGATAGTGTGTATCCGGCACAGATAAAGCATTATTTTAACAAGGTAAGCGGTCTCTCGGTAAACGGATTTTATAATCCGGGGCGCAAAAGCTTTAAGACGGACTATGTGTTTCCGTTTCTTGACGGCTCCATTGAGAGCTATGAGAGTGAGGTTTCAATTGGCAGAAAGACGGAGCGCGTGGCTTTCAATGCACTCTGCGACGAGCCGGGAAGAGGGATTGCACTTATTTTTCACCTGAGTAACCCAGTAGATTATCTCTTAAGCAAACCTATTCTGGCGGACTACACGGATAAGACCGTGAGAATATCTGCCATGTGCAATGAGGGAACAGTTCTGCTCCCTGTGAACAAGAGCGAACACCAGATAGATAAGTCCAGGGCTGCGACGGCAGCGCGCAACAATCTTATCAACCTTGCAAAAAAGGGCGATGCCTCAGCTATCGACAACTTAACAATAGAAGACCTCGATACCTACACCAACATATACAAGCGGGTTCGCAATGAGGATATATTCACAATCGTTGACTCGTCATTTATGCCGAGCGGTTTTGAGTGTGACTGCTATTCCATAATCGGAAATATTGTGGAGTCGAGAATGTACACGAACAATTACACCAACGAGAATATATATGTGATGACACTTGAATGTAACGACATTATTCTTGATGTCTGCATCAATGCGAGTGATGTCATCGGTGAACCAGCCGAGGGCAGAAGATTTAAGGGAAGAATATGGCTTCAGGGGCAGGTTGAGTTTTAAATAATGTGGAAAACTACACTCAGCATAAGAGCGATAGGTTTTAAATATCTTATAAATAGTAAATCTTAATATCCCATAGACATATAGTATAGAATATTCAGGATAATATGGTTATTAATAAAATTATCTATTGTAATATGTTTGCAAATCTGATATAATAGTAATGTTGAGTGATTTGTTTCCTTAGTTAAATGGATATAACAGCCCCCTCCTAAGGGGCAGTTGAGGGTTCGATTCCCCCAGGAAACGCTAGAATAGA
Source organism: Eubacteriales bacterium (assembly GCA_050874385.1). Classification (GTDB taxonomy): domain Bacteria; phylum Bacillota; class Clostridia; order Lachnospirales; family Lachnospiraceae; genus CAG-882. The sequence continues at coordinate 34,969 of JBNMKO010000023.1, forward strand.
GCAGCGGATGAAAATCATGTATGGTTTTCATCCGCTGTTTTTATTTATTGTGGGCAAGTTCAGCTTCAAATGTAATTATTGTTAAAGTAAATTGATTTCTGTTTCTAATTGTTGAACCGCTTCTATAATAGTATCGAAGCTTGGAACATCGCCATATAACATATCTTTCATAGCTTCATAATCACTGAGCAAGGCTGGAAAGCGGTATTCTGGTGGAATCAGCTTTAATGTGCCATGAGCTGATTCCTGATACTTAGCCCACGCTCTTGGATAAAATTTCATTTTAAAATCAACGACTGTTTTCAGAAGGTCTATGTGAGAGAAAGTAACATCTTTTACTGAATTCTGAGCCATTCTATAAAGGTCATAGTAATGTCTGGAATATTGTTGTGGCATATTCAGATGTTCCGGTTTGTTGGCTTCATGATGAAGAATTATTGCCTTTTCCAAAAAGGTACGCTTTGGTGAAACGGTAAGAATTTTCGTATTTTTCTGCTCAAAGATTTTGGGGTAGTATATAGCTGTATATGGTTCAATGCTTGCAAGCTTAACAGGTGTCCAGACTACTAATGCTCCGATTTTTAGGCGGATTACTTCGGAAGATAGGATTCGATTTTTAATTTCCTGCATATAGTTTTTGGAAATATAAACAAATCTCCTTTGCAACGAATATTATATATTATTTGTTGCATTTTTGCAATTACATTTGGCTTATTGTGTATATATTAAAAAAAATAAAAACATTATTCATTTTGAGAAATCTATTCAGAATATACATTTTGTCTATTGTTTGGGGAACGATTTTTACTCCGTGTTTATCTACAATAATTCCTGTAAAGAAGAGTAAACGAAAGCGATTTACGAGAAACAGGAGGAGATTATAGATGGCAGAAAAGAACCTGATCAAAATATATGTGAATGCAACATCAGCAAAAAGAGTGGACATCATTATCAGACACTATACAGATTTTATGGGGATTGTGGACGGATATACGGAAGGTCTTCGGTACATGATTGAGTGTGAAAAGGAAAGTAACAGCCGCCAGGATATCGGTGATTTTGGTGTCAGGGTGCAGACAGGAGGCATGACAAGTAATCCGACCGCTAAAAAAGCAATCAGAAATGTGCTGACCGGAGAGGCGCTGCTCAACTGTGATTTTCCGGTGATGTGATGGATGGTGTGGGCAGGGAAGATGAATATATGCGTAATTCGTATTTACTAAGAGATATGAGAAAAGACTATGAGCTTTTCAGACGTCAGTTATGTATTCTTGGTGTAGAGAAAGAGACTTTTGAAAAATATCTCTGTGGTGAGAAGAATCTGGTTGATATTGCAGAGGAACATGCAATTACTTATGAATATGCGCAGCAGAAGATATATAAGATCCGTTACAGATTGAAAAAGCAGGTCATTGGATTTATGGATGGAAGAATGGGAGGTATCGAATAATGGGAAATAGCGTATCTATCCAGGAAAAGCGCTGTTATACCGTAAAAGAATCGCAGGAAATCTTAGGTATCAGCAGGCCGACAGTATATGAATTATCAAGGTCACACATATTCCAACCGTAGAGAAACTGGGGAAAGATTAAATCTGTTTACAGGATGCAGCGGAACTGGCAGGAGTGAATGTATCGACAGTTACCAAGTGGATGCAGTCCGGAGAATTTCTGTGTATCGGAGCCGGAAAGGTTCTGAGAGTTCACAGGCAGCAGTTTTTGAACTGGCTGAATAAAAACAGGGAAGGGGTGATGTGACATGGCATTTATCAGGCATCGGGGAAAGACGTATTCTGTGGTATATAAAATTCTGGATGATAATGGGGAAGAACATACAACATCTGAAACCTTTGCCACGCAGAAGGAGGCAGAGAAACGAAAAAAGGAAATCGAGTACAAGCAGTCTATCGGAAAATTTGAAGTTCCACAGTGTACTAACGTAAAAGAATTGATTGAAGATTATGTGCAGATATATGGACATGACAAGTGGGGTGTTGCTACTTACGCTGGCAATGTTGCCC
>JBNMKO010000024.1:0-35606 GCA_050874385.1 Eubacteriales bacterium
ATATCTTACACGGCAATATGCCAATGCCTGAAGTCCATTAAAATGTACCAAACCACTCTCCGAAAGCTTTTCCGATACCATTCCTGTATTAGCCATATTGTCGTCAAGATATGCGTTGACAAAGGTTTTCTCATCCTCCGTTATATCTATATCAATTCCTCCCACTGCATCGATTATATCTGCCATTCCGGCAAAATTGACAACAACATAATCTTTAATACTCAAATCCAGATTTTTATTTAATGTATTGATAACTTCCGTCGCTCCCCCAGCCGCATAAGCCTCATTTACTTTAGCCAACCTATCTGCATCTGAATACATACTTAACAAGCTGTCCCTATATACAGAAATAATTTTACAATCTCCTGTATCACGGTCAACGCTTAACACCAGTATACTGTCACTTCTAACTCCTCCCGCATTGTCCTCCCCTACACGGGTATCTATCCCCAAAAGTGCAATATTCCAGTATTTATCATTATTCTCCCCTGCATCGCCATCACCATTTACATAATACAACTCATCACTATCATCGACATACACTGTATCATACTTTTTCTGGGTTATTACCGCCTTCACGGTAGACTCTCCAATCGCCCTCACGGCAATCCTCAAAAGTGATGTTATAAGCACCACTATCCCCGTGATGGTAAATATAACTATCAGCCACGACATAATAAATCTCATAATCTTTTTTATCCGCCTCCTCTTTTTGTTTATCATCTGTTGCTGTGTCAAGACAATACCTCCTATAAAAAAATGTGCATCTGTATTGCTACAAACGCACATTATCACTTCTATGTTACATCAATGTTACAAGTTTCATATTTAAAGAAAAATAAAACTCCTTTTTTCTTATTTTGTACACCATACTCACATCCATGTTTTTCAAGTATTGTCCTGCACAGCGCCAGCCCAAGCCCAGTACCTCTGCCTTTTTTTCCCTCTATTCTGTAAAATGGCTCCCATATTTTAGCACACTCATTGTCTGGAATTTTCTCTCCCTCATTATATACTGACACATACGACACACTGTCTCTTTTTGTAAGTGCAAGTGTTATCTTGCCACCCGGCTTAGCATTTTTAATTGCATTGTTGAGGAAATTGTTTATCACCGTCCTGATTTTATCCCTGTCCCCCATAAAGAAGGACACACCATCAATGCAGATTGTAAATCTAAAATCGGAAAATCTCCCATCCGCACTATACCCATCTGCGATATCGTAAAGCAATTCATCCATCGAAAATTTATTTATATTTATGCTATCCTCTATATTTTCAAGTCTAGATAATTCAAGAAGCTCCATGACCATTGCGTCAAGCGCATCTATCTTATTTATTATTATATTGAGCTGTTTTGCGCTGTTTTCATCATTAATGTCATCCTCAAGCATCTCAACATAGCCTCGCATGACAGTCAATGGTGTCTTAAATTCATGTGACACGGCGGCAACAAACTGCCTGCGCATATTGTCTAATTCCTTTTGTACCTTCAAAGCTTGTAAAAGCTGCCCGTTCTTTTCCTCAAGTTCCACTATAAAACCATTTATTTTTTCAGCCATATTGTCAATGTTTCTGGATAGTTCACCCATCTCATCCTTTGATGTATTGACATATCTGTCCGAGAAATCAAGTTCCGTTATTTTTTTTGCGGTTCTTTGCATTTTTAATATCGGCTGTGTTATTTTCCTTGATAATAAAAATGCCATGCACACAAATATGGCAAGCATACTAAGCCCAATAGACAACATAGTGACCACAAGGTGCAAGCGGTCTGACCTTGTATATACCTCCTGTGTCACAAAAACAAAATATACACTGTCTGTATAATCATATTTAGGGGGATTAATCTTAACTAATCTGACACTTACCATTATATGTTTTGTGCTGACCCTGTATATGTTAACTCTGTTCTCCCCTGCCGCAATGTTTTCTTTTATCTTATTACTTTCATGGTCTGAAAGTTCAATATTTCCTTCCGCACTGCATATCACAGTTTTCCCATCTTTATCAATTATATAGCAGTCGCTGCTACATTTATCTGCCATATTTTTTATACTCTTTTCAAGATAACCCTGATTTTCACTGTCAAATATTGTCCAGAAATGAGGTTCAAAATCCTGCGCAATACTGATAATTTTTTCCAGTCTGTCCTCCGAATAATCGGATATTACCAAATGTGTCCTGTTGATAAAAGTCCACGCCACGACAGCTACCACAATGCCACATACAGCAAGAACTATGGAAATGACAACTGTAAGCCTGATTGCTAGTCTGTTTTTGTGCAAAAACAATATCCCCTTCCTCTGTACGTCCGAATATATCTCTCACCTGCCCCTAACTTGTCACGAAGCCGCCTTATATGCGTGTCGACAGTTCTTGGGTCACCATCATATCCGTAGCCCCACACCTTATCAAGTATCTGCTGCTTTCCCATAATAATATTTTCATTTAAAAGCAGATACTCGAAAAGCTCCCATTCTTTCTGTGTGAGCAAAATATTTCTGCCGTCCACAGCCACTTCGCCCGTCTTTTCATTGACAACCAATCCATCAAAACTATGTATATATGAACTGTCGGATATTCTATTATTTACACGTTTTAGAAGCCCTTGTGCCCTCGCTGCCAACACTTTAAGACTAAATGGCTTCGTGACATACTCGTCAGCCCCCTGCTCAAATCCCTGCACCTTGTCTTCATCCTGTGCCCTCGCTGTGAGCATAATTATCGGTACATCCGATGTCATTCTTATATTTCTGCACACACTAAAGCCATCCATATCCGGCAGCATTATATCGAGAAACACTATATCCACGCTCTCACTTTTTAATATTGCTAGACCACTTTTCCCATCTTCCGCCTCAAGAACATTGTAACCTCTGCCACAAAAATATGACACCACCATTGTCCTTATTTCCTCATCATCCTCTATAACCAACAAAATATTATTCATGCTATATTTTCCCTCGCAGTCAATAAGAACTGTGGCAAATACTTTGGCAACAACTTCTCAATCTTCTCATCATGCCAGCAATTTTGCCTGCTTACATCCATTATATTCTGCCATAGTTCACTCAATAATTTCATCGCTCATCAAGAGTGGCAAAACCTATCTGACTCTCTTACATTCATTATATCGTGATTTCATCACTCTATAATTTCACCGTTCGCCAAGAGTGAGCAAGCTCACTCTGGCTCTCTTGCGCTCATTATATCATATAATGGCAAAATTTTCTCATCTAATACTGCCTTCTCCTCATAATTCCAACGCTGCAAAAAACAGAAACGATAAGAATAATAATTGTGACCGCCAACACTGCAATTATGATCAACACAGGTGGTGTATTTTGAAAAACCTTGGCTATATTTGCAAAATTCTGTTTTATATCTCCCAAAAATCTTGATGCAAAATATTCAATTCCAACCAAAGCTCCAATCATCACCGCAAAAAATACTCTTGATTTTGTATCGCCGTACTTTAACTGCACAGGAATAAACAGCGACTCAAGCCACACGCTGATTAATATTCCTGCCGACAACGCAACAAGAACCTCCTTTATATTTGAAATACTGCCGCCTGTCATCATTCCGATTAAAAACAACACAAATCCGAACAGTCCTGATACAAGTCCCCCGACAGCACAAAAAATATACTTCTCATACACATAATCTTTGCTGCTTGCCGGAAGTGTCATAAGATACATATATCCGTTGTCAACCTCGTCATAATTTATTGTTGTAATAGCAAATATTGTCCCAAAAACCGTGATATACGGGATAACCATGTCAAGGTTTTCAGAAAAACTAAGAAAAAATGCCATAGCCACAAACGCCACAATTATCTGCTTACTTTGTAAAATAAGTCTTATATCCTTCTCAAAAAGACCAGCCATTATTTTTCACCTCCGGAATACATAAGTATTAAGTCATCTATACCGCCATTTTCCACCACTATACCAGGATAATTTTCAACATAGAACTGCTTTTCGTTTGTAAAGCACGAATACCCAAATTTTTCCTTTTTTACCTTCAAAATATAGCTCTTGTCAAGCTTCTCATATGCGGCTTCATTGACCTTTAACACCGCATATTTGTCTAAAAGCACATCTGTATCCTCGTGCAGAACCACCTTGCCGTCGTGAAGCATATATATGTCATCGCAAAGTCCCTCAAGGTCTGTTGAGATATGTGATGTGATAAGTATACTTGCCTGCGGATTTTTCTCAAGATAATCGCGTAACATATCAAGAAGCTTGTTTCTAGCATCAACATCAAGTCCAGCCGTCGGCTCATCTAACACCAAAAGCTCCGCTTTGTGGCTTAATGCGACCAACATTTTCAGCTTTGCCTTCATGCCAGTTGAGAACTCTTTAAGCTTCTTATCCAAGGGGATATTCATATCCTCACATTCCCTTTTAAACCAAGCCTCATCAAAATCCGTATACATTTTCTTTAATATCTTGATGATATCCTTGATATTAAGATAAACACTAAAGCCTGCATCCGACAGCGTGACACCTATTTTCTGCTTATCCGCTCCGGTAAGCTCTGTCGGCACTTTGCCAAGAACCGTAATACTGCCCTCATCCGGTTTTATAAGACCAAGTATCAGCTTGATTGTCGTGCTCTTTCCGGCTCCGTTCTTTCCGACAAGTCCCGTGATATACCCGTCCGGCACATCCATGGATATGTCCAGATTAAAATTCCCGTAACGCTTTACAAGATTATCTGCCTTAATCATACTTTTTCACCTTTCCGCCTTGCCATGGGGACGGTTCTTTTTGGCTCACACAACTGTCCCCACCGACTCGCTCATGCCACCAGGGACGGTTTTTTGCTCACACTATTGTCCCCACCGGCTAATTTACGACCACTTATTTTTAGCTATTCTTCTATAATTATTAAAAATAGCTCCTTAATCTCCTCATCGCTCATTCCGACTGCCCTCGCCTTCTCGACTGCGTGGCAAAAGTCCTCCTCCACAGCATGTCGTCTGGCTTCAATGGCAAGTTCCCTGTCCGTCGCCGTAACAAATGTCCCTTTGCCATGCACAGTGACCACAAAGTTCTCCTCCTCAAGCCTGTCATAAGCCTTCTTTACCGTGAGGGCGCTTATTTTTAACTCCCCCGATAGTGTTCTGACAGATGGAAGTGCCTCTCCCTCCTTCAATCCTCCTGAAATAATTTCATTTTTAATCTGTTCCATGAGCTGCTCATAAATCGGTATCATGGATGAATTGTTAAGTATAATATGCATATTAATCTCCCATAAAATCTACTCATATCTGCGGTGCAGCGCTTCACCACAAATATCCCTTAACGTATAAACAGTATATAACAGTTGGCATCTGTTGTCAACTGTTATATACTGTTTGCTCTAAAAATATTCAATAATATAAATTATCACTAATTCCCCTGCTCGCTCAAACTATTTCCCCTTATTTTGTTTTTAATATAGGCGAATAATAACGATAGTCCTAGTATCATATATACAATAAAGCTTCTTAAAATAAGGCTGTTAACAAATCCCTGAGTTGAAGCCATTCTATGAAGCAAATCCCCATATAACACTAATACATACATCGATGCAATGGATAATAACCACCAAAAATGAATTGATAAAAGCTTTTTTTCATACATATATATTGATGAAATAAACCAAATTATGTTTACAGCAAATAGACTAATAAGTTGTCCATTAATGAATGGTCCCACTTTCGATTTTTCCATTCCAAATGGAATGAGGCCTTTACTTATTATAAAAATTTCTTCAAAACCTATTATTAATGTTAATACGAACAGCACTAGGGCAACTATTTTCATGCTTTTTTCTAATTTGTTGTTATTATAGTTTATGATATTGTCTCCTGACATCCAAATATAAAATATCAGAAAATATGATATAACCATTAATATAATGTAACTGATAATTGAATCATTTACCAAAATATAGCCTTTATTACCCATTGCAGAGTACCCTGAGACAGCGCAAAAAATAAGAACAATTGTAAAAAAAATGATGCTGACTAAATTGCGTTTTCTTTCTTTTTTCTGTAATGATGCAACTCTTACAATCTCCGTTACAACACTATCGTCTTTTCTTTCTTTTTCTTCTTTTTCTCCTGTAATAATATCCTGAATGTTAACATCAAGAATTGATGCCAAGTTTTCCAATACACCAACATCCGGGAAACTTTCACCATTTTCCCAGCGAGAAACGGCTTTATTGCTCACTCCCACCAAATCACCCAACTCACTCTGGGTATAATTTTTTTGTATCCTACATTCTCTAATTAATTTTCCGGATTTCTTTTTATCCACCTATACCAATCCCCTTTCTTTGCTATGCTTAAATAGTATCAGTATATGTGATAACAAGCAATCCATTGTAACGAGAATGTACTAATACACGCCATTTCCCGCTAAATAAGAATAGAAATTTGATAAAACAACCTAAACTTCACCCACTCTGTCTAGTAGTACCAACCCAATATGACAAATTGCGGCTCTCCTGTAATAAGTTCTGAACCTATCAAGCTGCGTTTCACAGCCTCAAATTTAGTTTCCAAGTTATTTGTCAAAATCACATAGGTGACGCGGTTTTCACCCTCATTCCCCGAAACATGAAGTTTATACTTGTAGTCGTTGTCATTATAAGTGTAAGTTCTATCTTGATTTATTGCATAATCGACATCCAACTCGGTGTATGTGCTCTCATCATAGACTGGCTCTATAAAATTAATCCCCGTCTCCTCATCATAATAGCTGACCACAAACGACAGCATCGGTCCTGTCACATTTCCGCTCTGCCCTGACTGTGCTATCACATCGCCCGCTGTCACTTTGTCACCGACATTTACATACACAGACCCTAAATGACAGTAATGCGTCATATAGCCGTCAATTTGCTGAATTATCACTGTCATACCGTTGCTGCCATTCCATCCGGCTAACAGCACAGTACCGTCTGCCACGGCGCGCACATCACTTTCATCTTCAACGGTAAAATCGTCCTCCGGATGAAATGCAACACCATCCATTCTCTGCACATAACCATATCCCACCGAGAGCTTTGCATTGTCAACCGGCACTTGATATACAGGATGATTTGTCAAATCAGGGACAATATCTTTATTATAACCTATAAGCAAAAATTCGTTCCCGCCCGTTCCACCATCCACAGTGTAATCTGTTCCGGCGACAGTCACCATCACCTGCCATCCGTCCCCATAGTATGCCGTCATCTTCTCGTTCCACTCGTCAAGTTCCGTCTCATTGTACTGTCTGCACTGTGTAAATATTGAAATTTTATCCATGTCAGAAGCGTTATTTAGTAAATCCCACACCTCCTGCGGGTCCATATGATACCTCACACATGCCGTGAAAACTGTATTGTAAAGGTCGTTGTGTACGGTGGATGCGTCTGCTGTGCTATCATCTGAAAGTCCAGCCACATTTTTTGTCGAAGTCGATATCTCTTCAGTTGTCGTCTCTGCTGACTGTGTTGACTTATTATTGGCACTCACCTTTGTCCCATCGGTTGTGCTGTCATTCTCCCCTGATTGCGGCTGTGTGGTCTCAACCGTATCAAGTTCATTTGTAGCACTTTTGTGCGCCCCATTGTCAGCATTAGCCGTATTTGAGTTGGCGCTGCACGCCGCGAGCACAATCATGCACAGAATAATCGCGGCTACACTCACAATTTTATTAGGTCTCCTGTAATTTAACACGTTATTAATCCTCCCTTTCACCGAAACGTCCCCAAAACAGAGCGGCCCCGGTGCCGGAAAACGCCCCGCCGATGCACAGCAAAGAAGTGCATACGAGTAATCCTTATTAATTTTTAAAATGTCATCCGAGCCGTTTTTTTCAAATGTCTCAACCACCATCTCATCACAGCTCATCTCCATATCCTTGCCCATAAGAAAAAATGCTACCCACACAAGCGGATTGAACCAGTGAACACACAAAAGCACAAAAGCCGCCGCTTTCACTATGTAATCGCGCCTTCTTATATGGCATTTCTCATGCGCTACGACATAACCAATCGAGGCATTGTCAAGAAAACATGGTATGTATATTTTCGGATTTACAAATCCCATAACAAACGGCGTGTCTATTCTATCCGAGCGGTATACTCTATCCTCCAATTTCAGGGCTTTTTCGAGCTTTCTGTTAAGAATTATATAAGATACAATCCCGTATGCCGCCATAACAGTCATACCCACCAGCCACACAAATGTGAGACCTTTTACCATATTCCCCCGCTTTATTATCAAATTGCCTGATTTTGCGGAAGACAAATTCTCATCCGATATATCTTTCTGCGGCACATTTGACTGATAAATATCCGCGTCCGATAATTGTCCGTTTGATGTATTTGAGTGAGAAATATTTGACTGAGAAATGCCATTATATACTGCATTTTTTCCCGACATATCTGTGTAAAATTTACCCTCAAATAAATCTTTTTTGTTCAAATCATCTTGATGGTAATTTATAACATCTTCATAATTTTTTACATTTATTTCCTGTAGCTGCGTGTAATCTTTTTCCATATCAAACGCGTCCGCACTGCGCTCATATCCTCCCGACAAATCCGCCCACCCAAAAGCCTTTAAATTAAAAATACTTATATTTGAGCTAAACGAAACCGGACAGACAAGTCTGAACGCCACCACAAGCCACAAAAGATATGAATATTTTTTCGGCACTCTTTTTAGCAGTTGTCTCACAAGTATCACCACCGCCGCCACACATCCGGCGGTAATACTCATATCCAGAATATTCAAAAATATACTCTGCAAAACCCCACCTCCTTATTTCAACATACTTGACTGTTATTCAATCCTATCTCCAGTCAGCCGGACTAATACCCTTAATATTTCCGTAAATCAAGTTATTCAAACTTATCCCCAATTAGCCGGACTAATCTCTTTGTAATACAACTTCACCTCTCCACTCTCTATATAGTGATTACTCTCCTCATCATATTTTAGGCGTATTGTCATAAAAATATATCCATTGCCATCGAGCATTGAACCTTGATTTACCCTGAAACGGATATCCTGATTTACCGCATACGGATATTCACCTGATATATTGGTGTGAAAAAATACCGGTTCAATAACAAAAGCATCCAATTTTTCCTTGTCAGCCCCGGCAACGACACACTCTGTCTGGTATGTCTGTCCGCTGTTCATCACAATTTCTGCCAAAACATGAACATTGTCATCCTCAGCCACCCACACGTTTGTGATACTGTACTCCTTGACGTAATCCTGAACTAATTTAGTTCCTGTTCCATCACTGTTGTAGGAGTCAACCAAAGCTGTAAGCGGCTCAAGTCCTATAAGCTGAACTCTTTGAAAACCGCCTCCATACGCGCTCAAATATAATTCGTCCGTCCCGTCATCGTTGGCATCCACGAATTTAATACTCACATAGTTATCCGTTGGAAACGGCATCTCAAAAGACACAGATATATATTCCTCACCATGATATATTCCATAGGCATTGCTCTCCTGAACAATCAGCACATCGTGCTCATCATTGTAGAGCGATTTAACCCACTCCCCGTCAATATTCGCGGCGCATGGCGTAAAATCTTTGTAGAGCGACCTTGCAATTTCTAACTTCTGCTCGGTCCACTTTCTCGGTGTATCGCTAAAGTCAAGCTCAATATCCTGTGATGTCTCATTTTCCACCAGCTCACAGTTCGCACCAAGCTGTCCGCCAAATTCTCCTGACGCGAGTGTATCAATCACAGCACATCCAAACCTCTCCAACACCATACTTCCATTCTCCGGCTTATATTTCAAGTTGGCATTGAACTTGGTGTTTGACGCATCATTAAGCCATATATCCACATTATAGCCTATTTCTTCAGCAAGTATGGCGCGCTCATCTTCAATTTCAAAATAGAATGCACTATCCTTTTCCATTCCAAGTCCAATCGGAACCGATTTGCTAAGGCCATCCTTACTGTCAGGATTTAAAAGCTTTCCATCTTCATCCCATACCTTACCGATAAGCGATTGTCTAAGCTCTTTTAAAAACTCATTTTTACCCGGATTGCTGCAGTCATATCTCCTTGTCTTATATTCAAAATCAAATTTAATTTCAAGAATGAAGTTATCATACGCCCTCGCTGTGGCGATACTCCACGATGGAAGTCCAAGGCATAAAAGCCCGCCGTTATTTTTATCCAAAATTAAAGTCTTATATGTGTTATTGTCATCAACACTGTACCAACATTCTATTATCCTCTCGTCCTCACCATCACCGTCAATGTCCACGCCGTTGCTGTATTGATATATTCCTGCCGGAATAATATTTTCATCCAGCCTGCATTTAAGACCGTCCCACGCAATTATGGAGTTACCCTTAGTGTCATTTACTATCTTCACCTCCAGCTCCGTGACAGAACTCCACGGTTGTCCAAAGTCTCTGCTGGATGTAAACTTTACTGCCTCATCCATTTGTAACATAAGCTCTGGTGTCATTGGGTTTTCAATCTTCTCTTTCTCGTCATTTGAATTTGTCCCACAAGCCACAAGCACAAACATACATACAAAAACAAGTGCCGCCGTTATAAACCACCCATATTTTTTGTACTTTAACACATTTTTTATTCTGTCTCTCACACGCAGCTCCCCAAACCCAAGCTGAAACAGCGCGCCAAAGCTCCCTTGTGAGGCACAGTTTAAAAGTGCATACGAATAACCCTTCACCACATCGCTCTCACTCATGCCATTTTTCATTCGCCCCTGCTGTGTTATCATCTCTGTAAGCACAGCCTCGTCGCAGCTCATCTCCATATCCCTTCCCATCATGTAGAAAGCTGTCCACACAAGCGGATTGAACCAGTGAAAACACAAGAGCACAAACGCTATCGGCTTCACGATATAGTCGCGCCTTTTGATATGATAATTTTCATGCTGCATGACATACTCAGCCGCGCTCACATCAATAAATGCCGGAATATACACTTTTGGTCTTATAATTCCAAACACAAACGGCGAGGTAATTTTGTCGCAGCGGTACACATTTTCTTTGACCCATATAGCATTTTCAATCCGCCTCGTCATAATTATGTAGGTGACTATTCCATATATAAGCATGACTGCCATTCCGACAAGCCATACAACTGCCAACGCCCTAAACCAACCTGTATTCCACAGTGATGACAAATCTATATTTCCTGCTGCCCCGATTGCGTCCGCCGTTGTTCCTGCTGTTTCTGATATCGCACCCGTAACCGCGTCTCCTACTGCCCCCGATGCCGTGCCTGTTGCTTCCGATATCGCTCCCGTAACTGCGTCTCCTACTGCTCCCGATGCCGTTCCCATTGCTCCCGATATCGCTCCTGTAACTGCGTCTGTCACCGCCCCGTATGTTGCTCCCGTTGCTCCCGATATCGCTCCCGTAACCGCGTCTCCTACTGCTCCCGATACCGTTCCCGTTGCTTCTGATATCGTTCCTGTAACTGTATCTGTAACCGCCCCTGTTGCTCCTGACGCGCCGGATGTCGTAAGACTCGACGCGGAATTTTTCGCGGCTGCACCAATCACATCATTTATATGTGCAAGCTTACCCCCAACATTGTTTTCTCCACCTGTGATGTTCATTCTAGAAAAAATTTTTAAATTAAAAATACTGACCGCCGAACTAAATGACACCGGACAGAGCAATCTAAAACCCACAACGCTCCACAAAAAATATGAATATTTCTTTGGCAGCTTTCTCAAAAACAGCCTGATTATGAGCACAGCAATAATTATAATCCCCGCGGTCAGACTCATATTTAAAATATTTAAAAATACATTCTCCATCAATTCACTCTCCCGTGCCCATATATTTTACTTGTGCTCGTCAATCAGCTTTTTAAGCTCCTCAGCCTCCTCCTCACTTATCTTCTTGCCGCCAAGAAATGCCACCAAAAACTGCGGCAGTGACCCGCCAAAAGTATGCTTCACAAAATGGTCGCTCGCATACGCGACAACGTCCTCTTTTTTCACAAGCGCTGTGACCACGGTGTTCTCATTCTTTGCAAAACCCTTCTCGCAAAGTTTTTTAAGTGTCGTGTACGTCGTGGATTTCTTCCAGCCAAGCTCCTTACTGCACAGCTCCACAAGCTTACCCGATGCAAGCGGCTCGTTGTCCCAGATTACACACATAAAACGGTAATCGCTCTCACACAATTTAAGACTTTCCATAAAAATTCTCCCTTTCCATAAAAAATATGTAGGTGATTGTGAAGCCCTTACTTTCATCCACCGCACAATCCCCGTAAAAATATGTATCTACCCGGAACAATAATTTTTACAAATACATCTCCCGAATAAACGCAAAGTGGTCTGTAGTTACCGACCTCTAATCTAAGTCTATAACCACAGACCACTTTTGTCAAGTGAAATTATGTTATTTTTACATACCTATTATTTCTGAAATCCCTAACACTCTACAGTTCGAGCATCTCCAATTTTTTTGTCTCAGCATCATAGCAGAAAACCTTTCTGCTCAAAACTTCCTCCGGCTTGTTAAACATTTTGTTGATATCCTTCAATGTCTGCAAAATCTGTCTTGGAGGCGTTGTCCCCTTCTGGTGGATACGCGCATCATGGATGCTTGTAAATACCACATAATAACTTCCACCGCATATCTGCGCAATTTTCTCCTGCACTCCCGGATAGAACATCGCTATCGCGCCGTTCTGCTGCTTTATCGTCGTGACAGTAGGAGGAGTGAGAGGATTAATCTTCTCCGGCTCACTGCCAAGTGCCATAAATGCGCCCTTTGAGTACGGAGGATTTTTCATATCGTTAGGCTTCATATACATTCTAGGCTGCGCCCACACATTTGTGTTGACAAGAGCCTCCTGCCATACTTCATCAAGCTCCTTGCCCCACGCATCAAAAGCTTTCTTTGGTATCTTTGCCGTAACCAAGCCCATCCTTTTGTCATCGTGAATCATGGCATAGAGCACAAGTGCAATGTCCCCAATCTGCTTATAAACGCAATTTTTCAGCTCATACCTGTTATCCGGAAAATTAATCGGTCTTATAATCAAATGACTATGGATAAATGAATAATTTGTAAAATTGCTTGTAATTTCCTTGATATCCGTAAGCGATGCCATCTTTATATTTTCACTTATAACATGACCAACCGCATCCCAGCCGTCCGCCGTGTATTCATCGTAGAGATACTTCACCTCAAATCTGCACGATGTGTGGGCATCACTGCCTACAGCGATTGTAAGGTCAATAAAATCTCCCTTTAGCACATCCGACTCAATATTATTATATTTTATATTTGTGTGACGAATAAATGACAACTCGCCCTCGTCTGTCGAGGTGCAGCCATCCTCATATAATTTGTAATTTTCTTCTGATATGTTCCAGTTAGAATTTCCCAATATATATTTTTTTAATTCATCCTTAAAAATCTTATATTCCATTTTTGTTTCAATCCTCCACCACTTGTTAGTCAAGCGGATATTCGCAATCCGCTTCGCTTCTTTCTCATAACAGGAGGGGCTTGTACCCCTCACCCCTCCTGTATCCAAGCAAGTCCCCACCCACTGCTTATCGCTCCATGCAATAGAAGCTATTGCACGCAATTGAATCTATTGCATGCAATTGAAGCAGGGGACTTACTTGATTTGGTTAAAAACAATTTTTTCACACTAATCTCCCACTCGATTAAGTGTAATATCGTCCACTGTTCCCCAGCTTCCACCATTGCACTTCATGCGCACTCCGACAACCATGCTGTCGCCTTCAAGCTTAATTCCGCCAAGTACCGGCTCTTTCCAGTCGGCATAGCCTGTCAGCTCAAACTTCTGCGTGTACTCCTCGCCATCGGCAACCGCATAAATTTCAAGCACGGCTGAACTTGACATATCACCACCTTGTGAGAAAGCCGAAAGTTCATAGGTTCCCGGCTCAAGCCCTGTAATCTCCTGCTCAATGGAAAAATCCATGTCATCGGCTGACCAAAAGTGGAACGCTGTCTCGCCTGTCTTTGCGTCTTTAGCGTTCACCTGATAATCTGTAGGGTCTTTCTTGCCGTCGTATGTCACCTTCCACATCGACTTGTCATCGTCCTCAAAGCTTGGATTTACAACATAATTGATAAGTTTCACCTCTACATTTGCAATGACGGTCTTGTGCTCATCATCGAGCTCATCGTCATTTAGTGTTCCCTCTACCTGATATTTGCCGCCCACATTGGTGTCTATCGCTGCCGCCTGCTCCTCATTCCATGTGACAGCGACCTCCTTGTTAGCCGTCTTATCGTTGTAGACTACAAGCGCCGTCTCAGGAAGTGAGACTGTACCTCCGATATCGCATGACACCTCAACATCAGGAATTTTCTCGACAGCAAGAGGTGCTGTAGCGCCATACTTTAACTGTCTGAACACCTTCAAAGAGTCGAGCGGATGACCTGTAAAATCAAACATTGCCTGATTGTCCCACGCACATCCACCGTAATATCTTCCCGCATCTTTAGGGTCATACTCGGCTGAGTAGCTGCTTGCCCAGCCACTTCCATATTTCTCCCAGAGTTCCGAATTGTCCGCATCGGCAGGGCCTACCGGAATCCATGTGCCCTCCCAGTAGAACACACCTATAGCTCCAGCCTCATTTGCCGCCGCGCACACATCACGAACCAAGTCTGCCTGTCCTTGCACAGTCGCATCGTAACCGTCCACAAGGTCATCCGTACCAGATATGCTGTTGCCGTTTCCGTCTCCATCCTCGGATGTGAAGCAATATGAAGTCTCAGCAATCATAACCTTCTTGCCATACTGCTCCTGCACATATTTTGCCATATCCTGCATATTTTCCATTGAACCATGCCAGAAAGCGTAGTATGACATTGCAAATATATCATAATCGATACCATACTTGTCAAGGTCTGCCGTAACCTTCGCTACCTCGCCCTCCTTGTCGATATCCGTATAGTGGACAGCAACCTGAATGTCCTTTCCTGCCGCCTTTGCAACCTCCCTGACCGCACTGCTTCCTGACTTCAAAAGCTCCGCTACGGAGGACATAAACGACTCTCCCGACATTCCCTTGTTAATCTCATTTCCGACCTGAACCATGCCGACATCCACGCCCGCATTTAAAATGTCAGTGAGGCTTGTCACCGTAAAATCATACAGCGCATCGCTCTTCTGCTCAAGTGTCATTCCTTTCCATGCCTTAGGCACATACTGCTTAGTAGGGTCAGCCCAGAAATCCGAATAGTGAAAATCAATGCAGACCTTCATGCCGTATTGTGTCGCCCTCTTTCCAAGCTCAATAGCTGTGGCAACATCGTTATTTCCACCGCCGTACCCGTTTCCGTCCTCGTCGTAAGGGTCATTCCAGACACGCAGTCTTATGTAATTGACACCCGCCTCGGCAAGCGTCTTGAAAACATCCTGCTCCTCGCCGTCAAAGCCATAGTATTTAGCTCCGCTATTCTCAACCGCAAGCACCGCCGACGCGTCCATTCCTCTTATAAAATCATCCGAGATATTCTCTATCGGCTGAACGAATATTCCGGACTCCTCGGAAGCATCCGGAAGCTCAAATTTTGTGACCTCTATGACCTCCGGATTAATCTCTATCTGGTCAGCGGTCTTTCTCTCTATTTCAGGGAACTGTGTTGTCGTCTCCTGCTCTGGTTCCGAATTCTGACCATCAGTGCTGCTGCCCTCAATCTGAAAATTGCCTGATGTGCCTGCATTATTCTGTGCATTTCCGCTCTTCACACAGCCCGATAATGTACCTGCACACAGACTCACCGACAGCGCAACAGCCGCCACACCACTGCCAACCTTCCTTAAATTCTGCACTGAATTATTTTTTAAATTTTTTTTCATGATATACCTCTTTTCTAAATATTTGCTGCAAATAAGCGGAGGAAAAATCCAATTTCCTATCTTCACATTAAAATAAGCATTAATCACAAATTTTCCACTCCACAGAAGTTGAGGGTTCCAATTCTTTTTAATCTACATATATCTTTGTTTTTCTCGCTACCTCTGCTATTGACTCAAATTCTCCAATCACTTGTTCATATACATTGAATTTTACAATTTTTTTGATTTTCCAGAATTTATTTTTTTAATATCAAATCCTATTACAATGTGTTTCGCAATTTTTTCATCCACGGCCACCTTTCTCCATACAAAACCTGCGGCTGAGTTTCTTTGCCCTCTTAAAACCTTAGATATGCTTGTCGCACTAATCCCTACGGCTCCTGCTGCACTATTTATACCAACATACTTACCTACATAATATCCTTCCAAATCATATTGCACTATATAATATTTTACATTTTTACTTTTTACATTCTCCCCTTTTATTCTTTTCTTAGGTACAATTATTGGTGCCATTTCCGTTCGCATTTGAAAATCTCTTTCATTTTCAACAAATGGAATTTCATTATCATTCATAAACCGTAGTACATTCTCATTATTAACTGGAATTTGATATGACCATTCCAACAAAATAACTCCATTTTCTGCACATAGTTTCTTTTTTTGCAAATCTCTTTTCTGATTTTCTCTCAATGCTACTTCTCCACCCCATATATCTATCGCTTTATAATGCTGTTCTCCTTGATATTCAATTCCTATTCGACTTTCTGGAATATAAATATCCAAGCTCTGTTGTCCTAGCCAATCACAATGATATTGATATTGTGCTTGAAAATTATAGCTTTTTACAAGTTCAAAAAGATGATACTCGTTTGACCACTTTGATTTTACTCTTTTTTCCAACAGCATATCAGTATATAGTTCGTTAGCTTTTTTTTGAAATTCTTTTGACTTCTTTTGAATGGCATAAAACACTTTTTCCTTTATCGCTTTTGGTACTGTGTAATATCCATAATTATTTTCTATCTGCGCCAGCACATCTCTTGATGATATTATCATTCTATATAATCTACTATATTTAATCAAATATGAAGCTATTATACCCTCTTTTTCACTATATATATCCCAATTCCAACCTGAACGTAAAAAATACATCAGTTCAATTTCTGTTATGCTACTGCCTTTAAATGTTACCCTGTATCCATCGGTTATTTTTTCAATACTATTGGCTCTATCGCACAACTTAGCAATCGTATAAAAGGTTTTTCCTGTTCCTGCTTTTACATCAAAAATATATGTCTTGTTTTTTTCCTGTTCAGGAATAGTATAATCAACATTTAATAGCCATTCTAACCAATTGTTAATTTCACCAATAAGTGTTATTGTTTCCATTGAAAAAAAATCATCTCTATTTATTGCAGATACATCCATATCAATTTGACTCAATAACATAAGCAGTTTTCCAAAATCGTTTTCCCATTGTTCACATATTCCTTTATCATTTAGTATATATTTTTTTCTATCACAACGTACAAATAAATAAAATGTATCTTTTTCTCTGTACATAACAGGCGATAGTACTAATCCTCGTTGTTTCTCAAAATAATCCATTTTAATTTCTCCCATTTTTGCTAACTGCAATCTTGGTTTAGATATAAATATAACCATAATGGTGTGAACCCATTAGATTCCATATTCCCCAGCAAGCATTGTAAATTTTTTCAATCTTTCCCTTACTCTATCTTGTAACAAATATTTTCCACTTTGATATACCACTCCGTTTTTCTTTCATTTCAAACTGAGTACATCATAACAGACATCATTTTGCACCAATGTTCTAAGAATAGGGCTGTAAAATAGGTCTCTAATTAAAGAAACGCCAGCTCCAGAAAAATCCAGCTCTGACGTTTCTTTAATCAAACATTTATTTTACAGCCTCCTGACTCTCGGAACTCTTAATTGTGTATATAAGCTGTTGATGCAACGACATATTCTTTTAGAGTTGCAGGTAGTTTATGACGTTTAATCACATCCTCACAATACCTTTTATATATTGATTTTAATGCCTTATTATTGCTATTATCTCCTTTAGAAGCATAGTATATATATGCAAGTAAAAGAACTATATCAAAAGTAATAATTTCAACATCATTTAATTCTTCCAACTGATCCGCAATTAAATCAACCATTACTTCTTTAGAACTAAAATAGCTGATCTTATTGTAAGCTGCATAGGCCAAACTATACACCTCTCCTCTATCTTTTGAATCACCTCTTGTATACATTACTCTTTCATGATTAGCAATCGCATTAAAAATCGTTGTGTATTGTGGATCTTTTCCATATAAATCTCCCTCATCAACAATTGTGACATTCTTTCCTTTATATGAATCAACTATTCTTTTGGTATCTTCATCTAATTCATTATATACCATCTCATGAATAATAATTTGCTGAAAACACTCAAATAAAGGCTTCAGATATACTTTATACATATTTTCCAAAGAACAATTGGAATCACATAATCTATTTTCAATTCCTACCATAAAAATATTTGCATCAAACATCACTGGTTGCCTAATTAGAAGTTTAAGAGGAATCTTTTGTAATGCACTTTTCATACATCAGTCCTCCATAATCCAGAGATGTATTGCATTAATTCGATATCATCATCCTCTTCTACATCATCTTCACTTATGTCGTCAAAAAAACTTTCAACAAGTGTTTTATTAAGCCCTAATATTTCAGCATCTTTTATAATTTCATCCCTGGAAGCATACCCATTATCATATACCAATTTCATCTGCCTATATATTAAACTATTATTTTCAATATAAGAATTTTTACAAGTATATAAGTATTGTACTTGTTCTTGAAATACTTTTACTTCTTGTAGTACACCCTTTATAAATTGATAGTTTTGTATATATTCATCAATCGTATCGACATAATGTTCTTCATATAGTCTATAAATAACTGCTTTTAAAGGTAGCTGATATTTTAAGGTCAAAAAAATACTTAAAACAGCATAATCTTCAAAAATCATTTCACGATTTTTTTCGCCAGGCATTCTTTTTTTAAAAATTTTTATTTCTGCCCTTAATGCTTCCTCCGGTAATAAAAATTCTGCTGCGAATCTACTTGCACGTTTTTCATTGATACTACTTAGAGCTGAGAAGTTACATATATAGGGTTCTTTCTTAATATCCGAGTAGTCTTTCACATAATGATAATACTCATGTGCTGCAGTAAAAATCTGATTAATCAAAGGTTTTTTGGAATTTAGAACTATATACGCCTTATCACATCCAGATTGTGGAATATACAATAAGCCGTCAATTTTATCACTTTCAAAATCAACAGCTTCAAAATGTATGCTTGTATTTTGCTCAGTTATCCATCCAAAGATTTTTTCTCCAATTGGAGCTAGCGCATAGTCAACACGTTTCTCTTTTACAAGTGCTTTAATTGAATCAACCTCATCTTCGCTTAAAGAATTTGTATTAAAGTCATATTGTTTTTGATAATACTGTTCAAATAGCTCTTGATTATCTACTGATATCATTCAAACACCTTCTTGCAAGAACACTATACTTTTCCCTAGTGTGTATTTTTTCAATCATAATCTCAATTTTTTTTCGATCACTTTCATCCATATTACCCATTAGATAAATCAAGCCATCTCTTTCATTCTCAATAAAAAAATCATCAATTATTGTGTTTGAAAAATCACAAATCTTATTTAATATTTCTAATGTTGGTAATTGCTTTCCTGTTTCAAGTAGAGATAACGTGCTTCTGTTTATCCCTATTTCGTCAGCAAATGCTTGTTGCGTTTTATCAGCTCGTAAACTTATTAATTGCTGACAAAACTTCTCAGTATTAAATGTTTTCATAATTTTTCCTCCAAACATGCGTTACACATTTTAACACACAATAAAGTATATGTCAATTTATTGTTAAATATTCTAACATCATTATATAATTCTAAATTCTACAATACAATACCTTTTTTGATTTTCAATTTCATGGCAACATTTTGACACCGCTACACTCATTTCAATTATTTCTGTACACAAAAAGGCTTCCCGAGAAATCTCGGAAAGCCTTGATTTTTACTGAATAATATTCAATTACTCGATAACAGTAGCAACACGGCCTGAACCTACTGTTCTACCACCCTCACGGATAGCGAAAGTAAGACCCTGCTCCATAGCGATTGGGTGGATGAGCTCGATTGTCATCTCAACGTTATCGCCAGGCATGCACATCTCTGTACCAGCTGGTAACTCACAAACACCTGTAACGTCTGTTGTTCTGAAGTAGAACTGTGGACGATAGTTGTTGAAGAAAGGTGTATGACGGCCACCCTCTTCCTTTGTTAAAACGTAAACCTGTGCTGTAAACTTTCTGTGGCAAGTTACAGTACCTGGCTTAGCGAGAACCTGTCCTCTCTGGATCTCTGTTCTCTGGATACCACGGAGAAGAGCACCGATGTTATCACCAGCCTGAGCCTCATCAAGAAGCTTACGGAACATCTCGATACCAGTAACAACTGTCTTCTTCTTATCCTCATGGATACCAACGATCTCAACTTCCTCATTAACATGAAGAACACCACGCTCAACTCTACCTGTAGCAACTGTACCACGGCCAGTGATTGTGAAAATATCCTCGATTGGCATAAGGAATGGCTTGTCTGTAGCACGCTGTGGATCTGGGATATAGCTATCAACTGTATCCATAAGCTCCATAATCTTATCGCCCCAAGGTCCCATTGGATCCTCAAGAGCCTTAAGAGCAGAACCCTTAACGATAGGACAACCTGTGAAGTCATACTCCTCAAGCTGCTCTGTGATCTCCATCTCAACTAACTCAAGAAGCTCCTCATCGTCTACCATATCACACTTGTTCATGAATACAACGATGTAAGGAACGCCTACCTGACGTGAAAGAAGGATGTGCTCCTTTGTCTGAGCCATAACACCGTCAGTAGCAGCAACTACAAGGATAGCGCCGTCCATCTGAGCAGCACCTGTGATCATGTTCTTTACATAGTCAGCATGGCCTGGGCAGTCAACGTGTGCATAATGTCTCTTTGCTGTCTGGTACTCAACGTGAGCTGTAGAAATTGTGATACCTCTTTCTCTCTCCTCTGGAGCCTTATCGATGTTCTCGAAATCTACCTTCTCGTTACCAGGAACTCTCTCAGCTAATACCTTAGTGATAGCAGCTGTTAAAGTTGTCTTACCGTGATCTACATGTCCGATTGTACCAATGTTACAATGTGGCTTAGTTCTGTCAAATTTAGCCTTTGCCATTTTGAATGTCCTCCTTAAAAATGCTCCCTTTACGGGAATAATCAGCTTTTTCTATTATATTTCATATTAGAAATATTTTCAACTCTTTTTTTCAAGTTTAGCCCAATAAATGGCGATTTTTCACCATTCATTGGGTTAAAACCTGTTATAAATATAATTTTTATCACTAAAAATCAATTTATTCTGCCAAAATCAGGCTACACAGCTTTACAAAGATTTACTTCGCATGTGCTGCAACAACCTTCTCCTGAACGTTCTTTGGAACCGGCTCATACTTCTCGAAGAACATGGAGTAGTTACCACGTCCCTGAGTGGATGAACGAAGCTCTGTGGAGTAACCGAACATCTCAGCAAGTGGAACCATAGCTGTTACCATCTTGCCGCCGCCGATATCATCCATGCTCTGAATCTGTCCACGCTTAGCGTTAAGACTTCCGATTACATCACCCATGTACTCCTCCGGCATAGTAACTTCAACCTTCATGATTGGCTCAAGAAGAACTGGAGCTGCCTTAGCCATAGCATCCTTGAATGCCATAGAACCAGCGATGTGGAATGCCATCTCGGAAGAGTCGACCTCATGGTAAGAACCATCGTATACATCAGCCTCTACACCAAGTACAGGGAATCCTGCAATGATACCGGCCTTTGTAGCCTCCTCAATACCTTCGCCAACTGCTGGGATGTACTCCTTAGGAATAGCACCACCAACAACGGAAGATGTGAACTTGAATGTCTCCTCGCCGTTAGGATCCATTGGTCTGAAGTGAACCTTACAATGTCCGTACTGTCCACGACCACCGGACTGCTTAGCGTACTTAGAATCAACATCAACAGCCTTAGTGATTGTCTCCTTGTATGCAACCTGAGGTGCACCAACATTAGCCTCAACCTTGAACTCACGGAGAAGTCTGTCTACGATAATCTCAAGGTGGAGCTCACCCATTCCGGCGATGATTGTCTGTCCTGTTTCCTTATCTGTATGTGCTCTGAATGTAGGATCCTCCTCAGCAAGCTTTGCTAAAGCCTCACCCATCTTACCCTGAGCATCCTTTGTCTTAGGCTCGATAGCAAGCTCAATAACAGGCTCTGGGAACTCCATAGACTCGAGGATAACCGGATGCTGCTCGTCACAGATTGTATCACCAGTTGTTGTGAACTTAAGTCCAACAGCGGCTGCGATATCTCCGGAATAAACCTTGTCAAGCTCCTGTCTCTTATTGGCGTGCATCTGAAGGATACGTCCAACACGCTCCTTCTTGTCCTTAGTTGCGTTAAGTACATAAGAACCTGAGTTCATAGTACCTGAATATACTCTGATGAATGCAAGCTTACCAACGAATGGGTCAGCCATAATCTTGAATGCAAGAGCTGCAAATGGCTCCTCATCAGATGACTTTCTCTCTACCTCGTTACCGTCAAGGTCAACGCCCTTGATAGCTGGTACGTCAAGTGGAGATGGCATATACTCGATAACTGCATCGAGAAGCTTCTGAACACCCTTGTTCTTGTAAGCTGAACCACAGCATACAGGAATAGCACGGCACTCACATGTAGCCTTTCTTAATGCCTTCTTGAGTTCCTCAACTGATGGCTCTTCACCCTCAAGGTATGCCATCATAAGGTCATCGTCGAGCTCGCAGATTTTCTCTACTAACTCTGTATGATAAAGCTCTGCATCTTCCTTCATATCCTCTGGGATAGCTCCAACAGTTATATCATCACCCTTATCATCATTGTAGATGTAAGACTTCATCTCAAAAAGGTCGATGATGCCCTTGAACTCATCCTCCTTACCGATAGGTAACTGAAGAACGATTGCATTTTTCTTTAAACGATTCTTAATCTGGTCTACACATGCATAGAAGTTAGCACCAAGTATATCCATCTTGTTGACGAATGCCATTCTTGGTACATTGTATGTGTCAGCCTGACGCCATACATTCTCTGACTGTGGCTCAACACCACCCTTAGCACAGAAAACGCCTACCGCACCATCAAGTACACGGAGAGAACGCTCAACTTCTACTGTGAAGTCTACGTGTCCCGGAGTATCGATGATGTTGATACGATGCTCTAACGCACCCGGCATTGGCTTAGTTTCCTTCTCTAAGGTCCAGTGACATGTTGTAGCTGCAGATGTGATCGTGATACCTCTTTCCTGCTCCTGTGCCATCCAGTCCATGGTAGCAGTACCTTCATGAGTATCACCAATCTTATAGTTAACACCGGTATAGTAAAGAATACGCTCAGTTGTTGTTGTCTTACCAGCATCAATATGAGCCATAATACCAATGTTTCTGGTTCTCTCTAATGGATATTCTCTTCCAGCCAAAGGTTTGTCCTCCTAATTAGAATCTGTAATGAGCAAAAGCCTTGTTTGCCTCTGCCATCTTGTGCATATCTTCTTTTCTCTTAACAGCTGAACCTGTGTTGTTAGCTGCATCCATAATCTCACCGGCAAGTCTGTCTTCCATAGTCTTCTCGCCTCTCTTGCGTGAGAACATTGTAAGCCAACGAAGTCCAAGTGCCTGTCTTCTCTCTGGTCTTACCTCGATAGGTACCTGATATGTGGCACCACCGATACGTCTAGCCTTTACCTCGAGTAATGGCATAACGTTGTTCATAGCTTCCTCGAAAACCTCAAGCGCTGGCTTGCCAGTCTTCTCCTCAACCTGTGTAAATGCACCGTACACAATCTTCTGGGCTACGCCCTTCTTGCCGTCTAACATAATATTGTTGACAAGCTTAGTAACCACTTTATTGTTGTACAATGGATCTGCTAATACTTCTCTCTTCTGAGTATGTCCTTTACGTGGCACGATTCTTCCCTCCTTAAAAAAATTTAATTCATCGGTACTCACATTTGCATAAGCACTATCGCCATGAAGCATTCATACCTGTAAGCATGTATGCTTCTTAGCATCTATGCTTGTGTGTTACGTGCTGGCAATTATCTATTAATCCTGCAACCTACAGGTACAATATTCTAATCCCGCACTTATTCTGCAAATATTACTTATTTAGCGTCCTTAGGTCTCTTAGCACCGTACTTAGAACGAGCCTGTCTTCTCTTGGCTACGCCTGCGGTATCTAATGTACCTCTTACGATGTGATATCTTGTACCTGGAAGGTCCTTTACTCTACCACCTCTGATAAGAACTACGCTATGCTCCTGAAGATTGTGGCCTTCACCTGGAATGTAGCTTGTAACCTCGATTCCGTTTGAAAGACGAACTCTGGCAATCTTTCTGAGAGCTGAGTTAGGCTTCTTAGGTGTAGCAGTCTTAACTGCTGTACAAACACCTCTCTTCTGTGGAGCAGCTGCATCAACACTCTTCTTCTGTAAAGAGTTGTAGCTCTTTAAAAGAGCAGGTGCAGTTGACTTCTTAACTGATGTCTGTCTACCTTTCTTAACTAACTGATTAAATGTAGGCATTCTTTTTCACCTCCTGATTAGAATAGTGTAACTTTGTGGTTGCTTTCGTATCGAAAGTCTTAGAGCGCACAAAAAACACGTTGTTTTTCGCACGCTCTATTAGGATATCAATTTTCTTTTTTTTTGTCAATAGTTTTATTAAATTTTTTTTACCATTGAATACCTTTTACAATGTAAATTTTCCAATCGCGGTCTTTAACTGGTCAGCAATGCTGTTGAGCTCGCTTGTGTAATTTACAATATCTTCCATGGTATTGTTAACCTGGTCAACCGATGCGTTTACCTCCTCGGCTGCCGCGGCAGACTCCTCCGAAACGGAAGCTATGCTTGTCATTTCTCCGACAACGGCTTCCTTGTTGCTCTCCATCTGCTCGTTGAGTCCGGCAATCTCCGATAGACCGCTTATAAGCTCATTTATGGAATCGGATATCTTCTCAAACAGCTTTTGCGTATCATTTATAGCATTCTGTTGTTCCTCGATAAGGTCATTATTTTCTTTCATAGCCTGTTCAGCCTCATTTGCCCTAGCCACAACCTCGTTGATAATCGACTTAATCTCGTCCGTCGACTTTCTTGACTGGTCTGCAAGCTGCCTTATCTCGTCAGCCACAACCGCAAAGCCTCGTCCTGCATCACCGGCTCTTGCCGCCTCAATGCTCGCGTTAAGTGAGAGAAGATTTGTCTGGCTTGTGATGTCCGCAATAGCATCAGATATGTAATTAATCTTGTCAATGCTTGTCATAACCTCATCCATAACCTGCATTGTCTCCTTTGACTTGTCCATTGTAAGCCCCGACTTGTCAATAAGGATATTTACCATCTGCTTGCCCTGCTCACTAAGATTTCCTGTATTGCTCGACATTTCATTTATATTGTCGACGTGCTGCTTGGTCTCATTAAGGCTTTTTGCGAGATTTTCCACCTCGTCAACCGCATCCTGTGTGCTGCTCGCCTGGTCTGTAGCTCCAAGTGCAATATTGTGGATTGCATCCATGACCATGGTTGTATTGCCCTTTGTCTCGTCCGTGATGGTCGATATATTTCCGGCAACCTCCACAATGTTCTTTGACTTTACATCAACATCGCTGATAAGTCCTGCTATCTGCTCGCTCATGTCGTTAAAGCTGGTCTCGAGCTGCCCAAACTCATCCTTGCGCTTTATCTTTATTCTCTGTGTGAGGTCTCCCTCTGCCACCTTCTGAAGTGCAAGCTTTACCTTCTTTACCTCGCCTGCTATGCTTATCGCAACCACAAGCGCTATCACTATTCCAAATACACCGCTGATTACCGCAGCGCTTCCTACTCCGCTTGTAATTGCCTGAATACTTGAGCTATTCTCGTCCTCGCTCACAATGCCAAGAAGTGTCCAGCCTGTAATCTCGTCCGAGAGCACCGAGATATACCAGTCCTGTCCATTTATCTTCTCAACAAAATTGGTCTCCTCATTGCCTGATGCCCTGCCCCAGAAATCAAAGTTGCTGACATTGCCTCCTGTTATAGTGTCCTTGTCATTTCCTATGATAATGTTTCCATTTTTATCTGCCACAACGACATATCCCGTGGTCAAAAGCCCTATGTTCTGTACATAGCTCTCCAGTGTGGAAAATGCCACATCAAGTCCTACAACTCCGTAATTTTCTCCATCAGCCTTAATTTCCTGAGCGATGGTTATAATCTGCTCACCTGTCTGTGAGTCAGCATAAGGTCCTGTAAATGTAGCAAATATACCCGCTCTATTTTTGCTTCCCATGCAGTCCTTATACCACTGCTTGTCCGTATTATCTATATTCTCTTCAAACGTCTTGATGCTTTTTGTCTTGCCGTCAACGACCTCAAGATGTCCTTCCATATAATATCCATTTGCTGTTGAGTAGTAGCATCTGACCGGACTGTCAACAACTTTCAGCGATGCGATAAGTGAATCCTGAATGGCTGCGACGTTATCCTCGAACACGCCCGAGTCCTCCAAATGCTTTACTTCGTTCTTTCTCGTCACAAGGTCAACCGGCTGGCTCATGGTTTTCATATAAGTCTGAAAGCCCTTGAGTGTCTCAGTCACAGTCTGCGCGCTTGTGAGTTCTATATTGTCCTTCAAAACCTTTTTTGTAGTTACCGTCACAAGTATACCCGTCGTAAGCGACACACACAGAATAACCACAAGAAAGTACGCTATCAATTTTGTCCTTATACTTTTCACGAATTTTCCTCCTGACTTTTCAATAAAGCAAAAGGGAAACACCTAAAAGATGTCCCCCCTTTTCCATTGTTATAAAAACATTATTCCTCAGAACCTAAATTCTCAGTTACCTCTATTTCATCTGTATCCTCGCCAAGTGAGAACTCTCCGTCCTCGGACATGTTAAGCTCCTGAGCTGCGTCAGTGGTCAGCTTAACTGAACGATATCTCTTCATACCTGTTCCGGCCGGAATAAGCTTACCGATGATAACGTTCTCCTTGAGACCGATAAGTGGGTCAACCTTACCGTTGATAGCTGCCTCTGTGAGAACCTTTGTTGTCTCCTGGAAGGAAGCTGCTGATAAGAAGGAGTTGGTTGCAAGAGATGACTTTGTGATACCGAGAAGTATCTGCGTCGCTGTTGCAGGCTCCTTGCCCTCTTCTACCAATTTCTCATTTGTCTCGTTAAATTCAAGTGTGTCCGCTGTCATACCCGGAAGGTACTCGGAATCCCCAGGAGTCTCGATACGAACCTTCTTTAACATCTGACGAACAATAACCTCAACGTGCTTATCGTTGATATCAACACCCTGAAGTCTGTATACTCGCTGTACCTCGCGGAGAATGTAGTCCTGAACCGCACGAACACCCTTAATCTTCAAGATATCGTGTGGATTTACACTACCTTCTGTGAGCTCGTCACCAGCCTCAACATACTTGCCATCCTCAATCTCCGGCTTAATTCTTGAATTAAACGGAATGAGGTAATTCTTAGCCTCGCCTGTCTCGCTGTTGATGATGATAACTTCTCTCTTCTTCTTCTCATCGCGGATGCTTACAACACCGGCACCCTCAGCGATGATAGCAAGTCCCTTTGGCTTACGAGCCTCGAAAAGCTCCTCAACTCTAGGAAGACCCTGTGTGATATCGTCACCGGCAACACCACCGCTGTGGAAGGTTCTCATAGTAAGCTGTGTACCAGGCTCACCGATTGACTGGGCGGCGATAATACCTACTGCCTCACCAACCTGAACTGCCTGACCGGTAGCCATGTTAGCGCCGTAGCACTTAGCACAGATACCTGAATGTGACCTACATGTAAGGATTGTTCTAATCTTAACTCTGTCAACGCCTGTCTTTACAATAGCGGATGCTCTCTTAGGTGTAACCATATGGTTAGCTGCGACAACAACCTCACCTGTAGCAGGGTCAACGATATCCTCTGCAAGATATCTGCCTGTAATTCTGGACTTGAGGCTCTCAATCTCCTCCTTGCCGTCCATAAACGCCTCAACATACATACCAGGAATCTCAGCTCTGTTCTCGGCACAATCTACCTCACGGACAATGAGCTCCTGTGATACGTCAACGAGTCGTCTTGTAAGGTATCCTGAATCCGCTGTTCTAAGAGCGGTATCGGACATACCCTTTCTAGCACCGTGTGCAGAGATGAAGTACTCGAGTACGTCAAGACCCTCACGGAAGTTAGACTTGATAGGGAGCTCGATGGTACGACCTGATGTATCCGCCATGAGTCCACGCATACCTGCTAACTGCTTAATCTGCTGATTAGAACCACGGGCTCCGGAATCAGCCATCATAAAGATGTTATTGTATTTGTTAAGACCTGACAAAAGCGCATCGGTAAGTTCCTCATCGGTCTTCTTCCATGTCTCCACAACTTCCTTGTAACGCTCCTCCTCCGTGATAAGACCACGACGGAAGTTCTTCATAATCTTCTCAACTGTAGCTTCTGCCTCCGCAAGCATCTGTGGCTTCTTTGCAGGCACGGTCATATCAGAAATTGATACGGTCATGGAAGCTCTTGTCGAGTACTTGTAACCCATTGCCTTGATATAGTCAAGAACCTCGGCTGTCTTTGTTGAGCCGTGAGTATTGATTACCTTCTCAAGAATCTGCTTCAAGCCCTTCTTTCCAACGTGGAAATCGACCTCAAGCTTGAGCTCATTCTCAGGAATGCTTCTGTCCACAAAGCCTAAATCCTGTGGAAGAATTTCATTGAAGATGAAACGTCCAAGAGTCGACTCTACAATACCGCTCTTAACTGTTCCATCCGGCATCTGCTTCTCAACATATACCTTAATTCTTGAGTGAAGTGTGAGTGCCTGGTTCTCATATGCGAGAATTGCCTCATTTACACTCTTGAACATCTTGCCCTCACCAAGAGCAGGTGTCTCATCGCCAACGGATGTACCTCTCTCCTGTGTAAGATAGTAGATACCAAGTACCATATCCTGTGAAGGAACGGCAACAGGACCACCGTCTGAAGGCTTTAACAGGTTGTTAGGTGAGAGCAGAAGGAATCTGCACTCTGCCTGAGCCTCAACTGAAAGCGGAAGATGCACAGCCATCTGGTCACCATCGAAGTCGGCGTTGAACGCTGTACATACAAGTGGGTGAAGCTTGATAGCCTTACCTTCTACAAGGATTGGCTCGAATGCCTGAATACCAAGTCTGTGGAGTGTAGGCGCACGGTTGAGCATAACAGGATGCTCCTTGATAACGTCCTCGAGTACATCCCAAACCTCTGTCTCGAGCTTCTCCACCATCTTCTTTGCATTCTTTATATTGTGTGCTGTTCCATTGGCAACAAGCTCCTTCATAACGAAAGGCTTGAAAAGCTCAATAGCCATCTCCTTTGGAAGACCGCACTGGTAAATCTTGAGTTCAGGGCCTACAACGATAACGGAACGTCCTGAGTAGTCAACTCGCTTACCAAGGAGGTTCTGACGGAAACGTCCCTGCTTACCCTTTAACATATCGGACAACGACTTGAGCGCTCTGTTACCAGGTCCGGTTACAGGACGGCCTCTTCTGCCGTTATCGATAAGTGAGTCAACAGCCTCCTGAAGCATTCTCTTCTCGTTTCTCACAATGATATCAGGCGCACCAAGCTCCATAAGTCTTGCGAGACGGTTGTTACGGTTGATAATTCTTCTATATAAGTCATTGAGGTCAGATGTGGCAAATCTGCCGCCGTCGAGCTGAACCATAGGACGAAGATCTGGTGGAATAACCGGAACTGCATCCATAATCATCCATGAAGGCTTATTGCCTGACTCACGGAATGCTTCCACAACCTCAAGTCTCTTTACAATTCTTGCTCTCTTCTGTCCTGCTGCATCGACAAGCTCTGCCTTTAACTCCTCAGAGTCCTTCTCAAGGTCTATAGCCTCAAGAAGCTCCTTGACTGCCTCCGCGCCCATGCCGACACGGAAGGAGTCACTGCCAAACTGCTCGCATGCATCATTGTATTCCTTCTCGGAAAGAACCTGCTTATATGACAAAGTGGTTGTTCCCGGGTCAAGTACTATATAAGATACAAAATAGAGAACCTTCTCAAGTATTCTCGGTGACAAATCAAGGATTAATCCCATACGGCTAGGGATACCCTTAAAGTACCAGATATGTGACACCGGAGCTGCAAGCTGGATGTGTCCCATACGCTCTCTACGAACACTTGCCTTAGTAACCTCAACACCACAACGGTCACAGACAATACCCTTGTATCTAATCTTCTTATATTTTCCGCAATGACATTCCCAATCTTTCATTGGTCCAAAAATTCTCTCACAGAACAAACCGTCGCGCTCCGGCTTGAGAGTTCTGTAATTGATAGTCTCAGGCTTTGTAACCTCACCATGTGACCACTCAAGAATTTTCTCTGTAGACGCAAGCCCAATCTTGATTGAATCAAATGTTAACGGCTGATATGATTCATTATTCACTGTCTCTGGCATTTTAGGAACTCCCTTCTATTATTCTTCATCATCGGAGAAATCATCGTCATCGCCGAAATCCGAAAGACCAAAATCGTCATCGTCCTCAACATTTGACATCTCTCCATCAACAAATTCCTGCTTCTGGTAACCATGCTCACCAAACTCGCCATCGTCATACTTGAAATCTTTAAGCTCATCAAATGAAGGTGTCTCATCACCTGCAATAACGCTCTCCTGAATGTTAACTTCCTCTCCGTTCTCGTCAAGAACCTTAACATCAAGCGCAAGTGAGCGAAGCTCCTGTAACAATACCTTAAATGACTCAGGAATACCCGGCTCAGGAATGTTGTCACCCTTAATGATTGCCTCGTATGTCTTAACACGTCCAACAACGTCATCGGACTTAACTGTCAGGATTTCCTGAAGTGTATAGGATGCACCGTAAGCCTCGAGTGCCCAAACCTCCATCTCTCCGAAACGCTGTCCACCGAACTGTGCCTTACCACCGAGTGGCTGCTGTGTAACGAGTGAGTACGGACCTGTTGAACGAGCATGAATCTTATCGTCAACCAAGTGATGGAGCTTTAAGTAGTGCATGTGTCCGATTGTTACCGGGCTGTCAAAATACTCTCCGGTTCTACCGTCTCTTAGCCTTACCTTACCATCTCTTGAAATAGGAACGCCCTTCCACTCTTTTCTATGGTCAAGATGCTCACCGAGATACTGCATAACGCCCTCGTTGACATCATCCTTATGCTTCTCCTTGAAATCCTCCCACTCCATATTTACATAATCGTTGGCAAGATCAAGTGTATCCATAATAGCGCGCTCGTCTGCACCCTCAAAGATAGGTGTTGACACGTTAAAGCCGAGAGCCTTAGCTGCAAGGCTTAAATGAATCTCGAGCACCTGTCCGATGTTCATTCGTGAAGGCACGCCAAGTGGGTTAAGCACGATATCAAGCGGTCTGCCGTTTGGAAGGAATGGCATATCCTCTACAGGAAGTATTCTCGAAACGACACCCTTGTTACCATGACGACCAGCCATCTTATCACCGACTGAAATCTTTCTCTTCTGTGCGATGTAGATACGAACAGACTGATTTACGCCAGGTGAAAGCTCGTCACCATTCTCTCTTGTAAATACCTTGGCATCAATAATAATACCATATTCGCCGTGAGGAACCTTGAGTGAGGTATCTCTAACCTCTCTTGCCTTCTCACCGAAAATAGCACGGAGAAGTCTCTCCTCTGCTGTAAGCTCTGTCTCACCCTTAGGTGTTACCTTACCTACAAGAATATCTCCGGCACGAACCTCGGCACCGATACGGATGATACCTCTGTCATCCAAATCCTTTAAAGCATCATCGCCGACACCCGGAACATCCCTTGTAATCTCCTCAGGTCCGAGCTTTGTATCTCTTGCCTCTGCCTCGTACTCCTCTATATGAACTGATGTGTATACATCATCCATTACAAGACGCTCGCTGAGTAAAACGGCATCCTCGTAATTGTAACCTTCCCATGTCATGAAACCGATGAGAGGGTTCTTACCAAGAGCAATCTCACCGTTGGAGGTTGATGGGCCATCTGCGATAACCTGTCCCTTCTCAACGATATCGCCCTTTGTAACTATTGGCTTCTGATTGTAGCAGTTGCTCTGGTTGCTTCGTGCAAACTTTGTAAGACGATACTTGTCTACTGTACCGTTTGGAAGCTTAATGTTAATCTCTCTTGATGTTGCGAGGTCAACAATACCACCATTCTTTGCAACGATACACATACCTGAGTCTACAGCTGCCTTGTGCTCCATTCCCGTACCTACAACAGGTGCCTCTGTCGTGAGAAGCGGAACCGCCTGACGCTGCATGTTAGAACCCATGAGGGCACGGTTAGCATCGTCGTTCTCAAGGAACGGAATCATGGATGTAGCTACAGAGAATACCATCTTAGGAGACACGTCCATGAGGTCAATCTTGCTCTTTGCAAACTCGGATGTCTCTTCTCTGTAACGGCCTGATACGGAATTCTTTACGAAATGTCCTTCCTCGTCGAGCTCCGCGTTAGCCTGTGCTACATAGTAGTTATCCTCCTCGTCGGCAGTGAGGTAACGAACCTCGTCTGTTACGACAGGATTTTTAGGGTCTGTCTTGTCCACAACTCTGTATGGAGCCTCGACAAAACCGTACTCATTAATTCTTGCGTATGCGGCAAGGGAATTGATAAGTCCGATGTTAGGACCCTCAGGGGTCTCAATAGGACACATTCTTCCATAATGAGTATAGTGAACATCTCGAACCTCGAATCCGGCACGGTCTCTTGAAAGACCACCAGGTCCTAACGCTGAGAGTCTTCTCTTATGGGTAATCTCAGAGAGTGGGTTGTTCTGATCCATGAACTGTGAGAGCTGGGAGCTTCCGAAGAACTCCTTAACTGCCGCAGTTACAGGCTTAATATTTATAAGTGTCTGTGCAGTAACGCCATCAAGATCCTGTGTTGTCATTCTCTCTCTTACAACACGCTCCATTCTTGAAAGACCAATTCTGTACTGATTCTGTAAAAGCTCACCAACCGCACGAATACGTCTGTTTCCAAGGTGATCGATATCATCCTTGTTTCCTACATGGTACTCAAGGTGCATATTATAGTTGATGGAAGCCATAATATCTTCTATAGTAATATGCTTTGGAATAAGGTCACCGATGTTCTTGCGGATAGCTGCCTTGATATCGTCAAGATTGCTGTTCTCTGCAAGTATCTGTGAGAGTACAGGATAAAATACGCTCTCATTTACACCGAGCTCCTTAGCCTCCTCTGCTGTTATATCCACATGCTTTGTGATATCTACCATCATGTTGGAGAGAACCTTAACTCTTCTCTCGCCGCACTGAAGCCATACAAAAGGCACAGCAGCGTTCTGGATATCAAGAGCCTGCTCCTTTGTGAGAACAGTTCCTGCCTCAGCGAGAACCTCTCCTGTTGTGGTGTCAACCACGTCATCGGCGAGTGTCTGACCTGCTATACGGTTGCGCAGATTAAGCTTCTTATTGAACTTATAACGTCCAACCTTTGCGAGGTCATATCTTCTTGGGTCGAAAAACATAGCATTGATAAGACTCTCTGCGCTGTCCACTGAAAGTGGCTCGCCCGGTCTGATCTTTTTGTATAACTCCAAAAGACCTGACTGATAATCGTCAGATGTATCTTTTGCGAGACTCGCCATAATCTTAGGCTCCTCGCCAAAAAGGTCGATAATCTGTGCATTTGTTCCATATCCGAGCGCACGAATAAGCACTGTGACAGGAACCTTTCTTGTTCTATCTACACGCACGGAGAAAACGTTGTTAGAATCCGTCTCATACTCTAACCACGCACCTCTATTAGGAATAACTGTACATGAATATAATTCCTTACCTACCTTGTCATGTCCAATCTCATAATAGATACCAGGAGAACGCACTAACTGGCTAACGATAACTCGTTCAGCACCATTGATAACGAATGTACCTGTAGCTGTCATAATAGGCAGGTCACCCATGAAAATCTCATGCTCCTTGATTTCCTCTGTCTCCTTATTGTAAAGTCTTACCTTTACTTTAAGCGGTGCAGCATAAGTAGCATCTCTCTCCTTACACTCTTCTATTGAATACTTCACATCTTCCTCGCACAATGCGAAGTCCACGAATTCCAGGCTCAAATGGCCGCTGTAATCCGCAATAGGAGAGATATCCGCGAAAGCTTCCTTGAGTCCTTCTTTGAGGAACCACTTATATGAATCTTTCTGGATTTCGATAAGGTCTGGCATCTCAAGAACCTCGTTCCGTCTTGAATAGCTCATACGAATACTTTTGCCATAATGCATCGGACGTAATCTGTTTTTTTCCATTGACGTTTCACCCCTTGCGTTGATTTTATATACTGACAGCTGCAAAACCACATGTCTTTAGGCGTGTAGATACGCAGCTGCCTCTCTAATACTCTGCCTGACGGCAGGTGATGCGTACTTTATTGAACTGTTACCATTCAACTGTTCCGTCCTCAACTCGACAATGATATAAAGGCTTGTTAAGCACATGTCACAGGGCTTTGCTTACTCTGACCCAATTTAAACATGTACGATAGAGCTGCGGTCTGTTGCGTCAACCGAAGGTATCATGACCTAAATATCGTAGCTGCCATTTCTAACAGCTTAGTCTGGTGAACTATTTAACAGAAGCCACAGACCTTTACGGTCTGTGGTAGTTCACATGGTTTTCCATAAATTCACACTAATAGGGACTTTCACCCATAATGTAGCATTTTCCAGTGTAGCATCACTTGCTAACGCTGTCAAGTGCTTTTTTATATTTTTTTGAATTTTATATTTATTTTGTACAAATCGAGATATTTGCGGTCTATCTGCTTCAATATTTAACTTGTTGTTGCATTTTCTTTAGACATACCTTTCTTCATAAATACATAAATTCACAAACTCTTAAATACATTTATATATTTAGAAACACAAGCATTTCACATATATTTGATAAAAACATTGATTGTGGCAGCTACAAATATAAACAACGAAAAAGGAGCCATGCGTCGCCGCATAGCCCCTCAAACCTCGTTGGGTAAAATTACTTAATAGTAACCTTTGCACCAGCATCCTCAAGCTGCTTCTTGATAGCCTCAGCCTCTTCCTTGCTAACGCCCTCCTTAACAACCTTAGGAGCAGATGTAACAAGATCCTTAGCTTCCTTGAGACCTAAACCTGTGATCTCACGAACAACCTTGATAACTGGAACGCCAGCGCCCTCTGTAAGCTCTACGTCGAACTCTGTCTTCTCCTCAGCTGCTGCTGCAGGACCTGCTGCTGCAACTACAACGCCTGCTGCTGCAGATACGCCGAACTCTTCCTCACATGCCTTAACGAGAACGTTAAGCTCTAATACTGTTCAACCCTTGATTACTTCAATAATTTCCTGAGTTGTCATTTTAATTTCCTCCATTAAATATTTTTAATAAATTAAAATTAGTTCTTAAATTAGTGTCCATCTAAGCCGCACCTAATAT
>JBNMKO010000025.1:0-34874 GCA_050874385.1 Eubacteriales bacterium
AGATGGTTGAGACCGTCCCGGCTTCTAAGAAGTTAAAGATTGTGAAGAGACCTGTTCCGATTAACGACACAACACCTCTTTGGACAAAGCATCCTAACGACTGTACGGAGGAGCAGTACAAGGAGTTCTACCGCAAGGTATTTAAGGACTACAAGGAGCCTCTTTTCTGGATACACCTCAACATGGACTATCCATTTAACTTGAAGGGTATCTTGTATTTCCCTAAGTTAAACACAGAGTACGACACGATAGAGGGAACAATAAAGCTCTACAACAATCAGGTATTTATTGCCGACAATATCAAGGAGGTTATTCCTGAGTTCCTTATGCTCTTAAAGGGTGTTATCGACTGTCCTGACCTTCCTCTCAATGTATCAAGAAGTGCTCTACAGAACGATGGTTTTGTTAAGAAGATTTCCGACTACATCACAAAGAAGGTTGCCGACAAGCTCACAGGTATGTGCAAGACCGAGAAGGAAAGTTATGAGAAGTACTGGGACGATATCAATCCATTTATCAAGTATGGCTGTATCAAAGATGACAAGTTCTTTGACAAGATGAAGGACTACATTCTCTTTAAGAACCTTGACGGCAAGTATCTCACACTTCCTGAGTGTCTTGAGGAGAACAAGGAAAAGCACGAGAATACAGTGTTCTATGTAAAGAATGAGACTGAGCAGGGTCAGTATATCAAGATGTTCAAGGAGGCAGGCATGGACGCTGTCATCCTCACACACAATATCGACTCCGCATTTATAAATCATCTTGAGCAGAAGAACGAGGGCGTTAAGTTCCTAAGCATTGACTCCGACCTCACAGAGACATTCAAGGAGGAGCAGACCGAGGACGAGGCAAAGGCGTTAAAGGAGAGAGAGGATAAGCTCTCCGATGTGTTTAAGAAGGCACTCAATAATGATAAGCTCGCTGTCAAGCTTGAGAAGTTAAAGAATGAGTCAATCGCATCCATGATTACCGTATCCGAGGACTCAAAGCGTATGCAGGACATGATGAAAATGTATGGCATGTATGGAATGGACCCTTCAATGTTCGGTCAGGAAGGACAGACTCTTGTACTCAATGCAAAGCATCCGCTTGTTCAGTTTGTTGAGGCTAACCCTGAAGGTGAGAACACAAAGCTCTTCTGTGAGCAGCTCTATGACCTTGCAGAGCTCGCACATGCACCGTTAAAGCCTGAGTGCATGAGTGCATTTATCGAGAGAAGCAACAAGCTTATGGAGATTATTGCAAAATAAGTTATAACTGTCTATTTTAAAAAGTTAGATTTAAACAGTTGTTATAAAATATATCAGGTAAGTTTTACATTCGTGGTCATTCATTGTGTATCATGTATGTGAAACTTACCTGTATTTTTAAATATATGTCACATCATGTATTGACACATAAAAAAAGATGTACTATCATCTAAATGGTTGATAGTACATCTTTTTTGCGTAAAGGAAGAAAAGCTTATGAAGAAAAAGGAAAATTTTAGTGCAGGCAGTTTTAAGGCGGACAGGGTGAGTTCGTATTTTAAGGCGGAGTGGGGAGTGCTTGCGGCGGTTACGGTGTCTGGTCTTATATATAATATAGGACTTTTGGCGGGCCCGTGGTTTGAGGGTCTTATGACGGGCTGTCTGGTGGACATTTTAGGGGGGAGAAAGGGCTTTAATGACATGCTGGTGCTTGTGCTCGCCTACGTCATTGTGATAGGCATAGTGCAGGCATCAAGGTACATAAAGCGTTTCTATGTTAGACGCTTTGCCAACAATGTCAACAGAAGAATGAAGCATGTTCTGTATGGAAGCCTTGTCAGAAAGAGCAGGCAGGAGATTAATGAGGAGGGCGTTGGAAATGTCATGACCAAGGCGATTCTCGACGTGGACGACTGCGCCGAGGGCATGAGAAAGTTCACGACGGAGGTTTTCGACACGGGCGTTGCACTTCTGGCGTATATGGGTATGCTTTTGTGGTACGACTGGAGGCTGGCGATTATAAGTCTTTTGTTCCCGCCGATTTCCTATGTGGTTGCCGAGAAGATGAAGGTTGTGGTTCAGCGCACAGGTGTGGCGTACAAGAAACAGTCGGGTATTTTGAGCGACGCAACTCTTGACAGGGCTTCAAATGCCATAACTTATCGCGTGTTTGGCTGTGAGGAGGAGAGAAAAAAAGACTACGAAAATAAGCTTACTGCGTATGAGAAGGCGGCAGTGAAGGCGAACATCTGGAACACGGTTATGACACCGCTTTACAGGGTTATGTCCATGATAGGTGTTATATTCATTCTGTATTTTGGCGGAAAAAATGTTTTGGGAACGGGCTGGAAACTCTGGGATATCGCGGCATTTACCACGTTTCTATCATGCTTTACAAAATTGTCGGTGAAGTCCTCAAAGGCGGCGAAGCTTTTCAATGCCGTCCACAAGGCACAGGTGTCATGGAAGCGAATAAAGCCGCTTATGAAAATAGAAGATGCAGGTGATGAAGAAAACAGCGCAGCGAAAGCGGACAGCTATGGCAATGGCGACAAGGTTGTTAATGGTGCGGCTGATAATGATATGCTCGGTGATAACAATTTTGAGAGCAGTAGTAGTGAAAAGAAGTATGATAATAAAAAGACTTCGTCGATAAATAAAGTTGGAAAAATTGAGGTAAATAACCTCGGTTTCGGGTATCCGAATGTGCCGGGAAATGCCAAAATATTTGAGGGAATTTCATTTGAGGCGCAGCCGGGACAGATAATCGGAATAACGGGAGCCGTGGCGTGTGGTAAGTCGACGCTCGGCAAGGTATTTTTGTGCGAATATCCTTATGATGGCAGTATCAAGGTGGATGGAAAAGAGCTGTGTGAACTCGGTGCGAAGGAGCGCGCAGGGCTGGTGGGATATCTTGGACATGACACGGAGCTGTTTGCGGATACGGTAAGGAACAATATACTTCTCGGTGACGATGAGGATGTCAACAAGATTTTAAAGACAGTGTGCTTTGACGGCGAGGTAGCGGCGATGGAGAACGGAGCGGACACAATGGTCGGAACGGGCGGCGTGCGTCTGTCGGGAGGTCAGGCACAGAGACTTGCGCTTGCGAGAACAATCTGCCACGGTAAGCCGGTTATGGTTTTGGATGACCCGTTTTCGGCGCTCGACAAGAACACTGAAAAGCAGGTTTATGACAATCTCAGAAGTATATCAAGAAATGAGATAGTATTTTTGATTTCACACAGATTGTACATGTTTCCTAAGATGGACAAGATTATATGGCTTGAAAATGGCAGTGCAAAAGTTGGAACACATGATGAGCTTATGAAAAAAGTTCCTGAATATGCGAGACTTTACAATGACCAGAAGGGAGGCGGCGCAGATGAAGCTTAATGCAAAGGAAAACAAAAAAGGTGGACACGTTGGGGGCATTATTTTACATACCGTGACAGGATACGGTCTGCTGTCGGCGGGAATTGTCGTTGCCGTTGTCGGAGCTGTCGTGCTGGCACTCTTGCCGCCGCTTATACTGGGCGACATAGTTGACACATTGACGGTTGGAAAGACACTTTTGCTTCATATGGTGGTTTTGTATTTTGCGATGCTCGCGCTTACAGGCTTTATGGAGTCCGCGAGGGAGGGACTTTTGACGGTGTTTGGTCAAAAGATAACACATTCGCTGAGAAGCAGTCTTATGGAAAAGCTCACAAGGCTTTCGGCGGATGAACTTAACAGGCAGGAACCGGGAAATCTTGTCTCGAGATTTGTCGGTGATGTTGACACGGTGGAAAATCTTTTCACGTCGGGAATTATAAGCATGTTTGCCGATGCATGCAAGATAATCAGTATTCTTGCGGTTATCTGGGTAAAAAATATGGGGCTTGCGGTTGTGCTTTTACTTTTGCTTCCTGTACTGTTTTTGTTTACAAGGTATGTTCAGAAAAATATGCTCGCCTCACAGCTTGAGAACAGAAGAGCGGTTGGAAGGGCATCGGGACATGTGCCGGAGACACTTCACAATATAAGAACCATACACTGTTTAATGAAAGAACATTATATGGAAGAAAAGTATGATGAATATATCGGTCAGAGCTACCGTGCAATGGAAAAGACCAACTTCTATGATGCGATATATTCGCCTGTCATACTGATACTCAACGCCGTGGTTGTCGCTGTTGTAATGCTACTGTCCGCATCGGGAAATGCAAATGTGCTGACTTTCTTTGGAATGTCGGCAGGTACGGCAGTTGCGGTAATCAACTATATATCTGAGATTTTTTCACCGGTTGAGAGCCTCGGAATGGAGATACAGACCATACAGTCGGCTCTTGCAGGCATAAAGAGAATAAATGAGTTTTTGACGCTGCCGGAGAAAAAAGTATATAACGATGAAGATAGACAATATTGGACGGACAAGGATAATGCTCAAAATATACAAGTTGTGAATAATGAAACGATTACGAATGACGATGATGTTGCCGGTTTGGAAAAATCGGGTTGTCAGTCGGTTGTGGAGCTTAAAAATGTCACATTCGGCTATGACGAGCATATAGTTCTTGACAATGTAAGTTTTGCCATTAAAAAAGGTGAGCAGGCGACACTCTCGGGAAGAACGGGAGCCGGAAAGAGCACAATATTCAAGCTTTTGCTAGGACTTTATGAGCCGCAGGGCGGAAGTGTTCTCATAAACGGAACGCCTGCTATGATGGTCGGTGATGCGCAGAGGAGAAAGCTTTTTGGCTATGTGGAGCAGTCATTCCATATGGTGCCGGGAACTGTAAAGGAGCAGATAACACTTTTTGACAAGTCTATATCCGACGAACAAGTGAGAGCCGCCGCAGAGCTTACGGGGCTTGAC
Organism: Eubacteriales bacterium; assembly: GCA_050874385.1. Taxonomy (GTDB): domain Bacteria; phylum Bacillota; class Clostridia; order Lachnospirales; family Lachnospiraceae; genus CAG-882. The sequence continues at coordinate 4,834 of JBNMKO010000025.1, forward strand.
GATACGATAATGAAGCTTGAGAACGGCTACGATACAATGTGTACTCCTGAACTGTTCTCACAGGGTCAGTGGCAGCTTCTCTCAATCGCGAGGGCGGCAGCAGCACAGCCGGAACTTCTTCTTCTCGACGAGATTACTGCCAATCTTGATGCCGAGACAGAAAAGACGGTTTTGCAGGCACTAAAGAGGGTATCAAAGGACAGAACAGTGCTCTCAATCTCACACAGAACCATGGCGGAGACGGGGCGAATAATACCTATACAGTCTAATAAATAGCGGTTGTTCATGGGTATCGTCTGCATGATATAATAAGGAAATGAGTCATTGTTCATATAGCAATTCTATGAATTAGTGCAATCTGTTGTTTAGGTAAATATTCTAAGATACAGGAATTGTTATATGTAATAATTTATGGGATTGCTATAGTTATCGTTTGGTATGATATAATTAAGAAATTGTTTTTGACGTAAATGTAGCATATTCGTATTGACAGTTTATTTTGTGTTGGAGTAAAATTTTGTAAACAATGACATAGTGAAAACTTACTACGGAGGCATGCTTATGAAAAAGATACGGACAAAAATAATTATGGGTATTCTGCTATGTTCACTCTTGACTGCATCGGTTATAGGAGTATTGACGATGATTAACTCATCACAGATGGCATCAAGGGACTCAAAGGAGCGCGCGCGGACGGAGGGCGAGCTGTATGCACAGAGAATTGACAATGTCATTTCACAGATTGAGCAGTCGGTTGACACACTGAGCGATGTGGTGAAAAATGATTTTGATTTCGATGCGTTTGTAAAGAGCAAGGCTTATGCAGATGAGTACACAGAGGGGATTACAGATGATGTGCTTAATTTTGCATCACACACGGATGGAGCGGTCACTGCTTATGTAAGATACAATCCACAGTATTCCAATCCAACATCGGGAGTGTTTGCGTCGAGAAATTCGACTAGAGATGAGTTTGCACTTCTCACACCGACGGACTTTTCTATGTATGATGAGAGTGATGAGGCACATGTGGGCTGGTATTACACTCCGGTTAAGGCGGGACAGCCGGTTTGGATGGAACCGTACCTGAATGAAAATATCAATGTGTACATGATATCTTATGTAGTGCCATTGTATGCAGATGATGGAACTTCAATAGGAATTGTCGGAATGGATATCGATTTTTCGACGATAACGGATATTGTTGACGGAATTTCAATTTATGATACGGGATATGCTTTTCTTATAAATGCCGACGGGAAGATAATGCACAACAAGAATGTTGCGGCACAGTCACAGAATATGGCAGATTTTGACAGCTCGCTGTCCAATGTGCCAAGTATCTTAAATGACAGTTCAAGACAGGGTGAGGGTCATTTGTACAGATATGGTGGTATAAGAAAGCAGATGTTTTATTTCAATCTTGACAACGGAATGAAGCTTGTGCTCACCGCACCTAACGGGGAAATCTTTGCCGATGCCAACACGATGGTGTCACTTATACTCGGCGCGCTGGTTATTGCACTTATTTTGTCCACCGCAATAGGTATTTTTATAGGAAACAGAATTTCAAAGCCTATAAAATATATGACGGATATAATAAGGCAGACTTCAAGGCTTGACTTCACGCCTACAGAGATGGGAAAGAGGCTCAGGAGGCAGAAGGACGAGATTGGAGTGATGGCTACTTCTGTGCATGAGATGCGAAAAGTTTTGAGAGATATGATGGAGAGGCTTGACAGGGCTAATACGACTATCGTTGAGAGCGTGGAAAGGCTTGACGATATCATGAAGGTCAACAGCGACCATGCCATGGACAATTCGGCGGCTACGCAGGAGTTAGCGGCAGGTATGCAGGAGACCTCCGAGAATACCGAGAATATTTCCAAAAACATTGACGAGGTAAAGAAAAATTCCGGCACAATATACAAGCTCGCCGTTGAGGGTGAGAAAAATTCAAATCTTGTTCAGGAGCGCGCAGTTGCAATGGAGGAGACAAGCGTCACTTCAAGCAGCAAGGTCGATGAGGTGTACTCTAAGATTAAGGACAAGACCAACGAGGCGATTGAGCAGTCAAAGGCTGTCGAGCGAATTAACGAGCTGACAAAGGATATCAAGGATATTTCTTCACAGACAAATCTTCTCGCACTCAATGCCAGCATAGAGGCGGCGAGAGCGGGCGATGCCGGAAGAGGCTTTGCGGTTGTGGCTTCCGAGATAGGTGCTCTTGCATCGCAGACGCTGCACAGCGTTGACAATATCAACGAGATTGTCGGCGAGGTACATCTTGCCGTCGGCAATCTGACTGAATGTATATCAACCATAATGGATTTCATGGAGAATACGGTTGTCGGGGACTATGAGAACTTCAAGAGGGCAGGAGAAGAGTACAGACAGGATGCGGGCGAGTTTAAGAGCGTGATGAGCCGCACAAAGGAAGCAATGCAGCAGCTTGACACACTTATTGAGCAGATAGCGGGCGCGGCATCAGGTATCAACAGCATGATGGCGCAGTCGTCGGCAGGAGTCAACGACATAGCCGAGAAGTCGGGAAAGACGCAGGAGATTACCGCGGAGGGCTACGAAAAACTCAAGGAGTGCAGACAGTCAATTGAGGAGCTTAAAAGCATTGTCGAACAGTTTCATCTTGGATGATAGTAAAAAGGCTGCAATGAATGTTGCAGCCTTTTAGCCTTTTAGCGCACGCCGGTTGAGCCGAAACCGCCGTCGCCTCTTAATGTGTCGGAAAGCTCGTCAGCCTCAAAAAAATCCGCCGTGAGAAACGGTGTGATGACAAGCTGGGCTATTCTCTCGCCCGGTTCAATGGACGCAGGCTTTGAGGAGTGGTTGTGCATAGCCATCATAAATTCGCCGCGGTAGTCAGGGTCGACGACACCGACCTTGTTGGCAGGAGCAAGTCCACGCTTGGAGGCGATACCGCTTCTTGGATAGATAAGTCCGGCGTAGCCTTCCGGTATCTCCATGGCAAGCCCTGTGCCAATCATAACCGTCTCATGTGGGGCGATTACAACAGGGGTGTCGATACATGCGTACAAATCGGCTCCGGCGGCGTACTCTGTGCCGCGCGTTGGCATGATTGCGTTTGGTTTAAGTTTTTTAACTTTAATCTGAATGTTGCTCATAAAAATCCTCATTTCTTTTATTAATCTTAGATAATTGCGAAATTTCATGTGTTCATACTGGACATTGTCCAAAATAAAATTTAGGTTTCGCAATTATTTATTTATTATGTGTTTGAAGTGTAAAATTCGTTGTTTACTGTGCGGAGTATAAATCATTATACATGGCTGGGTTGTCAACGCATATTTACCTTCTGATACATGATAATTATAATTTAGAAATGCGGAAAGGGAAAGCAGAAAAAATAAAAAAACAAAAAAATTAAAAAAATTTCAAAAAAGGGCTTGCAATTTTAAAATACATGTGATATTATACATTCTGTTGTGACACACAAGAGTTACAACAGCAAATACATAGCAAGCAGTCGTGGCGGAATTGGCATACGCGCTAGACTAAGGATCTAGTCCATATTGCTTGGGTGCGGGTTCAAGTCCCGCCGACTGCACTGGCGTTACAGCTCTGAATGTTTTTAAAATGTTCAGGGCTGTTTTGTTTTGTGCAAGTCAGCTTGAAATTAAGCGCACCTCATATATGAGGTGCGCTTACATGTCTATTCCGTCCACAGGACAATATTTTTGTCAGCCATAGTTTTCTTCATATCAATTATTCTTTGGTTTTCTGAGCCACGGAACTGTAAATTGAGATTTTTTTTCTCCTCTATAAATGGACCGTCAACCATAACATCGATATATGAGAGGATTTCCCGTGTGTGTGGAAGTGTGTCCGCCATCTTTCCCATGATGTCGGTGTCAAACAGATAACCCGTGTACAGCCATATATCCTTGTCAGGGTAGTGCTCTTTAATCTGGCGCATTGTGTTCAACATCTCGCCCTGATTTGCCGGAGCCATGGGTTCGCCGCCAAGAAATGTAATTCCCTTTATATAGGCGGGCTTTAAAAGTTCCAATATATAGTTGATTGTATCCTGAGTGTAGGGATTTCCATAGTTGAAATCCCATGTCATCTCATTGAAACAGCCCTTGCAGTGGTGTGGACAGCCGCTCACAAAGAGCGAAATTCTTACCCCCGGGCCGTTTGCAATGTCAACATTTTTTATTTCTGCATAATTCATATCAATCTCCCAAAACTAAAATCCCAGCACATTCTTGCGGCTGTAGTGTGCCGCCTCGTCGTCGGTGAGTTTGTGAACCCATGGTGCGCGCTCACCCTTAGAGCCATCGCCTGTGCTGTTGTACTCAGCCCAGTAAGCCGTCTCATGTGTGCGTTCCTTGTTCCAGTCATGGAAGCCCTCGTGTCTTATGTGTGCGTCCATCTCACAGTTTAAAAATACGGCTTTTGCGTAGTCGCGCCATGGACGGCCAAGATATACGGAGTCAGGAGGGCAGTTGCTTGTAAAATGACAGCCCTCAAAAACATAGCCGTACTCCTGACCTTCCGGTGTCGACGGGGCGGTGACGTAGCCGTTAATCTTTTCGCCGCGGTTGTTGGAGAAAATTTCGCAGTTCTCAAAGTAAGCTGTCGCACTTCCGAATATAAAGTCGATATCGCCGCGGATAAAACAGTCCTTGTAGTATTGTCTGCCGTTTACTCTCGGGGCAAACTGCTTAGGACCGATAAAACCGCCCGGTTGCAGCTCCTTTGGAGGAAGTGGGCCTGTGAATACGGTGTCCTGACAGCCTAAAAAGCAACAGTTGATGTATTTAATCATATCGCCCTCGGAGTAGATTGCAAGAGCCTGTCCCACATCGCGCCCGTCGCCGGAGGCGTTCTCAAAGGTGATGTTCTCAGCTGTGAAATCGTTGGCATCGATAAAAACACTGTAGCTTCTGAATGTGCCGCGCTTTGTTCCGTCCTCCATGAGCATGAGTGCATAGAGACTGTGCGTTATAAAGGTGGTGTCCGGGTCTTCACCGACGAGTGTGACATGCGGACGTATTATCTCAAGTCTTTCGTAGTATTCGCCCGGTGCAAGCTCAATTCTGACCGGAATATTGTCGTTGACCGCCTCAACGGAGTCGAGAGCGTCATTGATGGTGGTGAAGTCGCCCTTGCCGGAAGGGTCGACCTTGATTGTTATAGTATCCATAAATATGCCTCTTTTATTTTTATTGACTAATCAGGTTAATTATATTACATTTATTATGTATGTTCAAGCGCGAAACAATATAGAGCACAAGGCTCTTTTAGTTTATTTTAAGAAGGAAAGGATTAATAATGGATACAGTGAAACGTGCCACAGGTTGTGATATAACAGCAAGGCAGTTGGAAAAGGGCAAAAAGGAATATGATGTGAGGGATTATGGGGTAGCACCTGATGAGCCACCCGCCGAGAACACAGCGGCGATTAACAGGGCGATAGAGGATGCGGCGCGTAACGGTGGAACGGTTGTTTTTTCCGAGGGCGAGTACAAGACTTATACTATTAGACTTAAAAGCAATGTCAATCTTCGCATTGAAAAGGGGGCGGTTATAAGAGCTGCAAAGAGCGAGATACACACTGCTTATGAGAACTGCGAGGGCGATGGCGGAAGTTACGATGAGCCGGAGGTTCGTCCTTATGCGGGGCTTCAGGACCACGGTCATACATATTTTGCCAACAGTCTCATATATGGTGAGGATTTGTCAAATGTGATGATTTGCGGCGAGGGACTTATCGACGGCAGTTACAAGGATGAGTACGGCTACACAAGGTATGCGCTTTTGGGCGGCGACCCTGCAAACCCTGAGTACCGCAATGAAAAGGGACATGACGGCGCATGGTACGGCAACAAGGGCATTGCTCTTGTAAATTGTAAAAATGTTGTTTTGAAGGATTTCTCTATCGTTGATGCGGGGCATTTTGCCATAATCTGCGAGGGTGTTGAGAACATGCTCGTCGATGGTATCCTTGTGGATACAATAAGGGATGCGTTTGATGTCGACTGCTGCCGTGATGTGACAGTTGTTCACTCAAGATTTAACTCGTTAACGGACGATGCACTCGTGATGAAAGCGTCCTACGGAGCGGGAAAATTCATGCCATTATCAAATGTGTATATAGAGGACTGTGACGTGACGGGCTACGATGCCGGAAGCGTTTACGAGGGCAAGTACACCTGTGACAAGGTGGTTGCCACGGACAGATGCGGCCCTACTGCGAGAGTGAAGCTTGGCACGGAGTCGACCTGCGGGTACGAGCTTGTGACTGTAAAAAATGTGCGTTTTAAGCGCTCGAGAGGCTTTGCGCTCGAGGCTGTCGACACCTCCGATTTGACGGATATCGTGTTCACAGATTGCACGATGGAGAACGTGAGCAGCTCGCCTATCTATATAAGAATTGGCGACAGGGGAAGATTTCCTGTGACCGGAAACAGCGATGAGGAGCTTGTTAGGGCAAAAAATAATGTGCGCCTTGACAACACTGAGTGGGTGCTTCCAAATAAGGAGGGATATACACGCTATCCTGCCGCAAGATATGTGCCGTCGTACAATTACACCAAGAAGGTGACGGTTGACGGACATTCATATTTTAACATTGTGGATGAGAAAAATCCTGTAAAAATAAATCCTGCAAATTATTATGAGAAGGACGGAAAATATTACGCATATACCTACAACGGGCACAGCGGCAGTTATGAGCCTGATTTTTCAAATGAGATAAAGGAAAATGAGCGTTGTCTCTATGCAAATGCGGTTGGAAATAAGAACATAGCTTCGATAAGAAATATCGAGATAAGCAATGTAAAGGTAAAGGACGCTGACCCGAGATATCCTATAATAATTATGGGTGTGGACAGCAGCCATGTGGAAAATGTGAGCATTAAGAATATTGAGGTGGAATACCGCGGTGGACTTTTAATGGAGCATGCGGTTGAGCAGAGGCAGCTAAACACGAGCTGGGAGTACTCGCAGCTTGGCTCTAAGCCGTCTACACAGCTTTTGCCATGGCTTGTGAACACTTTCTTTTTAAAGAATGAAGGACTGCTGCCGAGAATGAGCTGGGATGCGACGGATAACAAGTTCATGCCGTCGCCTTACAATGTGCCTGAGCTTGCGGGCGTATATCCTGAGCCTAGCAACTGGGGAATACTTCCGGCGTATGGTCTGTATGCGCGCCATGTGGATGGGCTTGAGCTTGAGAATATAAAGCTCGGCTATATAGTTGAGGACGAGAGACCGGCGGTTGTATTTGACGATGTGCATGACGGTATGCTAAAGGACTGCGAGCTTATGGCACAGGAAAATTCTGCCCATATCGTGCTTGTCGACAACAATTATAAAAGACCTACGAATTTTGAGTATGTGCCTGACTATCCATATCATTCTACAGACAACTCGGTAACAATCATTCCGGGGTCAGACAGGGAAAATTACCGCGTTGAGAAGGTGCTTGTCGATGCGCCGGCACCGGGAACTCCGAGGGACAGTCTATATTCATATCCTACAGCGGCTGTGATGGACGGCTCAAAGGAGAGCTTTACATTTGAAGTGCCGACAGAGGAGTACGAGCTTCCTGAGACGGTTCACAGACCATATTTTGTGCCTGTAGATGACATTCATGTGTCCATTGGAAAGCTTGTATGTTTTGATGTCATGGTGAGAAATCCGCTGACCGACGGTGTGAATACCGACGCGGAGCAGTTTATGTGGGACATGAAGGCTGAAAATGAGTATGTTGTCGAGTGTGAGTCGGGAACGATACTTATGCAGGCTGACGGACTCCCTTACGGTGCGGATTTTGACACGTTGAGCGGCAATTTTATCTGGACACCTGAAAAAGAGGGTGAGTACAGCATAACATTTACAGCCGACGATGGGGTGATTCCTATCTCCATGACGGTGAATATAATAGTTGAAGATGAATAATAAGTAAAATAAATGACGGACGTTGTGCAAATTTAACAATTCACCGCAGGCACGCTCTCGCTGCTCATCGCTGGTAGCGGTACATAAGACGACAAAATACGTCGTCTAAGTACATTAGTTCAGCTTTGCTGAACTATTACGCTCTGAAGCACCTGCTTGCGAATTTGTTAAATTTGCACAACTGTTCAGTTTAACAGTTACTTAGAATATGAATAGTGAGTGAGGAAATATGATTTTAGCATGCAACAATATATCGAAGTCATTCGGTATAGATGAGATTATAAAGAACGCATCATTTCACATTGAGGAGCGCGAGAAGGCGGCGATTGTCGGGATTAACGGTGCGGGTAAGACGACACTTTTGCGCATAATCATGGGTGAGTATCAGGCTGACAGCGGCGAGGTCATTATTGCAAAGGACAAAACGATAGGGTATTTAGCACAGCACCAGAACCTTGCCGGGGATGACACAATCTATGATGAGCTTATGAGTGTGAAGAAGGACATAATAGAGCTTGAGCAGAAAATCAGGAGACTTGAGCTTGAGATGCACAGCAAGGAGGGCGCAGAGCTTGAGGCGGTCATGGAGGCTTACTCTAAGAGCACACACCAGTTCGAGCTGCAAAACGGCTACGCCTATAAGAGTGAGGTCGTAGGTGTGCTTAAAGGTCTCGGCTTTGATGAGAGCGATTTTGACAAGAAAATGAGCACACTCTCGGGAGGACAAAAGACCAGAGTTGCGCTCGGACGCTTACTTTTGTCAAAGCCGGACATAATAATGCTCGACGAGCCGACAAACCATCTGGACATGAATTCGATAGCATGGCTTGAGAACTATCTTGTAAATTACGACGGAAGTGTGATTATAGTCGCGCATGACCGTTATTTTCTTGACAAGGTGGTCACAAAAGTTATCGAGGTTGAGCGCGGTGTCGTCAGCGTATTTTCAGGAAACTATTCCGACTATGCGGCAAAGAAAAAGCAGCTCATGGATGCAAAGTTAAAGGAATACTATAACCAGCAGCGCGACATAAAGCATCAGGAGGAGGTTATAGCAAAGCTCAAATCCTTCAACCGCGAGAAGTCAATAAAGCGCGCCGAGAGCCGCGAGAAGATGCTCGACAAGATAGAGGTGATTGACAAGCCTATAACCGAGCAGGAGACGATGCACTTTAAGTTGGAGCCGGCAAAGGAGAGCGGCAATGATGTACTAAGTATAGAAGGACTTTCCAAGTCGTTTGGCGATAACAGGCTGTTTTCGGATGTGAGTTTTGAGATTAAGAAGGGTGAGAAAGTGGCGCTCATCGGAAACAACGGAACTGGAAAGACCACGATATTAAAGATTATTAACCACATAATCGATGCCGATGCCGGAAAGGTGCGTCTCGGGGCAAATGTTGAGATTGGCTATTATGACCAGGAGCACAATGTTCTCCACATGGACAAGACCGCATTTGACGAGATTGGCGATGCCTACCCTGACATGACCAACACGCAGATAAGAAATATGCTCGCCTGTTTTCTGTTTACGGGTGATGATGTGTTTAAGAAGATAAGTGACCTTAGCGGCGGCGAGAGAGGACGAGTTTCGCTTGCAAAAATGATGCTCTCAAATGCAAATTTTCTTATACTCGATGAGCCGACGAACCATCTTGATATCATGTCAAAGGAGATACTTGAGTCGGCGCTAAACCGCTATACCGGAACGGTGCTGTATGTATCGCATGACAGATATTTTATAAATAAGACTGCAACGAGAATAATCGAGTTGTCAGCCAGCACGGTGACAAATTACATCGGCAATTATGACTACTACCTTGAAAAGCGTGATATCCTCGCGCCTAAGGAGACTAAGGCGGTGAGCGAGGAAAAGAATACCGCCGTCAAGGACGACTGGAAAGCGCAGAAGGAGGAGCAGGCAAGGTTACGAAAGCGGCAGAATGACATTTCAAAAATTGAGAAGAACATTGAAAAGCTTGAAAGTGAAAATTCTGAACTTGATGAACAACTTGCACTCCCTGAGGTATACACAGACCTTCCAAAGCTTATGAAGCTCAATGAGCGCAAGCAGGAGATAGAAAAGCAGCTCGAAAAGCTCTATGAGGATTGGGAGACACTGTCGGAAGATATGTAAAGACATTGTAATGTAGATGTGATAATGTGATAAATTTACATTGACTTTTTTTTAACAATCGAATATAATATATCTTATAGATTAAAGAAAATCGAGATGTTCATGACTTTGGTTTTACAGTTGTGAATTTTGCGGTTATCTAAATTATTATGTATTGTATGAGGTGTTCCAATGAACGATAGAGAGATTTCTACAGCCGTCATAAGGCGACTCCCTCGATATTATAGATATTTGGAGGAACTTATTGACAGCGGAGTTGAGCGTATATCCTCTAACGAGCTGAGTGAGAGAATGAAGGTCACTGCTTCACAGATTCGTCAGGACCTTAATAATTTCGGCGGCTTCGGGCAGCAGGGTTACGGTTATAATGTCAAGTATCTTCACTCGGAGATTGCCAAGATTCTCGGCATAGACAAAAAGCACAATATGATTATCGTGGGTGCAGGTAATCTGGGACAGGCTATAGCGAACTATTCCGCCTTTGAGAAGAGAGGCTTTGTGGTGAAGGGAATATTCGATATCAATCCTAAGCTTGTCGGGATGACGGTTCGCGGCATAGAGGTTATGAACTTAGAGGATATGCCTGAGTTTGTGAAGAGAGAGAATATTGATATTGCAGCTCTCACCATTCCTAAGACCAGCGCGGCGGAGGTTGCGGCTGACGTTGCGGCAGCGGGAGTCAAGGCTATATGGAATTTTGCGCACACGGATTTGGCACTCAGCGGAGATGTCGTCGTCGAGAATGTGCATTTGTCTGAGAGCCTTATGCAGTTGTCGTACAGACTTGCCCGCAAGGAAAAGTAATTTTTTATAATTATGTGATAATGACAGACTGTGCCAAGTGCATGGTCTGTTTTTCGTTGAGAAAAATACATTCGCTTATTGTTTGGTATTGCAGATATCGGTGTGCCTGTGGTAGTATCAGATAGGCAATGCGATGTAATGGCGGCATTGCGTTATGGGAAAATGTCAGGGTGACGATTGAGCTTGTCGGCGGTGCTGACAGTTAAATGACATTACTATTTGTGCCGTCGTATGGCGGCGGAATGGGGATTTATATGGGCAGATTTAAAAAGATTGAACAGAAAAAAGAGCAGATGTCCGCGGATGAGAGGCGCATCTGGGAGCTTTTAAAAAAGAGAAATATACCGATAGCATGTTTGGATGAGAGATGGCTGAAGCTTTTTCCAGAGAGCGAAAAGACTCCGACTATCAAGAGACTTGAGAAAGAGCTGTTAGACCTTTTAAAAAGGCAGGGACAGGCAAACGCGGACTTAAAGGACATAAAGGTGGTGAGAGACCAGCTCACACAGAGCGTTTTTGAGATGGCGGAGGATGACACCATGCCGGCGAACAAGCGCCTTAAAAAGCAGACGACAAGCCAGAGGCTTATAGTGGAGGCTAGACAGAAGCAGGATAGTCTTGAGCATGAGATAGACGAACTTCCTGACCGCATAAAGGAAGCCAACAGCGCCTTGATTTTTGAGAGCGTCCGCGTGTGCTATCAGAAGATAAACAAGAATAAGCAGGATATAGAAAAGCTTGAGCAGTGGATTGAGGACACCAGAATAAAGTTAAAGGAAAGAGTTGTCCAAAAGCAGGATAAAGAGATGACAAATGAGTCAATCTATACATATCTGCACGGAATGTTGGGTGCGGGAGTTATGGAGGCGTTTGATGCAAAGAGCAATTAGCGGAAAGCTTGCGAAAAGGATTGACGGCTATTCGATAGAGAATGGTATGCCGTCGCTCGTTCTTATGGAGAGGGCTGCTATGAAGGTGGCAGAACATGTAAAGACACTCATGCCTGCTGACAAAAGCGGACATGCGGCATTTGTGTGCTCTACGGGCAACAACGGGGCTGACGGAATTGCCGCTGCGCGCATGCTTGTGCTGGATGGATATAGCTGTTGTATATTTTTGGCAGGAAATATAGAACATGCCACCGAGGAATTTAATGTACAGTTGAGAATTGCCAGACATTTGAACATTCCTGTATGTTTTTTTAATGGGGACATACACACATCTTTCTTTGATGAATATAATGTAATTGTGGATGCTATGTTTGGAATTGGGTTGTCAAGGAATGTGGAGGGTGAGTACAAAAAGATAATAGAGTGCATAAATGCCGCAGACAGCAAGGTGATAAGTGTTGACATTTCTTCGGGGATAAATTCTGCAAACGGGCAGATAATGGGAGAAGCGGTGCGGGCGGATATCACGGTGACTTTTGGATACGCAAAGCTTGGACAGATGCTCTATCCGGGAAAAGAATACACAGGAGAGCTTTTTGTGGAGCAGATTGGATTTCTTCCGTTTGACTTTGCGGCATATGAAAAGTCGGGTGAGGGAGAAAAAAGTGCTCTTTATTTTGCCGATGAGAAGGATTTTAGGGCAGCAGTGCCTGTGAGGGAGAGAAGAAGCAACAAGGGAAATTACGGGAAGCCTCTTATAATAGCCGGCTCTAAGGATATGACGGGGGCGGCGTTCATGTCGGGACTTGCCGCGTACCGCACGGGGGCGGGGGTTGTGACTGTGCTCACACATGAGTCGGCTGACAGCTATCTAAAGTCTGTGCTTCCGGAGGCTATTGTAAAAAGTTACAACGATGAGCCGGAGAAAGTTTTGGAGAGCGCTCTTGCGGCTGCGAGTGTGGTTGTGTTAGGACCCGGAATGTCGGTGAATGAGCTGTCAAAAAAGGTTGTCGGCTATGTGCTTGAAAACTCCACGGTTCCTGTAATCGCTGATGCGGATGCGCTCAATATAATTTCCGAGGATACCGACGGATGGCTTGGCGATGGCAGCAGAAGAAAAAAGACAGTTCCGCTTGTCATCACGCCGCATGTCGGTGAGATGAGCAGGCTTTCAGGGCATAAGATAAGTGAACTTGCATCCGATATACCATATTATGCTCTTGAATTTGCAAAGCGGTATGGAGTATACTGTGTGCTTAAAGATGCGGTGAGCGCTGTTGCGTCCCCGGACGGTGAGCTTTTAATAACAACTTGCGGAAATCCGGGCATGGCTACGGCAGGTTCGGGCGATGTGCTCACAGGCATACTTGCGGCGGTCAATGCGTGGACGAAGGAAAACTTTTTTGAGCGGCTTGCGGTTGGGGTACAGCTCCATGCCATGGCAGGCGACAGCGCTGCGGCAAGGCTTGGAGAACACTCACTTATGGCGAGGGATATTATTGACTCGATACCGGGCTTGCTTGTGTGACCGCATATATTATTGGAGGAATGATACATAATGGATTTGGATAGTTTTACAGGCGAATATAACCGCGCGTATGCCTTGGTAAATCTTGGGGCGATACGCAAGAATATTTTAAAGAGCAGGGAAATTTTGCCTGAAAATACAGGGATAATAGCTGTCATAAAAACGGATGCATACGGTCATGGCGCTGTGCCGGTCGCAAAGGCTGTGGAGGATATCACGGCGGGCTTTGCGGTGGCGACGATAGAGGAGGCTGTGGAGCTTCGCGAGGCAGGGATTGGAACACATATAATCGTGCTTGGATATATCTCGCCCAAGGAGTACAGGCTTGCCATAGAAAATGACATAATTTTGTCAATGTTCTCGTATGAGCAGGCGTGTATGCTGTCAGAGCTTGCGGGTAACATGGGAAAATGTGGCAGATGTCACATCAAACTCGACACGGGAATGAACAGAATTGGTTTGCCGGCAAAGCATGACGAGGACATAATCCCTACAGTGAACGAGATTGAGAAGATAAAGTCGCTGCCTAATCTTATATGCGATGGCATTTTTATGCACTTTGCCACGGCGGACGAGGCGGTTAAGACAAAGGCGAGAAAGCAGTACGACAACTTTTGTCGGGTTTTGGATGAGCTTAAAAAAAGAAATATTGAGTTTACATACAGACATTGTTCAAATTCGGCAGCCATTGTTGACATGCCTGAGTGCACATTTGAGTGGGTCAGACAGGGCATAACACTGTACGGGCTTGAGCCGTCGGATGAGATTGTAAACAATATTGAGCTCTATCCGGCGATGGAGCTTAAAAGCCACGTTGTACATATCAAGACGATACAGCCCGGGGATGAAGTGAGTTACGGCGGGGTGTATGTCGCCGACTCGCCAAGGCGTATAGCCACGGTCTCAATAGGTTACGGTGACGGATATCCGAGACTGCTTTCAAACAAGGGCTATGTCCTTATAAAGGGACAGAGAGCACCGATTACAGGCAGGGTCTGCATGGACCAGCTCATGGTCGATGTGACGGACATTCCGGATGTGGAGCTTGAGGATGAAGTCACGCTCTTTGGGCATGACGGGGATGCGCTTATCACGGTTGATGAGCTGTCGGCACTGTGCGGGCGGTTCAACTATGAGTTCGTGTGCGATATAAATAAGAGGGTTAAGAGGATATATATTTAAAAATTTATGAATACACTTCCGCAAAAGATGGAAATACTTATTGTGTGATTAAGTAGACAGCCTTACCTGAAAGTATAGAAGATTAGAATATGGTGTTATGGCAGAATGTCAACGCATCGTATAACAGGTCAGGATGAGCAATGACAGGACGGAGTGTATATATGATAATAAGACGAGGGGATATATATTATGCAGATTTAAGACCGGTTATCGGTTCAGAGCAGGGCGGAATAAGACCTGTACTTATAATACAGAATGACACGGGCAACAAACACAGTCCGACGGTTATATGTGCGGCGATTACAAGCCAGATGCACAAGTCGAAGCTTCCGACACATGTGGAGATAGATTCGTCGAGATATGACATAATCAAGGACTCGGTTATTTTGCTCGAACAGCTTAGAACAATAGACAAAAAGAGACTTAAAGATAAGGTATGCCACCTTGACAGCGAGATAATAAGGAAGGTAAACCACGCACTTTTGGTGAGTCTTGAGCTGGATACATAGAGACAAACAGGAAAAAAGTAAAAAAAGAACAAAATAGATTGAAAAAATAGTTGAAATATGTTTTAAGATATATTAAAATGAACAGAAGATTGATTATTCCAAGGAGGTATACCTATATATGGTAACAGCAGGCGATTTTAGAAACGGCATGACAATACAGATGGACGGTTCAATTTGGCAGGTAATCGAGTTCCAGCATGTTAAGCCGGGTAAGGGCTCACCATTCGTTAGAACAAAGCTTAAGAATATTATAAGTGGTGGTGTTGTGGAGAACTCCTACAACCCAACAGCTAAGTTTGATTTAGCTCACATTGACAAGTCTGAGTATCAGTATCTCTATGCTGATGATGATTTCTATCACTTCATGAATACAGAGAACTACGAGCAGATTCAGCTTACAAAGGACACAGTAGGCGACTCACTCAAGTTCGTTAAGGAGAACGAGATGGTTAAGCTTCTCTCCCATAACGGTGATGTATTCGCTATCGAGCCACCTCTTTTCGTTGAGCTTGTGATTACAGAGTCAGAGCCTGGCGTTAAGGGCAACACAGCTACAGGTGCTACTAAGCCGGCTATCGTTGAGACAGGTGCTAAGGTTATGGTTCCTCTCTTTGTTGAGCAGGGTGAGAAGATTAAGATTGATACTCGTACAGGCGAGTACCTTTCAAGAGCTTAATCTTTACTTTATGTCATGCGGCGGGAGATTTTTCTCCCACCACATGGCGTACATTTTGGAAGAGTTCTATTTTCATATATATTTATCACATTTTAGATATAGTTTTTATTTTTCTTTTATTTCCCATATAAGATTTAATTTAGAAGATTATTATGTCAATGACGGGGAGCAGTAAGCCGATAAACATGGGCAGATTGCAAATATCCGTTTGACGGTTGGTACGGGATACAGTGAGGTATTATTTATTTTGCAAATCACTGTTGAATATTGTTTTTTGGGGACGGAATAACCTTTGATTGCCTGTCAAAGTTTATTTATAGAAAGGAAAAAATATGAATTACCAGGAGTTTTTAAACGCAGTGGTGGATTGCGTAAAGGAAATCGTCGGAAAGGAGGCAGAGGTTTTTATTCACCGTGTGACAAAGCTTAACGGCGTTGTTTTAGATGGCGTTGTGATTATGAAAAATGACACCAATTTTTCGCCCACAGTATATCTCAATGGCTACTATGCCATGTATCTGTCCGGATGCGAGGTGGAGGAGATTGCACAAAAAATATATAAGCTCTATGTGGAAAACAGTGGTATTGTTTCAATTCCGGCAGATTTTTTTACTGACTTTGAAAGGATAAGAGACAATATTGCATTCAGACTTATAAACTATGAGCGAAACAGGGAACTCTTAGAAAAGATACCTCACAGAAGATTTCTAAACCTTGCGATAGTGTATTTTGCAGTGATTGACAATGCGGATAACGCAAGAGGGATTGTCACAATATATAACAATCATTTGGAGTACTGGAAAATTGATGAGGAGCTGCTTTACCGTCTTGCGGCAAAAAACACGCCAAGCCTTTATCCGCCTCAGATAAGACCGATGAACCAGGTGGTCTCGGACATGATTTTGAGGGAAGAGGAGGATATGGATGTGGATAGCCTGATAACTCAGGTTGAGAGCATGAACGAGCAGTTTCCTATGTATGTTTTGACCAACATATACAGAAGTTATGGTGCGGCATGTATGTTGTATGAGGGGCTGTTGGAAGAGTTTACGGCGCATATAGAGGCGGATGTGTATATCATTCCAAGCAGTGTGCATGAACTTATACTTATCCCTGTGGATGGGGATATTACAAGGGAAGAGCTGGATGATATGATTAAAAATATAAATATGACAGAGCTTTCAACGGATGAAATTCTCTCAGACTGTGCGTATATCTACACGAGGGAAAACGGCTTCGAGTGGAGGGAAACGGAGTGATTTTGCAATAAAAAAATGCACCTGGAGGGAATCGAACCCCCGACAACCCGGCTCCGGAAACCGGTGCTCTATCCACTGAGCTACAAGTGCATGCGAATGTTCACAACAGATATCTACATAAGATTATTCATGTACGGATAATTTTATGTGAGAAAATCGCTTATGAGAAACCGCTAAATATTATTTTATAATATTATTTGGCATTTGGCAAGAGGAAGTTTAACATTATATCATATTGATTTTTTAATGAAAAATTGTTAAAATCATATATTGGAATGTTGGGTCAAAAGCTATATTAGTAGAATGAAGCTGTGCATTGGGGCTGCATGGCGGCATTCGTTGTATCGGAGGTTATTTGTGTACAGAAAGTTTTTTGCTTTATGCCTTGCATTTGCCGTATTTTTTGCGAGTGGGTGTTCGGCTAAGAAGGCTGCGTCGGAGCCGATGACAGATGTTGTGGTCATACAGAATACGATGGCGGAGCTTTCGGTTGCGAATGAGACGGAGGCTGTGGAGGACAAGCTGGCAGCATCGTTTGTGGAGGATATGGATTATGACATTAAGAATTTTATCCGACAGTTCTACGATTATCTCGCTTCCGGCGAGTATGACTTGGCGATGTATATGACCAATGACAGTGCAAATCTTGACAGGGATAAATTTGTGCAGTTAAGCGAATATATTGATTCTGTCAAGTCACTTACCTGTTATATGATGGAGGGAATGGTTGAAGGAAGCTATATTGTCGTTGCAAAATGTGGTGTGACGACGACTCTTGGAGCGCAGGTTGTAACAATGCTCAATGCGTTTTATATTTGCACGAATGAGAGCGGGACATACTATATAGCCGGCGGCAATGTAGGGGATGAGGTGAAAAGCTATAATTCCATTATGTTGTCCGATAAGACCATTGAGGAGATTGAGAGGCAGGTGCGCCTTGACAACATAGCCGCAAGAATTAACCAGCCTAATCTCAAGGAAGTGAAAGATATTTTGATTTTTGACAATGTGACGAGATTTTTGTATGAACAGCAGACGGTTGATTGATGATGCCGGAAGGATTACAGTGCGGGATTGTTTTATCGGCGCAGGATTTTTTGTCCTGCGCTGATATTGTATAAAAGTAAGTTATTAAAAGGAAAATAAGATTTTATAAACGCATTAGAGATGTAGGACATTTATGTTTGTTTATGAAAATTTTGTAAGGCTTTTAAAGCTATATAAAAAGATATAAGGAAATGTGGGATTATGAGACTTAACAAATATATCAGTGATTCAGGATATTGTTCAAGGCGCGAAGCTGACAGACTTATAGCAGCCGGAAAGGTTCGCGTAAACGGAAAGACAGCCTCCATGGGGATGCAGGTTGAGGATGGCGACAGTGTTGAGGTGAACGGAAAGACCATCAAGGCTCCAAATGCTGTGAAAAAGGTAATATATGCTTTTTACAAGCCGGAGGGGATAGTGACCACGATGGCGGACGAGCCGGACAGTCTTGCAGCCTATTTAAAAAATAAGGGAATTGACAAAAGAGTGTTCCCTGTGGGAAGGCTTGACAAGGACTCGTGCGGACTTTTGCTTTTGACCAACGATGGCGAGCTTATGAATAATATTTTAAAGACTTCAAATAATCATCAGAAGGAGTACGTCGTTAAGGTCAACAAGGACGTGACGGACGATTTCATAAAGAAAATGGGCGCCGGTGTTGAGATAACCGACGGAAATACCGGAAAAAAAGTAGTCACGAGAAGATGTGTTGTAAAAAGGAACGGCAAGAGAACCTTCACTATAGTGTTGAGACAGGGGCTCAACCGCCAGATAAGGCGAATGTGCGGAGCTTTCGGGTATGAAGTTTTGGCACTGAAAAGAATAAGAATAATGAATGTGAACATAAGCGGGCTCAAGGAGGGCGAGATTAGACCGCTCACAACAGAGGAGACTGTTAAACTTAGAAATCTTTGTGGAATGGGGGAACAAAATAATGGATAAGGCAGTCAGAATTAAGGAGTTAGTCGGTATATTAAATGAGGCTGGGAAAGCGTATTATGCGGGCGACAAGGAGCTTATGACCAACTTTGAGTACGATGCGCTCTACGATGAGCTGGTGTCACTCGAGGCGGAGACGGGGATAGTCATGTCTGACAGCCCAACACAGCATGTAGGATATGAGACGGTGAGCGAGCTTCCGAAAGAGGAACACGCCGCGCCGATGTTAAGTCTTGACAAGACAAAGTCTGTCGATGCACTAGCAGCCTTTGCAGGTGAACATAAGTGCCTTTTGTCATGGAAACTTGACGGGCTTACCGTGGTGCTGACTTACGAAAATGGCGGGCTGGTAAAGGCGGTCACAAGAGGAAACGGATATATAGGCGAGGTCATCACGGCAAACGCGAGAACATTCAAGAACCTTCCGACGAAGATTTCCTATAAAGGAAGACTTGTGATAAGGGGCGAGGCGATAATAACCTACTCCGATTTTGAGAGAATAAATGCACAGATTACAGGTGATGGCGAGAAGTACAAAAACCCAAGAAATCTTTGCAGTGGTTCAGTGAGACAGCTAAACAGTGAGATTACGGCTAAGAGAAATGTGAGATTGAAGGCATTTGCACTCATATCTGCTGTTAATCCAGTGACAAATGAGCCGGATGTCGATTTTGGAAATTCCAAGGAGGTGCAGTTTAACTGGCTTAAAAGTCAGGGCTTTGACATAGTGGATTTTCGCGTGGTCGATGAGAAAAATATGGCGGATGCCGTTGAATATTTTGCAAAAGAGGTTGAGCAAAATGATTTCCCGTCAGACGGACTGGTGCTCACATACGATGATATCGCCTACGGGGAGAGCCTTGGACGCACAGCAAAGTTTCCAAGACATTCCATCGCATTCAAGTGGAAGGATGAACTTGTGGACACTAAGCTTGTCGAGATAGAGTGGAGTGCTTCAAGAACGGGACTTATAAACCCTGTTGCCATATTTGAGCCTGTAGAGATTGAGGGGACAACTGTTTCAAGGGCGAGTGTGCATAACATCAGCATATTAAGGTCGCTCGGTCTTGGTCTCGGGGACACAATTTCCGTCTACAAGGCGAACATGATAATTCCGCAGATTGCAAAGGTTGTAAAGAAAGCGGAGGGCGAGGACAAGAAGGATGACGGGGAAGTTGTCATACCTGATATATGTCCGGTTTGCGGCGGAAAGACAGAGATTAGAAGCCAGAATGATGCGCTTAGTCTTTACTGCACCAACCCTGAATGTCAGGCAAAGCAGGTCAAGGGCTTTGAACTTTTGGTTTCGAGGGATGCGCTGAATATAGACGGAATATCTGAGGCCACCCTTGAAAAATTCATAGATGATGGTATGATAAAAACATACGCTGACATATATCACCTTGACCGCTACAAGGAGCGCATCTGCACTATGGAGGGTTTTGGTGAGAAGTCGTTTGACAATATGATGGCTTCAATAGAGAAGTCGAGGGATGCACAGATAAGCAGATTTATATATGCCCTTGGAATACCCGGTGTAGGTGTTGCAAATGCGAAGCTTATTTGCAGGCATTTTGACAGCAATCTTGACGCTATTGTCGCGGCGGATGAGAATGAGCTTATTCAGATTGACGGCATAGGAGCCGTTATCGCGGGCGATGTGGTCAAGTATTTTTCGGACGAAAGGAAGCGCGAGAACGCGCTTGGACTTGCAAAGGAGCTAAGACTTATCCCGGAGGAGAAGGCTGATTTGAGCTCGGATATTGCGGGAAAGACCTTTGTTATAACAGGCTCCGTCGAGCATTTTGCCAACAGAAACGAGGTCAAAGCCCTAATAGAGAGTCTCGGAGGAAAGGTAGCAGGCAGCGTAAGCTCAAAGACAGACTATCTCATAAACAACGATACAACAAGCAATTCCTCGAAAAATCAGAAAGCCAAAGAACTTGGCATTCCGATTATATCCGAGGAGGATTTCATAAATTTGACAGGAAAGAGGAACGATTAATGCCGATTAGAATACAGAACGACCTGCCGGCAAGGGCAGCTCTTGAAGATGAAAATATATTTGTGATGGACGAGAACAGGGCACTTTCACAGGACATAAGACCGCTTGAGGTGCTTATCCTCAATCTTATGCCGATAAAGCAGGACACGGAGTTACAGCTTCTAAGAGCTCTGTCCAACACACCGCTTCAGATTAACATCACATTTTTGCAGCTTGAGTCCCACGTCTCAAAAAACACTTCAGCATCACATTTAAACCAGTTTTACCAGACATTCAGCGAGGTGAAGGACAGAAATTTCGACGGGCTTATAATAACAGGAGCTCCCGTTGAGCAGATGGAATTTGAGGAGGTAACGTACTGGGATGAGCTTGTAAAAATAATGGATTGGTCGGACGGTCATGTAACCTCGACACTTCATATCTGCTGGGGAGCGCAGGCAGGACTATACCACCACTACGGCATCCGCAAGGAACTCCTTCCAAAGAAGGCATTTGGTATCTTCGAGCACAAGGTATTAAACCGAAAAGTTCCGCTTGTGCGCGGTTTTGACGATTATTTTTATGCACCTCACTCACGCCACACAACGGTGTCCAAGTCCGATATCTTAGCCGATGCAAGACTACAGATACTCGCGGAGTCCGACGAGGTGGGGGTGTTCATCGTTCTCGCTGAGGGCGGCAAGCGCATATTCGTCATGGGACACCCGGAGTATGACCGTATCACGCTTGATACAGAGTATAAGCGCGACCTAGGCAAGGGACTTTCTATCGATATGCCGCGCAATTATTATACGGATGGCGATGTGAACTCAAGACCTAGACTTTCTTGGAGAGCACATGCGAATAACCTTTATACTAATTGGATTAATTACTATGTTTATCAGGTGACACCTTATATTTTATAATTAGAGTAAGACAAATTAATAATCGATTTGTCATAATATAAAATGAATTTAAAAATATTATTTTATTTGCGGTTAAAAGGACTAATTGTTAAGTAGTCAAAAACATAGAAATATGTGTATAAACATGGACAAAAGTGAACATATTAAACTTTTTGTCCATGGCTTAGCAATAGGTTTCAAGGCTTAGTGACTGCTGCTGTGGAAACATACGCTGCAGATATGAACTATGTTGTGCAGTAAGGTAAAGACGCACCTTTGGATGTAATCTTCAGTCTAAAGCTCTGCGAGTGCCAATCAAGAAACAGTGCTGATGTCCTGCATTGATAACAGAGAAACACATGTCCTCTGCATGACTTTGCCAAGAAGAAAAATTCTCCGAAAGGAAGATGTCAGAGATGACAAATTATGCTTTTGTATTAGACGCAAACGGAAAGCAGTTATCACCGACGAAAGAGGTTAAAGCATGGTTTCTTATCCGTAGGAAGCGCGCTTCATTAGTCAGCCGATATCCGATGGTAATACAGCTTTACAAGAAAGTTCCTGATGAAGATATTTGCAGTGATGAAATCAGGTGTGGGATTGATGATGGTGGCTTGCATGTCGGTGTTGCACTGGTTCAAAAATGCAAGACAAAAAATCAGGTTGTTTTTAAGGGAACTATCGAACAACGAAATGATGTAAAACATCTTATGGAAGTGAGAAAAGGTTACAGAAGATACCATCGTTATCACAAAAGATATAGACAGGCAAGGTTTGATAACCGCAGTTCATCCAAAAGACAGGGAAGAATTGCGCCAAGTATTTTACAGAAACGACAGGCAGTGATAAGAGTTATTAATCATTTAAACAGATGGGTTAATATAACAGGCTATTGGCTTGAGGATGTGTCCATTGATATCCGGGCATTGACGGATGGCTATAAATCATATAGCTGGCAGTATCAGAAATCAAACAGATTAGATGAAAATATCCGCAAAGCGGTTATTTTCCGCGATGGATGTAAATGTATGGAATGTGGGAAATCTGACTGTGTACTTGAGGTACACCACATTAGACCAAGAAGATTAAACGGTTCTAATACGCTCGAAAATCTGATTACATTGTGTGAAAAGTGCCATCAGAAAACCGAAGGAAAAGAAGAAGTATTTATGGACAGATATTTTTCCATGCTTAACAGTTCCGATAATAAAAATCTGAATTACGCCCAGCATGTGATGATAGGCAAGAATTGGCTTAGAGAACAGTTATCACTTTTAGGAACATTAAATATGACAACAGGTGGAGATACAGCTAACAAGCGCATTGACTGGAATATAAAAAAATCACATTCCAATGATGCTATCTGTATAACAGATTTGAAGCCTGACACGGATAGAGTAAAGGATTGGACTATAAAACCAATGCGTAGACAGAGCAAGGCTGCAACTGATAATGTGTTTGGAATTAGGCACAGGGATTTGGTTGAGTACACATATAAAAATGGTGAAACCCACAGAGGATATGTTACTGCTTTATATCCACAGTTAAATGCGTTGAACTTTCAAAGTCATACGAAACACTGTAAAAAAGTCAATGCTGCAAAATGTAAATTGCTTTGGAAGTATAATAAAATATATTGGTTAGAAAATGTGAGTTGAACACGTTTGTCTATATTTGACCATGATTAAGTATATTAAAACAAGGAGGCATGAAGCATGACGGCATTAAGACAGAGTGCAATAATGGAATTAGAAAAAATACCAGAGGATAAATTATATTTTGTAATTCAGATAATGCAAGGATTAAATGGATTGTATGCAGATAACGATAATGAAAGGAAAGAGGCGTTTGAAAGGTTAGAGCAGTTGCGCAAAAAGGGAACAGTCTCAGATGATAACACAGAATTGGCTTCTTATAGGGAAGATAAATATGGTAAGTAAAATTTTGATAGATACAAATGTATTACTTGATTACCTTCTTGAAAGAGAGCCATTCTTTGATGACGCAAAGAAAGTAATATTATCATGTACCAAGGGAAATACAAAAGGATGTATTGCGGCTCATTCAATTTCTAATATGTTTTTCATATTAAGAAAAGATTATACTGTAAATGAACGTAGAGAAATATTATCAAACTTATGTATAATTTTTGATGTGGAGGGAATAGACAAAGTTAAACTCTTATCAGGACTTGCAAATGAGGACTTTTCTGATTTTGAAGATTGCTTACAAATGGAATGTGCAAAGAGCTATGGTGCAGAATATATTGTGACAAGAAATACAGCGGATTATTCTATGTCAGATATAAAAGCGATTTTGCCAAGCGAATACTTAGGATTATAGCAAAGTTAAAGCACCAACGGAAGGATAAAACTTTTCGGAGGTGCTTTCTTTATGAACAGTGAAGTCAATATTCCGTAGTGGCTAAAATAATTGAAAAGATACATTAAACTTTTAGTTGAATGACAAAAAGAATTTTTGGAAATATAATCTTTTACAGATGAGTCAGCAAACATAAAGTTTATTTTTGCTCAAAAGTGAGGATTATAATGGATTACAAAAACTTCTTTAAGCTGCGAAGGTTCTCTTTTCTGTATGATTATTACTGTTTTATTGATGTTGCCGATTATTTGGCGGATGAGCTTTTTATAAAGCGCAAGGTTAATGTGAAATTCCAACAGGAAGCGCAAAAACATGGAAGCAGGTATTTGATTATATTTTGTAGGATAAAGAAAAGGGATAGGTCGAGGTTCGAGGATGCATTTGGGGAGCTGAAAAACAGGATGCTGTTGTTGGGCTATACGGACTATGAGGAATTTTGTAAAAAAATTCAGAAAAGCATACTGGAAATCAATGGTAAAAGATGTTAAAATGGATTTGTGTTTTTTGGATGGGATGAATGGAGGAAAAAATATGAAACCTATGTATTTGTCAATCCGACAGGAGGCAACCGGAAAAAGGATAAAGGAATTACTCCATGACAAAGGATATTCTGTAAAAGATATTCAGGAAGTCATGGGATTTGAAAATCCGCAGGCAGTGTATAAATGGCTTTCAGGCAAGTCACTTCCAAGCCTCGATAATCTGCTGATTTTGAGTAAATTATTACATACAAGTATTGAAGATATCCTCGTCGTGGACGGGGATATTGTTATAATTTTGTGGCGAAAACCCATAGGCTTGCCTATGGGATGAAAGCCACATATTTTTAACTTGACTTTTGCGTAGATATGATATATGGTATATGTATAAATAGAAAGGGTATTAAGTTCATGGGCAGACCAAAATCAAATAATGTACAAATTAACATTTCTATTCCTATGGAGTGGAAAACAGAACTTGAAAATCTTGCCCGTATCTATTCTGTTGAGGAAGGGAAAACTATTACATTCCTTGATTTGATGCGCAGAGGTATTCAGGAAAAATATCAGTTAGGAGAACAGGATTATGAGCGGGGAACAATATCATAGTGCTTCGCATTGCAAGTATCTGATACAATATCATATTATCTGGTGTCCTAAGTTTAGATTTTCTGTATTACAGGGGAGTGTAGATATCACTCTTAAACAGATATTACAAAAAATATGCAGTGATTATGGGTACAAAATTAAAGCACTTGAAGTGATGCCTGACCATATACATATTTTTGTGGATGTGTCACAGACTGTCGCTCCCTGTGATGTTGTCAGAACACTCAAAAGTATTAGTGCTGTTGAATTATTCAAGGCATATCCAACGCTGAAACAGTTTTATGCAAGATGTGGTGTTTTATGGTCAAGAGGATATTTTGTATCTACAGCAGGACATATAAGTGAAGCCACAGTAATCAAGTATATAGAGGAGCAGAAAAAGCATGGATGATAAGGAATACAGGAAACGTCTAAAACAGTTTCATAAACTTTCTGACAGACATATCATGGTTGCAGAAACCGATATGTCTTCTTCTGATATACAAAAAGTGGTAGTTTTTTCTGATAAGATTAGAAAAGCAGGGAATGAACTTGTTGGTCTTATGAGAAGGAATTACGACCAGCTTATGCGCACTAAAAGGTATCGTAAGTTACTTAAACTTTATGGTTCTACCGAAAATAAGGAAAAGCGGAAAATACTTGCCGGTCAACTTAATGAAATGCAGAGGCAATATCATGTTACATGGGATTATTGTAGAACATCTATGATACCGATAGGTAAAAAATATGGCATTGACGCTGTATTTGCACTTACGAAAGCAGAAGATGTATGGCAGGGCATGGAAAAATGTCTTTATGGTAATGGAAAAAACCTGCATTTTTCTAAATACGGGGAAATTCCTTGTATCAGGGCAAAACAGATAAACCGAGGTATTTCAATATCGGTTAAAGATAATAAACTGCAATTCAAACTTGGAAAATCTACTTTTGGAATACAGGTTAAGGATAGATTTCAATCCGATGAAGTGAATGCTGTCCTGGATTATCTTGCTGAACCTGAAATTACAGATAGAAAAGCAATACAGATGCTTGCAGATAATGCATACTGTATAGATACCTACAGACCCTGCTATGCTGCTCTTGTTCCAAAATTTATTCGTGGTAAATATAGAGTGTATTTACATTTAACAATAGAAGGCAAAGCCAAACGCAAATATGATAGATTTGGCAATCCAAGGCATAAATTTGGGAAAGGTATCATTGGTGCTGATATTGGAACGCAGACGGTTGCTTATACATCTGATACAGAGGTTGGTCTTAAAAATTTATCCGAAAGAGGTAACAGTATTCAAAAATCCGAAAGACTGGAAAGAATATATTATCGTGCTATGGATAGAAGCAGACGGGCAGCTAATCCGCAAAATTATAATGAGGACGGTACGATTAAGAAAGGGCGTAAGACTTGGGAATACTCTCATCATTATAAAAAACTAAAAGCGAAACACTCTGAATTATGTCGTATCAACGCAGTCAACAGGCAGCTTGCTATAAATGAAGACGTTAACCACATAAGAAGCCTTGGAGATGTGTTTATTACAGAGCCTAAAAATGCCGGTAAACTTATGAAACGGGCAAAAGAGACAACGATTAATAAAAAAGGCAGATTTAATAAGAAAAAGCGTTTCGGTAAATCTATAAAAAACAGATGTCCTTCTGGATTTCAAATTGCTATAGAAAAGAAATTTAAGGTGTCTGGTGGTACATATGTAGAAGTGCCTGATAATTACAGGGCAAGTCAGTATGACCATACGATAGATGATTATATAAAAAAGAAATTGTATGAAAGAATGTATCATTTAACGGATGGAACATTAGTACAGCGGGACTGGTATTCATCATTTTTACTGTATTGTTACAATTATAAAACGAAAGATATAGACAAAACCAAATGTATTACTGAATTTGCGAAGCATTATAAGAAAGAAAAAGCCCTGATTGAATGGATTAAGGCTAATAACATTAAAATATTAAATAGTGGAATTAAAACAGCATAAATGAAATATTTTAGGGAGATTGACTATACTTCCTATCAAAATCTGAGTCCATTCAGATGATAGAAATTTATCGTTAATGTGGTCGTTGGACTGCTTGGTAATAAAAGTTCTTACTCAAATAGACTTACACTTGTATTCCAAAGTCTGAGAATGATGTACGATTACAAGCTAAACTTGGTAGTAAGAACCCCACGGGCTTGCCCGTGGGAGTAGTCAGTTTTACACTATCGTGGAAGTTATTCGCGATTGACATAAATTGGTAAGCGTTAGCAGATTAAAAATATCCGCCAGATATATAAAAAGGGCACTTGAAAATTCAAGCACCCTGGTGTATAATCTACTCAGAAAGTAAATCGGATGCAAAGTCCGATTTGCCCTCAGTTAAATATTACT
Source organism: Eubacteriales bacterium (assembly GCA_050874385.1). Lineage (GTDB taxonomy): Bacteria > Bacillota > Clostridia > Lachnospirales > Lachnospiraceae > CAG-882. The sequence goes on from JBNMKO010000025.1 coordinate 32,495, forward strand.
ATAAAGAATAGCATCTAACCTTGGTCGGTGGGGATGCTATTTCTTTTTGTTAAAATGATTGTCTATGTAAGACAGAGCCGCAAATATTACTAGCAACAGTGTAAGAACTTCCATTGTGTTCATAGGGCATCACCCTCCTTTGTGGACTAGAGGGCATCTAACAATCAGAAAATCACATCCTATTTCTTTTCAATTATACCACAACAATATACCATAAACAGAATGAATGTTCAATAATAATATTTTGTTGTTGACAGAGCTATTTTTATTTTATGAGAAAATATAGTATTTTTTATATTTCACGCCAAAAACATCAATTTCGTGCCAAAAATATTGTGTTTTATGCTGGAACTGTTATTATTTTATCAAATAGATAAAAGCAGAAAAATGGCATGGTAATTGATGTGTCTCCAAAGAAAATATATGATGTAAAGGGTGAAATAAGGAATTTTTAGCGTGAAAATTATTATGTATAATATTTGCCAATGTTAGGCTGTATAAGTGTATATGAATATTGATTTTTAACACTATTAAGTAACAGAGCGGATTGTGAATATCCGATTGATTTGTATAGTTGTTACATTGACAAGAGAAGGGAGGTTTGCCGTATCACAATATGACCATTATGATATGTGACGATGACGAGAAGTTTTATCTGAAATTAAAAAATATTTTATGCAGTGATAAGGTGCTTTCCAACTCAAAATTAACCGGATTGGGACAGAGTGATAATTTTTGTGCGCATGGCAGGACTGTGTGGGATTATAGAGAGCTTGACAATTTGGAATTTATCTATTGCAGGGATGGAATGAAAGCACTCAAAGAATATAAGGAGAAAAATCCTGACCTTATTTTTATGGATATAGAGCTGGGAAAAGATTTAGGTTTTGATATTGTGAGGGAGTTGCTTTTGCAGGGATTTAAGCCCAAGGTGATATATATAACAGCTTATTCGCACTATGTTTTTGACTCATTTGTGGGTCAGCCGCTCGGATTTGTGAGAAAAGATAAATTAGAGACGGATTTGGAGATTGCCTTGCTTGAAGTGTATCGCGTATTTGACAGAAAATTAAAGAGGCTTGTTATAAAGAGTGGAATGTCTGAGTATGAATTGCAACTTTGCAGAATTTCCGTGATTGAGATTTTCGGGCATGATATGGTAATTCATTATTCGGATAATAGCACTTTTACTGTGAGATATACATTAAGTAAAATAGAAAACCAACTTGCAGAATACGGTTTTGTGAGGGTGAGCAGAAATACATTAATAAATTTGGAGCATGTAAAAAATATTTCGGGCAGACAGGTGGTTATGAAAAATGGCATGATAATCGATGTTACACCAAAGAAAATATATGATGTAAAAGAAGCTGTAAAAAATTATATAGATTGAAAAACAACTCCAAAAAGAAAAATATTTTAAACAAAATATTTTTATGATTATCATTAGCTAAGTTAAGGAGAAAACAAAAACTATGAGAAAAATACTATATGTTTTTATGTACATTTTTTCCTTCATTTTCATCTACTACATATTAATAAATATGGCAGGACACAAGGCTTTTCCATATCTTCTGATATTTGGAATTATAGTTTTTAATATGCTTGTATTTGTTGTTGACGAATACGAAAAGAAAATACTTGAACAAAGGCATGGGTTCGAGATAAGACAGAGGAGCCTTGAATATCAGGAGGAAAATATAAGGGAAATAAAGGCAAGGCATGAGGAGATAGAAAAGAGAAATCACGATTTTAACAAATCAATCACCGTAATTCAGGATTTGTTATCGCAGAAAAAATATATTGAGACGGAAAAATATGTGAGTTCGCTTGCCAAAAATAATGATAAATACAGTGAGTGCAATATTTATTCAAACAATATTATTTTAAATACATTGCTGAACAGAAAAATGGAGGAGTGCAGGAAGAATGAGATTGATGCAAAGTGTTTTGTCTGCGGAAGTGCGGACTGTATAGATGATGTTGATTTATATTATCTATTTGCAAATCTGTTGGACAATGCGATAAATGCAGCGAAGGACAGTGAAAATCCGCATATAAGCATAATGATTAACGCCTCAGATGAAAAAATATACGGTGAGATTGTCAACTCAATAAAGCATATGGATAAAACGAGTTTTAAGGAGTTGCTTCCAGATAAATTTTCAAATGGGCATGGCTATGGAATGTCGAATATTTACGAGATAATTGAGAAAAATGGAGGGGATATAGAATATTCACTGATTAGCCCTGAGCTTGTGAAGGTGTCATTTAATATGGACAAGACAAAAAATAATATATATGAAGTATCGGAAGGTAGCATTTACAGAGAATAAAAAATACTAGAAATTATCTAAATAAATATTATGTTTTATGAGGA